>JAKOQC010000336.1 GCA_029778565.1 bacterium
CCCAAAAACCGTATTCTGTCTCCCAAACCCAGTTTTTGCACCATTTCTTCAATCGATGGCCGAAGCTCGCCGTCTCCAACAAGCCAAAGTCGTAAATTAGGATTCTGGTTCAGCGCGTAAGAAAATGCTTCTATAAGAAGTTTGTGGTTCTTTGACGGTGAAAACCTTCCCACATGAAGCAGGATGATTTCTCCCCCTTCCTGTTTCTCCTTTTTACAATTACTACAAGCAAACCGTTTCGTATCTACACCGTTAAAAATAACAGGCGACTGCAATTTGGCACCATATACAAGGCGGACTGAATCTGCAACCTCTTCTGAGATACTTACTGGAACTACGCCTCCAAAAGTAAAAGCAATCTTGTGTATCAATTTCCCCACCCAGTCCACTTCTTTTTGAGCGATGCTATGGAACGTGTGCACGCGCACAGGTACATGGCAAAAGATAGACGGCCACAACGCATAGCGAAGCACATAACGATGGCTGTGGACTACGTCCGGCCTGCAGTGTTTAATTAGTCTGTACAGTTTAGGTATCATGCTCAGATCCAGACCCCTGTGTTTGTCAAGGTAATATACCTTTAAGTTTTTACTTCTAATTTCTTTTTCAAGAATTGTTCCGGTTTCCCCGTAAAGACTCACGGCAGCAACATCAAACTTTTTTCTATCGGTATTTTCGAGGAGATCTACCACAAATCTTTCAGCTCCACCAGTTCCAAAATTAGGTATTATGTGTAAAACTTTAATTTTCCTGCCCATCTCTTCTTCCTCAACACCTTGACATCTTTATCATACGCTCATGCTTCCATCAACAGAAGTTTCCTGCTATTTGAGTTTCTGAGCCTCTTGAGCAAACGCTAACTTACGGCGACCTTGTATACAGCATCTTTGTAGAAGTCAACCTTTGCTGTGATCAAGGCAAAAAGATCAACTACACGAACTACTATACCCTGCAACATCGTTTCTATTATATGATATCACCCGAGCTGCATAAAAGACAAGTTCACACATGCTTATGAGGCCGTTTCTAGGATTAACTTCTGCCCAAAACTACAAAGAACATCTCTTCACTTAATAAACATCAAAAATAAATGTAAAAATTCTTAATTCAAAAGACTACATATGCTCCTGGCATCTGAGAAGAGAGATCATACTCTCTAACTTCTCATTCGCATAAACAAAACGACAACGCGGAAGTAAAACTGCGCTATAAGTTACCGAGGGTGCATCTCTCAACTCGCAGGCACCTTCGTGGAAAGTGTTTCATCATTCTTGCACAAATTTGCTGGCCTACTCGAAACGGGAATACTCATAGCCATCGCAACCACAGCCCACTACCATTCCTGAAGACGTGGTACATAGGAAGCACCGCCACTTCCTAAACCTTCGGCAAGGGAAATTAATGTCCACAGTAAGGAAACCGCACCTATAACAGCGTCTGGGAAAGTTTTGTTTAACAGGTACAAACTATGCCTTAGAATCCGTAGAATAACTAAGAAAAACAAGACAGAACCAAGTATGCCTGCCCTGTAGAAGACTGACAAGTACAAGGAGTCTCCAACAAACACGTTCTCTGTATTAACCACGCCCCACCCAATTAGCAGCCTATCTAATACTGTACACATTTACTAATAATGTACTGTCCGAACCATGGCGTGAATCAAATGTTTTACCTGAAAAAGTTTCTCTCAACTGCTAAGCCAGCTCAGAAGAAATGAGAGGATCAGCAAGAAATTCACCAATAACTATAGCCGTAAAAAGAAACATAATGCACATGCCCATCACATAAGCCCAATATTCATGATAACGTTTAGTTTTAACAAATGTTGCGGTTACGAAAAAATGGTTATCAGGCTACCCATAAGAAAAGTCGATGTCAGAGTAGAAAGCCTCGCTAAAAAACACAAGCGCAATATTACCGTACAGGAGCCATCTTTTGAAACCGTTAAGTGCTGACTGCATGAGTAAAATGCTCGCAGCACACAGAACTAACGTAAAATAGACACCGTTGTATACAGGAGACTCCAAAACGCCAGTACTCCTTAGAATACGCCCAGTACTTAACAAAAGACTGTATATTTGGGTTCGCCAAGGAGAAGAATTACCTAGTACAGTTATCCTCTCGGCAAGATCCAGACCCAATGATTGGCCAATACTAAAAAGAGCAATAGGAATGTTCAAGTACATGAACACCCAAGTAATAGACTCCACTGTATATAGCGGTAAACTAGCGATACTAAACAAGAACATAATCAAAAATGGTCTAGTCAGCACATAAAACTGGACTAACAAATCTAAAAAACTCTGGCAGCTCGTCGGAATGTTCACAAGAGTACCCAACAACACAATTACTAAGAATAAATCATAAACCTTCATTAACTTGATCATATGAAAAATCGTATCTTTTCTTAGCTTGTTAAACAAGACAAGTAAAAAACCACAAACAGTGCGCGGTTTTAAAGCGTACTGCAGTTTCCCCAAGCCATAGCACTGGGAAGACCAACGATGCAACGAGATAGTAGACAAAAGCTCACCTAATAGAAAAGAACGATAAACCTACACCTAGAACAAACAAGGCCAACCAAATAACTACCATACCTGTAAGTTACTCCCTCAATTCGATCCTGCCTCTACATAGTATTTTGATCATACATCAGACTTCGCCGCTACATATTATAGCTCGTTGCCAGAGCACAGCTATCCAGGTCCTTTAAATTAAACCGGGAGCTAAACTTGCAGCAGATCATCTTAACTCTTATGCCAAATTCTCTAACTCTATTATTCCTCTCTTCACGCGTTATGACAGTGCGATAATTGCTCAACCGAATTTACGGTGACAAGAAAAGAACATTTTGCGTATACTGGAAGCATGGTTCAGAGCTCACTATTCCTAATAAGATCTAATTTCTAAGCGTTTTCCTAGAATACGATGCCAAGTGTAAAGAGGACAAGGACAATAACTTATAATTCAGTTATATTTCTATCTTTCCCATGCCTGGGGCTTGCTTATTGACACGGGCGAACCATACAACCGAAGGCCACGCTCTGATACCATCATGCTTTATTCTATCCAGCCTTGCAAGAACAGCATTCTTGAAGTTTCTGTCCCACGAGATTCCCGCGTTCAAGTTCCTGGCCATGGAATCATGAACATAAACCGTGCTTTCGAGATTGGCGGTGCCTCTTTATCTGAAAAGACTGTTGAACAGCTTTTCAACATACGGATTCACAGAATAGCAGTGGTGGATTTCGCAGGTTTTACTAAACTCATAGACGCCATAGGTGGAATAACCCTTAATGTGGAGGAAGAATTCAACGAAAAATACAATGTGCATCCGCCCTTACCAACTGGTAGAGTAACACTCAATGGACAACAAGCGTTAGTTTACGTCAGAGTCAGAAGAAGTGATA
>JAKOQC010000337.1 GCA_029778565.1 bacterium
TGCGGTATTTTTATGTTTATGGTTACTGGTACAACTCCTGCTGCTTTAGCCATTTAACATCACCTTCTTTTGTTTGTAACTTTGTAATTACCATTTTACAGCTTCTAACTCTTCAATTGTAGTCGCTGCTTCGACTTGTTCTTGTAAGGCTTTTTCTTTTTGATACAATCCTTGCAAGAACGTTTGAAATTCGTTGTACAAGGTAATGAAATCCGAAGCAGTCATCTCAAGCCAACCGTCTTTTGTTTTCCATGTTACGGCGAAGCTTGGGTCGTTCAAACTTGCCATGTAGGCTTGGAATACCCTGTCTTGAGACTCACGGTCACTGTGAAATTCATGACCTTTATAGATATATCCTCCAGTTTCTTCTTGCCAGCGAGCGTTGGCAAGTTCTTGTAATTTACCTCGTTTTAGAGAATTTATATTTACGCTACCATAAATAGGATTACCATCATTACCCCATGATATGGGTTCAGGGAATTCATCTATTGGCATAATATATTCATTAGGATTAGTATATTTTGCACGTATTTCATCATTTATTCCAATATAGTTTATACCTGTATATTTATCATCCTTTATAACAGTATATTTCATCTTGTTGCCTCCTCATGCTATCTTTTTAATGCGCACGCGAGTATAAATTTCTGTAGCTAAATTTGTAGCTATTCCGAAACCAACCTTATCTCTTGTAGTTCCACATATATGGCGTATTTCAAATGTGGTTGAAGATGTAACTGTTATAACAGTTGTCCCTACTGAACTAGTGGTAGAACTTGTCGCAGTAGAAGAAATAATATCAGACCTCGCGCTAGTGCCATACGCTACTATAGTTGATCCAGTATAATTATATAATGCTGATTTATGGTTGTTAACATTATGAGCAGGGGCATCCCAATCAATACAATATGTCCCTGCTGGGAGTGTGAATCTATTATTACTTAAAGATGCAAGTGAGTTATGATTAAATACAAGTGTATTGAGATCTCGTGTTCGCCAAGCCCCA
>JAKOQC010000338.1 GCA_029778565.1 bacterium
CAGCCGTCCAGATCGTTCCAAAAGCCTCTCATCACCCCTCACCGCCTTGCCCGCTCCAGGAGTTCATCAATCTTTGCTTCTTGTCTGATCAACGATAACTGGATAGCCTGTACTACAGCAGTCACCTGTTCTAGCGCTTTTGTATTGTTTTCTATTACCTCTGCAAGCTCGTATTTGCTTTTGTTGTCAAAAAAGCGGGCTACTATAAAAATCAGCCCCGCGACAGCAAACGTGGCAATACCATACTGAGCGAGTTCGGGACCTGGCAATAATATCACCTCCGCAAAATTACCCAGGAGCCATTCCGGTACCTGGGCACATTTTTATGTAAACAGTATTAGTTATTCAGATGCAAGCCTTCTGCTGCCAGCAGGGCATCTGCATCCGCTTTATTTCGACCTCGGGCACTTTGTATTCGTGCATTTCCTGTTCTGTTCTTTTGCTCCGCAGATAAAACACCGTTTAACCATTGATTATCGCCTCCTGTTTGGTTTGATACTCGCCTTTTAATGCCTGGTATTCCGCTTGTAATTCAGCGACAAGAGCTGGATTGCCGTCCAATTGCGCCGCCGCCCAGGCTTGCTGGAGTTGCTGAAACTGCGGCTGGTATTCTGCATCAAGTTGGGCGAGAAGTTCTTCTTTTGTTGGGGCAGGCGGTTCACATGCAATAATTTGCTTGGTTGTTACATCAATTTTACGCAACCCTTGATTAATCAGACAATCCTGCCATTGGTCATATGTTATTTTGATATTTGGTGTAGGGATATTATTACCATGAATATCAGGCGTGTAAAAGCCTAAGATTTGTCCAGTTTGATTGTCATAATGTGCGTAAAACATTTAAACACCTCCTTAATACCCAATAGCTATCCAATATATACCACTCGCGGCTCCTTGGTTATACGAAAAACCTGTACGGTTGATGTCATAAGCGTTGTTTGTTGTGGCTGGGTTAACAGCTCCCCTAACTGTAACAACAACAGTAAAACAAGCATTAGGGAACGCTAACGGAAATGTTAAGCTGGTTGGATTGCCCGCCGCACCAATACCCCATTGTAGAATTAACCCATTTGCCAATTTACAATAACCATTTTGCTGAAAACTTAGTTGCTCACCTGCATGTGTTGTATGA
>JAKOQC010000339.1 GCA_029778565.1 bacterium
AAGAAAGATGGTGAGCGCTGATGGCGATAACTATAGAAGGATTGCAAATTGAAATAACAGAAAACTCGGAAAAAGCGGTCGACGGGCTTGATGCGCTTACTAAGTCGTTGGAAAAATTAAAAAAAGTGACTGGAGATTTAGGAAAGTCTTTACAAGGAGTTAATTTTAATACATTCAACGAACAGATGAAGCAGTTGTCTACTTCTCTTCGTCCTTTACAAGGCTTTAAGACGCAAGCTAGCGGATTATTGAATTCTTTACGCCATTTCAAAAGAACAGCGGAAGAAATAAACGAATTTACAAGCTTCGATAGGTTCGCTTCCCAAATAAAAACATTGGCTAATTCTTTAACTCCGCTAAGCGGTTTTAATACAAAATTAGGTGCTACCTTAAATGCTCTCCACGAATTACCCGTTATTAGTGATACATTAGATACTGTGGACTTCGAATCTTTTGCTAATGATATTAAGCAACTTACTAACAGTTTAACGCCTTTAACAACAATTCAGACAGGACTCGGTAGCACTCTAAATCAGCTTGCTAGATTTGAGCAAGTGGTTCAACAACTAGACGTTGTTTTTCAGGACACGAAAGTTGCAGATAATATTTTAAAACTGGTAGAAGCTTTAAGACCTTTAACAACTCTCGGAAAATCGACATTAGGCAGTATGTTAAATCAACTTAGAAAATTACCCGAGATTATGGAGCAATTGTCGAAGGTTGATATGGATGCTCTAGGCGCTCAAATCGAAAGAGTGGTAAATGCTGTAAGACCTTTGGCTGACGAAATGAATAAGGTTGCCGCAGGGTTTAGCGCTTTTCCTTCAAGAATCCAAAAGCTTATTACCCAGAACGAGAGATTATCTACATCTAATAAGAAGACAGCTAAGTCTTTTGGTGTAATGGGCACGGGGATAAGCCAGTTGAAAGTAAAAATAGGAGTCCTCTATTTTGCACTGCGTAGAGTTGCTAGGCAAATGAGAGATTGGGTTATTGAAAGTAACAACTATGTGGAGAATCTTAACTTGTTTAGAGTTACTATGCGTGGGGCAAGCGACGAAGCGTTAGAGTTCGCAAATAAAGTACATGATGCTTTCGGGATAGATCCTTCCGAATGGATTAGGTTCCAGGCCGTATTTCATAACATGGCTACTGGTTTCGGTATAGCGGCAGACAAGGCAACGGTTATGTCCAAGAATCTAACACAGTTAGGTTATGATCTGGCTACCATTTTTAATGTTGATTATGAAGTGGCTATGCAGAAACTACAAAGTGCCCTGGCTGGTCAACCTCGGCCTATGAGGGAATGGGGGTTCGATATGTCGGAAGCTACTTTGAAATTAACCGCTCTTAGACATGGGATAGAAGCGAATGTCGAAACCATGACCCAATATGAAAAATCCCAAATACGATATCTACAACTAATGGAAACTGCAAAAAGGCAGGGTATTCTAGGGAACTTTGCAAGGGAGATTCATACCCC
>JAKOQC010000340.1 GCA_029778565.1 bacterium
AGCACTGGAAACATCGTTGTTCCTGAGAACGAGAAAGCAGTATTAGGAACGGTGACCTACAATGAGTAAAGAAAGAATCATGCAGTACTTGCCGAAGTATTACCAAAACAGCAGGGTGATGGGAGCAATAGCCGAAGTACAGGGCATAGAACTTGATATGCTGCATACAGCGCTCGATGAGATACTAAAGCAGTTTTTCATAGATACGGCCACATGGGGACTAAATTTATGGGATGAGTTTCTGGAGCTTAAAACAGAAGCATATTCAATCGAGGAACGGAGAAGATTACTGAAAAGCAAGCTGATTATGCGGCCACCGGTAACACGAGAACGGTTTAAAAAACTGCTAGATGGGGTTGCAGATAGTATTGACGTGATTGAGCATTATGAAGAGTATAATTTTGAAGTCACGCTTTTGGTTAAAACGAGCCTAAGAACTACCCTTGAAAAGATACTTGAGCAGATAGAGGACAACAAACCGGCACATTTGTCATACCAGCTTATTTTAGGTTTCTTGCACGAACTTCAAGCTACAGTACTGTTTAACCGCTGGTTTTCCGATATTCTGAAACTGTGCGGCACGGTCGATGTTTCTGGTGAAGAAGTAGTCACGACACTTGGCAGGCGATATAGAGAAAACGCAAGCGGCGATAAGTGGACATGGCTGTCCGTGCCATTTATAAAAGCTAGTCCAACAACATTTCCTGTTGCTTCTGGTTTGAGGTATGAAGTTAACCTGACTGAACACATAGTTAGCTTCTTCTCTATTGTCTTACCCAGAGCCAGCGAAACAACCTATCCTGTTGCTTCTGGTTTGAGGTATGAAGTTAACCTGACTGAACACATAGTTAGCTTCTTCTCTATTGTCTTACCCAGAGCCAGCGAAACAACCTATCCTGTTGCTTCTGGTTTGAGGTATGAAGTTAACCTGACTGAACACATAGTTAGCTTCTTCTCTATCGTCCTACCTAGGGCTAGCGAGACGACCTACTGCGGAATGGAGGTGTATGCATGATCACAAAGGATGGAGTGAATTTCCTATTTAAGGCGCTTAAAAATGGACTTTACAAGGCACAAATGTTAGTAAAGGGACAGTATAAAGACATTAATATTCAAAAAATTGAGGTAACAGCGAATTCGATAAAAATTTTCGTATATGTAGATGAAACAATTACAGGTCAAATAACGCAATACAGGCTAATAACCTATGACGGCAAGACTTTCTTAACAAGGGACGAGAACATAACAAAGGATGGTACCAGAGGGCTTCTCACATTGTTTGAAATCAAATTACAGGAGGTGTAAAGAAAATTGTATAACAAAACGAACTGGCAGGACCATGTGGTAGATCAAAATGGGCAGGTTATACAAGAAGGTACGCCATTGTCGGCAAAAAATCTTAACAATATTGAACAAGGTGTCTTTATTAGTAATGCATTAAATGCCGTCATGGCCCAGTTTAACCGCCTTTTACTCGACAGAATAAACGAGAATGAAGTCGTAACAATCACAGACACCATAACAGGGGCAGATACAGACAAATCCGTAGTTATTCCATCTAATAAATTGAGAAACAGGACTACCTACAATGTAACTCCTGTTATTGTGTCAACAACCGGCGGGACTGCCGGGGATATTATTGTTAGCGCAAAACAGGCCAATGGCTTCAAGGTTAAGTATACGGGCACTGCTACAAGCATCACAGTAGCTTTATATGTGCAAGGAGGTATGCTGTGATGGCCTATGTAATAATAAAAACTGACCAGCAAAA
>JAKOQC010000341.1 GCA_029778565.1 bacterium
TGAGGGTGCATTAGAAACCTACAGATTAAGTAATAGCACGGAGGGTAATAAATATCCAGATAACTTGAGTGAACTGCAGGATTATTTCACGCAACAGCCCGTAAATCCGTATACAGGCAAAAGCATGCTAAGTGACAATCCAGAAGAGAGTGGACTTCGTTATGAGAACCATGACAATGACTACACGCTCTGCGTGACACAGCTCGATGTTGACGATGTTAACAATAATGGTAATAGGAACGAATCGATACCAGTTGCTTCTCATATTGCAAAGAACGATGTTGGAGAGACATGTAGCGTTGTTACAGGAGGAGGAATAACACTTGATAGAACTTTTATCCGCACTACAACAATAACAATAGACCATACCAATGGATCGGAAGCATTTGAAACAACGTGCTGGACTGATGATGATGATGACGAATGGGAGGGTGATGTTGGTATCGACTGTAGTAATGGTAATTGCTATATGAGTTTCCCTAGAGATGGTTCCTCCTTTGCAGGTTGTGAAGCAACTACAAAAGAGACTTTCATGATTGGGAGTAATATCGCCGATGATTCTGTTATTGAATTTACAGTAAACATCCCAGAAATAAAAACTGGTGAAATAGAAATAGGTTTGACAGAATTTTATTTAAGGTATGATGGTGACTCACGTACTATGTATTTATTTACTACACCACACCGGATAACCTTAGATGGTTGGCACACTGGCACCCATACATTCAGATTTGAGTTTCACTATGGGAAAGTTAGAGTTAAAATGGATAATAAGGTTTTGCTTCCAGAATCTTATCTTGGTAAACGTTTATTCAGAGAAGATGGAGTGAAATTTTACGTCAGAAATATAAATACCAACGCAGCTGTTCAAATTGGTACTATAGCAATAACAATCGATGAATATGAATTTGCTACTACAGGCACATATATAAGCTCTATTTACGATATTTCCACACCGACACCGAATTTTATTACAGGTACAACTGTTGTGCAGGTAAATTTCTACGATTTTGATAAATATACAGATATTACCCAAAAGTTTACACTCGAATATCAATTGTCCTTAGACGGTGGTGCTACATGGGGCGATTGGCGCGACCTGTGGGAGGTTATGGATTGGGTGGTGGCTATACTCGATGATACATACGAAGAGTACCCTTACGGCGTGTTAGTCGTGTCGATCGACTTTCCTAAAAACATAAGTTTGGAAAATGCACGTATACGATTACGGGTTACATTGTCGACTAATAACACAAAATTCTCACCAGAAATACTAGATGCTTCTTTCGAAATATATAATGCACTAGCACAACCTATAGAACCATACATACAGCTTTATGAACCGTTTTTAAAAGATGACCCTAACAAAGAATTTGTTAATTTAGTGACGTTAGCAGAGATTTATGAACATGTCCTACCTTGATTGAGTACATAGCACTAATTTCTCCATAGATATGGGGGGCAGCTACTGAAGCTAGTGGTTGCCCTCTTTTGTTTGGATTCAGTATTTTTTCGTTGTGGTATAATAACTTTATGCTGAATTTGGAAATCGATTTTGAAAGTAATTTAAAGGAAAAACAAGAAAAAACACTAAAACAAGAACTGTCTGCGTATTTACAGGCACTAAAGAATGTACATAATAACAAACCCGCCGAAACGCCCAAAATTGGTAGTTTCCCATTGATATTGGACAAATACGCATTAGAAAGAGTCATATTACTATACAGGCTGTTACAACACGGGGTGCTACCAGCA
>JAKOQC010000342.1 GCA_029778565.1 bacterium
ACTATATTAGAGTAGGAGTATTTGATGGAACTTCTTCAGGAAAGAAAATTACCGTTCACGACTATTATAATAATATCCCTGTAGAAGTATTTGACAATTTAGGTGATGCTTTTACTATTACCTATACAGGAACTGCTGATGCAGCCGATTTAACTATTACTCATACTGATAATGTAGCTACTGAAATATCTTGTGTAGTAGCAGACCATCCTGAAGAGGGATTTGTCTTTGATTTAACTTCTAACGATTACCAAACTATAGGACAATTAGTGAGTGCTATAAATTCTCTTCCTAATTACACCTGTTCCCTATCTCCTTATATCCCTGATGGAGACTTACCTACCAGCTATTTAGATGCTGTTACAGAACAAGATATCAAAACTTCTAATTATATTGTTACTGCAGAACTTGGTGCTATTATCTATGCTTTAGAAAAATCTAAAATTGTTAGAGCTAGTAAGGCTACACCTTCAGCAACTCTCCCCCCAGCTAATACTGATGAGGTTCCTCTTTCAGGAGGTAGTGAAGGTGCACCGCCTACTGTAGATGATTATAATAAAGCTCTAGCTTTATTAGAAGGGTATGATTGCAGATTTATCGTAGCTACCAGCACTGATTCAGAGATCCAATCAGCAGTTATGTCTCATGTCAACAGTATGAGTAGTATTAGACATCGCAAAGAACGACGAGCCATCTTTGGCTTAGACCCTGCTAGTACTGCAGCAGATTATAAAGCTCGAGCAATGGCACTCAATTCCCACCGTGCTATTCTAGTAGGACCAGCAATTAAGAAATCAATTAATGGAGTTTTAACTTCTTTACCTGGTTATTACTTAGCCGCTATAACTGCTGGAACATTAATAGGAATGAATTTTAAAGATAGTTTAACTTTTAAACCAGTAGCAATAGAAGGACTTACTCAGAACTTCACTCAAGCAGAGATTGACGAGCTGATAACAGGTGGGGTAACAGTAGTAGAATATGATGTTAGAAAAGGTTACCGCTATGTCCGAGGAGTTACTACTCACTTAGCAGATCAGAATTTAGCTAAGATTGAAATAAACTGTGCTGAAGTTATAGACCTATTAACTCAAGATATCAGAACTACTTTAGAAGACCGCTACATTGGTAAGCCTATGTATTACGGAATCGAAAAATCTATTAGAGATACGGTAATATCAACCTTAGATAGATGGTCTAAAAATGGTGGATTAGTTGGTAGTGATACTGTTCCTGCTTACCGCAATGTCAATGTTATACTGGAAAATGGGGTAGCAATTGTATCCTTCGAAGCTAGTCCT
>JAKOQC010000343.1 GCA_029778565.1 bacterium
AGGACTAGCTTCGAAGGATACAATTGCTACCCCATTTTCCAGTATAACATTGACATTGCGGTAAGCAGGAACAGTATCACTACCAACTAATCCACCATTTTTAGACCATCTATCTAAGGTTGATATTACCGTATCTCTAATAGATTTTTCGATTCCGTAATACATAGGCTTACCAATGTAGCGGTCTTCTAAAGTAGTTCTAATATCTTGAGTTAATAGGTCTATAACTTCAGCACAATTTATTTCAATCCTAGCTAAATTCTGATCTGCTAAGTGAGTAGTAACTCCTCGAACATAGCGATAACCTTTCCTAACATCATACTCTACTACTGTTACGCCACCTATGAGCAGCTCATCAATCTCTGCTTGAGTGAAATTCTGAGTAAGTCCTTCTATTGCTACTGGCTTAAAAGTTAAATTATCTTTAACATCCATTCCTACTAATGTTCCAGCCGTTATAGCAGCTAAGTAATAACCAGGTAAGGAAGTTAGCACTCCATTAATTGATTTCTTAATTGCTGGTCCTACGAGAATAGCTCGGTGAGAATTGAGTGCCATAGCCCGAGCTTTATAGTCTGCTGCACCATTGGATGGGTCTAGACCAAAGATAGCTCGTCTTTCTTTGCGATGTCTAACACTACTCATACTATTGACGTGAGCCATAACTGCTGATTGGATCTCTGAGTCAGTGCTGGTAACTACAATAAACCGACAATCATAACCTTCTAATAAAGCAAGAGCAGCATTGTAATCATCTACAGTAGGAGCTGAGCCTTCACTACCTCCTGAGAGAGGAACCTCATCAGTATTGGCTGGGGGGAGGGTTGCTGAAGGTGTAGCTTTACTAGCTCTAACAATTTTAGATTTTTCTAAAGCATAGATAATAGCTCCTAGTTCTGCAGTGACAATATAAGTAGAAGTTTTGATATCTTGATCAGCAACTGCATCTAAGTAGCTAGTAGGTAAGTCTCCATCAGGGATATAAGGAGATAGAGCACAGGTGTAATTAGGAAGAGCATTTATAGCACTGACTAATTGTCCTACAGTTTTATAATCATTAGAGGTCAAATCAAAGACAAAACCCTCTTCAGGATGGGCTGTTACCGTACAAGAGATCTCAGTAGCTACATTATTAGTATGAGTAATGGTTAAAGTAGCAGCATCTGCAGTTCCTGTATAAGTAATAGTAAAGGCATCACCTAAGTTGTCAAATACTTCTACAGGGATATTATTATAATAATCGTGAACGGTAATTTTCTTTCCTGAAGAAGTTCCATCAAATACTCCTACTCTAATATAGTTACCAATGTTACCATAATCTAAGGCAGTGATTTTTAAAGTAGGCTGAAAACCATTATCCTGTAAGGTTAGATTGGCTTGAGTATAACCATCACCTACTACTCTAATAGCTAAAACATCATAAGCTCCTCCACCAGAGCCACTAGGAGAATACATTAATCCAATGCAATCAGCTAATTCTCCTTGCTTTAAAGTAGCTAACATTTCTCGAGGGGAAGTAAAGTGATATACTTCAAAAGGTTTTCCTCCTCGACAAGTTCCTATAGCAGCTATAATTCCATTAGCATTGGGATTAGGAGCTACCATAGCACTGACATCAGCGATGGAGTATACGCCAGGTTTCTTTATATTAATTCCATTAATAACAATTCCTGCCATTCATCTTTTCTCCTTTCAAACGGGATGAACTTCAATATTTTGTAAAGCGGGTAAAGGAAT
>JAKOQC010000344.1 GCA_029778565.1 bacterium
GCAACTACTAAATATTGTACTTTGACAGAGGTACCCTGAGTCACAATTCGTGTATTGAAGATCTAGATAGTAAATACCGCCAAAACCGCACCGGTAGAAGCAGTAACCATGCGGATACGGTGGAGGTGTTGTAGTTGTAGAAGTTGTTGTCGTAGTAGTTGTCGTAGTTGTGGTGCTAGTGGTAGTTGTAATCGGGAATGGAAGCTCTGGTACTTCAGTCTTTTCACATCGTCCGTAACGTATTTCAAACAAATCTCCAGGTTCATCCGGCGGTACGCACGCACAACCTGAACCTCTACAATCAATCCAAATTCCGAACCATATATACCCGTTCCAGATATATTGGCATTCTCCTATACATTCTGGACGCGCTGTAGTTGTGGTCGTAGTGGTCGTAGTGGTCGTAGTGGTTGTAGTTGTCGTAGTTGTTGTAGTGGTAGTTGGCGGTTCTGTTGTAGAAATTAGGCTAAAGTCCAAATCGCCAACGTTTAGCTCGACAACAAGATCCCCAACCCAAATTAATTCCCCGCCGTCTTCTGAACAATTTATGTAGTAAAGCACATCCGTTTGGCACGGGACAAGTATATATCCTGGGCAAGAACACCCCTCTTCACACAGATCGCCGGTATGTTCTCTGACTAGTGCGTTATCTGTACATTTATATACACAATACCCGCAAGCTTTTGGATAAAATGTTGTCGTTGTTGTGGTTGTCGTCGTGGTGGTAGTTGTCGGTTCTTCGGTAGTAGTGGTAGTTGTCGTGGTTGTAGTGGTTGGAGGCGTACAGTTAATTAATAATGTACTCGCCTCTTCGCATGGACCTGGAATAGTTGTAGGACAATCGCAATCACCAGTGCAATATTTTTGATAACGGAAATAAGTACCCTGTATGCAGTAATAGAGACAAGTTCCACAGGTCGGCGTACCTGTAGTAGTTGTAGTCGGGGCAGACGTAGTAGTTGTAATGGTATCGTATGCAGCACACTGCTTTACCACGTAGGTACAAGCATTTTCAGCAGAGCATGCTGTAGTTGGCTCTGGACATACACAATTATTTGGACAACTTTGCTCTAAAGTCCAGCGAAATGCACCATTAATGTACGTGCAATAGTAACGACAATAATTCTGGTTACAAGCCGGAGCAGCTGTAGTTGTGGTCGTAGTGGTTGTAGTTGGTGGAGGTGTCGTTGTGTAATATGTTATCGGGAATACTGAAATTTCGTCGCAAATATTGTCATATACGCAGGGTTCAGTTGGCGGTTCACATATGCACGGTGGAGAGGTGTTTTTAATTAATTGCCAACCAAACGCCGTACATCTATAAATACAGGCATCGTAAATGCATGGTGGTTTCGTCGTTGTCGGTTCTGGCGTAGTTGTGGTTGTCGTAGTTCCTGGAATGCATTTAACCCATACTTGTTGATCTACTGGACAATCTTCGCAAAAGTCAGGTTGAGGACAAATACAGTCATCATTAGTGTAAATAGTATAATCATTTGAATCAGCATAATAAATGCGGTATATACATGGAGTTTCTTGTTCCCATACAATTTGGTTTTCTTCATTTAGTGTACAACGCCAAGCACAATAGCTTTTTTCGCACGGTCGAGTATGTTCCAAACTAAAGCACGGAGAACAGATTGCTTCACCCACTAAGCGGCATCTGAGCTCTGATATATCAAAAAAGAATGTATTCGGAGGGCAAGAATGCTCAACAAGAACATAGCGATCAGTTGGATTCATGCAGAGAAATCTAACAAATCCTCCAACTAAATTTAAATGATCGTAATTTCCCTCACAGAAGCTGGCGATATAATCTCCGATCGTACAATCATTACAGAATAGCGTATTACAGTAACAATTCGGGGTTTTTGCACACAAATCTACTAATAAACGTACATAGGGTTTGCCTTGCTCATCTTGCAAACATTGATAAATACAATATTGTGAGTTACACGGATTATATTCTGAACACGGTACGGCTACGATGTCACCAAGGGTATGAGGATAAGAAACTTCGGAGTCACATGATACTGGGACATCTTTACACGTCCCTCCGCAAGCGGACCGGCTGCAACCTGAACTTTCCCATCTACAAAAGATTTCCCCAGTTGTCGTTCTAAATTTGCTTCTTTTGTGTATGCAATAGTTGAAATAACAGAATTCTGCGTCCAGACAGCGGGTTAATATCGTTTTCCCTATATCGTCTTCTGTGCAAGCTATAGACGGCTCTACACAGTGTTCGCAAAGACCATTGATGTCTAATCTGTACCAGATCGTAAAGCCCGCATAATAACCACAGCGCCACGTGCAGGTATCTTCCTGACTACAGCGTACCATGTAATATCCAGGCTGTTTAGAGTCATCAAGTGTACCGCAGCGGCAACTCGGTAAAGCAGAACAATAATCTCTAATAACTTCAACTACACCTGTTGCTGGATCTTTATAAAGATAACACCAACTGGTATCACAGCTCCGCTCTGGTACAGGTATCGATTTGCATGGTACTGTTATAAAATCCCCTTTAAATATATTTATTGGCGGATCGCAGTAGCAACCCGGAAGGCAGCGTTCTTCTGATAAGGTGTAATAAGAACCTACCCATCCAAAAAGGCAATCTCCGCACGGACCAGGTTCGCTTGTCGTCGTTGTAGTTGTA
>JAKOQC010000345.1 GCA_029778565.1 bacterium
GCAGAGCTTTCAACGGCTTACCCTGTCGATGGGGCCGACTACATTTACATTAAGAATGCTGGCAGTAGACCGTTGGCTTTTCTTAGCGGTTGGGCAACGTTCTGGGCAAACGATCCAGTATCACTGTCAATAATGGCATTAGCTATTTCCAACTACATAAACTTCTTAGTGCCAATTTCCCCACTAACGGGAAGATTAATTGGTACCGTCATTATAATTTTGTTTATGCTACTCCACATTCGATCAGTTGAAGGTGGCGGTGCATTTCAAACTATAATAACTGCAGCGAAGATCATACCTTTTGTTATTGTAATTGGAGCAGGTTTCTTCTACTTAAAAGGCTCTAACCTGACAAACCCACCTCTGTTGGCTACTCCTTCAGGGTGGAGTGCATTACTTGCCGGTGTATCTGCGACCAGTTGGTCTTATACGGGAATGGCTGCTGTTACTTATATGACTGGAGAAATAAAAGACCCGGGAAAGACCATGCCAAGAGCTCTCATATGGTCTTGCATAATTGTTATGCTACTTTATACAGGTTTGGCCCTGGCTATGACCGGTATCATGCCATTCAACGAGCTAGTCGCTTCTACTGCACCAATGGCAGATGCTCTGACTTACATACCCGTGTTTGGTAAGATCGCAGGTATTTTTGTTGCTATAACTGGTATTATTGTCATTCTTGGCTCGCTGTCTAGCTGCATTATGTATCAACCCAGGCTTGAGTACGCAATGGCAAAAGATGGCCTTTTCTTCAAAATCTTCGCTCATGTGAACGAAAAATATGAGACACCAGATTGGTCAATAATCATCCAATGTGCTTTAGGGATCATCCTTATGTTCATGTCAAATCTTGTAGACTTGCTAGGTTATTTTACTCTGGTCCTGTTGCTTAAGAACATAATGACTTATGCCTCCATTTTCTGGAATAGACGTAGACCTGACTACAATCCTATATGGAGAACACCTGCGTGGGTACTTATGACAATACTGGCTATAGGCTCTTGCATGATTTTAGTATGGTCGACATTCCTTTGGGCGCCGACACAAGGTTTGATAGCCGCCTTAGTTGTTGTGGCTACTGGTTTGCCAGCTTATTATTACTGGAACAGCAGACTATCTAAAAATCAGAGTCATTAGGATTTAGTGAAAGGAGCAACCCTATGCTTGATATTGACAAGAGACAAGTAGATTTCTTAGTGACCGAAAACATGGTAAATGAAGTAAAAACCTTTTTGGAAAGAGATGCATCAAAAGTGCGTATTATCGCTCTTGAGATGGCAGATAGAGATATTGAGAGGTTGTATTTTGTAGCCTGCGGTTCTCCCCTCTCAGCTGCACAGACCACGCAGTTCCTTGTGGATAGGTATTCTTCTATACCTTGCAATGCTTATGATGGCTCAGACTTTCTAGACAATCCGCCGTCAAAATTGGATGAAACCTGTGCTGTAGTTGCCATATCACAATCAGGAAAAACGGAAGAAGTTGTGGAAGCTTTGAAGTTAGCGAAGTCAAGAGGCGCTTTCACGGTAGCGGCTACAAATGAAGAGCAATGCCCCCTCTATGAGGAAGCTGACCGTGCCATTGCCTACCATGCCGAATGCATCTGGGAAATACATCTCTTGATAGGATACACACTAGCAATAGAACTTATCTCACGTAAAGAAGGTTCTAAAACTGAACTTGATCAGATACTACAGGACTTGAATAAGCTACCCGATGTCTTAGATAAATTGGTTAACAATCTAGAGCAAGAAGGCAAAGAACTGGGCAAAAAAGCATCAGCATGGAACTTCATTTACACGGTTTCTAGTGGGCCTCTAAAACCTTTAGGGTATAAAGAGGGAGTAATCAC
>JAKOQC010000346.1 GCA_029778565.1 bacterium
ATATTCCCACTGTGCTTGCCAATTCTGTAATCGTGAGCCATATTCTTTAAAAGCTTCTTCCCCATATAATTGTCCTAATTGTAATAATTGGCTGGCAGCTTGTTCCATAGAGGCCATTTGTCTGCCCATTAATTCTGTTTCAATATCTCTTACTGCAGCAGCTTGGGCACCTAATGCGGTTTCGGCAATCTGTTGTTGTGCTTGCGCTGCAATTCCAGATTGAGCCAAGCCTCGGGCTGCTAAATTCTCATTGTATTGTCTGGTTGCCTCTTCTGCTTCTTTCCCAATTTGCTCCTGCGCTCTACGATACATATTGATTAAATATTCTTCAGGAAGCTGTATCCCCTCTGTAACTCTTTGCCCCAAAGTAGCCATTAAATTTTGATACATTTCTTGCAATTCTGGAGGAGTAGTATAAAGAGGTGCAGGTGGAGGAGCTTGAAGTGTATATTTAGGAAAACTGGGTAAATTATAAGCTGGAGCTGCAGGCACATTCCAGCTGGGTGTGGGAGGAAGATATTGATTAATATTTATACCAGTATCAGTTCCAGTTGTACATTTTTTGTAAAAACCAGTGTAATCTGAAGTAGCCATAGTTTATCCCACCTTTATATCCGATTTCAAAATGAGATAGGCGGTAATTCTCATTAATTGATTACCTTCAAACCTAATCATTTTCCAACCTGTTCCTTTAATTTTAGTGCCAAATTCTATTTCTTCGTCAGCAGTATAAGTTCCTAAAAAGACATCAAAATCATAACCATTATTAGAGAGATAAACATTTACTGATGGAGAAGCAGGAGTTTTTTCATAAATTCCAAAGGTCATATCGTGGTTATGAGCTGGAACGGTGTGGTTATGAGAAGAAATTATAATGCTGTGTTGGTGAGAGCCAATAGTAACAGTATGGTTATGAGAACCAATGGTAACTTTGTGAGTATGATTATATGGTGGAACCCATACCCCCTCAATAGCAGGATACCCACCATCATCTGCAAGCAACCACCCAACCATCTTACCGCTTATATAAAGACTTCTCCACGCGTTGATATGATGTGGTAATACTCCAGGCATATCGGTAGTTTGAGCTGTTTTAGTTCCATAATTATGTGTACTGGAAGTTGCCGTAGTTTCTCCACCACTTGCAGTAGTAGTGCTTATGCCTCCTCCGTCAGAAGAAGTCAACTGTTGGCTATTCTCTACTGACTTACTGTAAGCCCTATATGGTTTAATCCTAAAAGCTAATTTAGTAGATATAACTTCTTGTACATCTGGGTCAATAAAAAAATCCATATCAAAAGGGTGTAAACTGTCTAAACTTTCTGTAGCACTTAAACTATCAACATTGCGAATAATATTATATTGAACTGATTGAAGGTGAAATAATTGATTGCCATATCTCCTTAAAAACCACTCCGAATTACTTAATTGAGAACGTAGTCTTTCTTCCTCTGTAAACAAACTTTTGTCTTCCTCTTTTTTACCCCTATTGGGGTCTTCAATAGTTTTC
>JAKOQC010000347.1 GCA_029778565.1 bacterium
AGTTGTCTTGCAGTTTATAGAAATAGCGCAGGCGACAATTATACCCATACTGACAAAAGTGTCGGGTTGGTTTGCGAATATGAGTCCGGAGGAGCAGAAGTTTGTGTTCTTCCTTTTAATGGTGATTATCCTGTTGCCTAAGATTATATCTATAATAACGGCAATAGTAGGTGTAGTTAAGGCCATAACAATAGCAAGCTATGGCGCAGCGGGCGGAGTAGGAGCGGTAAGCGCTGCAAGCCTTCCACTTCAACCCATACTTCTTGCGGTGGCGGCGGCAATTCTTGTTGTTGTGTTATTGTTTTCTATGCTTGCGGGCAAAAGTAAGGATGTAACAGGCGAACTAAACAAGCAGCAGAAACAGTTTGCGTCAATGCAAAACCAATATAACAGTATGGCGGCAGATATGGGTGGAACTGTTGCTTTAACTAGCAGCAATACAAACACACAGACGGTAAACTATGATGTAAATATCAATGCGAAGGGCGATACTCCAATTAGCCAAGAAGCAGCGGAAATGGTGGCAGATGATTTGGCGGATAGGATAAATGCATCGCTTGGAGGGAAGATATAATGAGGCTGTTTTGGCTTAAAAAAGGCAATGTGGTTTGGGACTTAACCGCCAAGACCTTTGCCCAAAATGCAAACTTTATGGGCAACCCGCAAGGGTTGGGAGTAAAGGTAAAGATAGACAGCTTTGAAGTAGAAAAAGTTTCTTTTATTGAGAGTGTTAAGCTTGAAAGTTCGGAGATAGGCGGCAAGATATATTTCAAGGATTATGAGCAGTTCAATGCATTTGCAGAGTTCATAGGCTATATGGAAACAACAGAACCATTAAGGTTGTATTATTCAACCGCTGAACAGCAACCCGATTATGAAAGCATAGATGAGTGGTACAAGCTTGTATTAATAAAGGAGCTGTCCAAAGAAGAAATTGATGTAAAAACAGGCACACTGATGTGCAATGTGAAGTTCGCGGCACTGTCAAGATGGAAAAAGGACAGGCTAATAACTTTGGAGCTATCACCATTTGGCGAGGCATTGACCTATCCATATATATACCCGTATTATTACGGCGGACTAAACAATATAGCGGTGGTAATTAACAATACAGGCAAATTGCCTACTCATTGCACAGTTAAGATAGAGGCGGAAACGGACACACCTTTATTTAGAATTATTCAAGACGGAAAAATCTTGGAGCAGGCAAAATACAATGTTTATGTGAGAAACCAAAGCTACCTAATCATTAACAGCGACCCAGCCAAACAAGAGGCAAGCCTATACACCGGCACAAACAGAGAAGATGTATATTATTTGGGCGAAAAGGATTATACATATAGCAATTTTATCACCATACCAAGCGGAGAGAGTACGTTCTTGTTTACAGCAAGAAATAGCCAGTTCGGCAGAGTAACATTAAGTTATAGCTTACAAAGGGAGCTTATATGATAGAGCAATACAGAGTATACGACAGACAGACGCTTGCCTACATAGACGGAGGAATCATACGGGATTATTCCATAGATACAGACTACATTTCTAACAACGCAAGCACGGTTACACTAGTAGAAGAAACACAAGCAAAGAAAGGCGATATTATTGTAGGACTATCAGGAATTAACAAAACCTTTATTGGAGCAATAATAGCGGTGGACAACACAAAAAAGCAAATCAGCTTTAAGCACCCAAAAGAGTTATTTGCAGATACGGTTATAAATCCATTTAAGTACACAGAGACTTTAGGATATAAGTTTGAACTCATTGGCGGACTGGAAACCGTATTAAGGCTTGCTTTCATAACAACAGATGATGCAAAAAAGAGATTGCCGTTAGTTATAGAAAAGAGAGGAGTAGCAAGCGGTGCGGTTTGGACAGATGATAGCGATACATTAAGCATAGCTGATTTTATAGCATGGGCATTCGACAGTTATAATGTATACCTTGACTTTGATATAGATTTTGCTGAGAACAAGCTAATATGTCGAATAGTTAAGAACACTGCAACAGGATATGTGATTAAGGATAATATTAAGCTAAGCGTACCCACATTTGATAAGAATGAACTTCCGAACTATAACAAAGTGGTTATATATAATAAGGATACGGGTGCGATACTTGGCACATATTATTTGCTTACCAACAACACTATCACCACAAGCTCAAACAACGCAAACAGGCTATTGCCTGTGCAAACAAAATATGTAGCTTTTGAAGAAGACAAAGGATATACCCCGCAAGAGCTTGCAGTGAGTGAGCTTCAAGGCAATATTTATAATCATTGCATCTTATACAAACTAAGCAAAGAGCAAAGGCTGGTAAATCCATTTTCTTTTAAGTACGGCGATGGCGTAAGTATTATATATAAGGATAGGGAATACGATAGCATATTCACAGGACTAAAGTACACAAAAGACGAACCGTACATAACTTGCATATTCGGTAAAACAAGAATAGATTTCACGGACAGGCTAAAACAATATATTGATAAACGCTATCAAAAGAAGTGATGATACGAGCGTTTGGCTATTGACTTTTAACAGTATCTTTGATATAAACATAACATAGTTATGCAAAAAATCAGACAACTCTATCTCTCATTTTGTTATATGTATGAATCACTTTTTTTTGGGAGGTTGCCATGAAAAAATGGACAATAGTTGTTGTAATAATAATGCTGATTATATGTATTACTACTCTCTCGGCTTGCGGCAACAAAGCAAAATACATAGATGAGCTAAATGCGACATTTAACGGCGAATTTAAGCTTGCAGAAAAAGCACCGTCTGATCCAAACAGCATTGAGGGATTTATTTATGAGGGTGGATTTGGCGGATATGCTTTGAATAGCGAAGATGGTCTAACATCCTATAGTATTGGCGGGTATCCTGATTGCTTAGATGACTATCATATAATATACTTTACAACAAAGGATGACAAGTATGAGGTTTTTGGCTTTTCTATAGGTGACTCTATTGAAAAAGCAGCAGGTATACTATCAGAGAAAGGATACCGTGTTCAAGAGGAATTTGATCATGGGAAAATTATGACGCATTCTATTATCGGTATTTCTTTTTTTAGTGATAATTCAAGAGGCGCTGGCAACATAACAAGTATTTTTATAAGACTTGACATAACAAATAAGCAAGGCGTCATGTTTTAAGCGAAAAATTTTATTAAAAACAGAGCGAACGACTTCCGGACGGAGGTCGTTTTTCATTTGGAGGGAAGATGGCATATTACTTAAAAGGCATAGGCGATGCGGCACTAAGGACGAACGAAATACTGCCGGGCTTTGACGCAAGGATAAACAACTTCATTATCGGGCATACGGCAGGGATATTAAAAGGCGATTATGAGGAGTTCTCCGCAAATGCCATAGACAGAGGTGTGATTGTTAAAAGCGGAATGCTTCAAGCATACGGATACTTTGCGTGTTCGGATACCGACACGCAGATAAACTTTGTAATGCCATCAAGCACCAACTATTTACATATTTACGGAGAGATAGACTTGTCAGTCGTGCCTAACCGCTTTGAAGTAAAAGCTACACCAATGAGCAACACGCAAGAATGGACAGCAAGGCAAGATGACCTCAAAACCATTCCGAACGGCAAGTATCAATTTCCATTGTGGCAGGTGCGGCTTACCGCATCAGCAATAGTGCTTACAGACAAACGCTCCTTTATATTAAAACCTTCTGATGCAGTCACTGCAGAGAATTATACCGCAAACGGTGGAATAGCGACTAAGTTTTCTAATATTGAATCAAGCGTGAATGGAAGAATGCCAAAGTGGACTTTATTGCTTGCTAACAAAAGCTACACAATCAACACCAATGGATTAGGTGAGCAAACATACACGCTAAACTCTGGCACAACGGTAAGTGCAGGTGACTTGCTGTTAGTCAACGCTAGAGTGACCAATTATGGAAACAGAACAATATGCGGAATTGTGCGATTGGCGACAGGAGTACAAGGCTGGGTGACACTGTCTATTGGCGGAAACGGCATACCGTTCAGCTGTATTGATGTGATGGGAGTCTGCCTTACTTTGGGCAACAACTCAAACCAAATAAAGTGTGGCGGATATTGCAGAACAAGAATAAGAGGCGACAGCTATGACAGCGGAGGTCATAATATCTCGCTAGGAGATGCTGCATACACCATAGACAGCATTTACAAGATTAATTTATAAGGGAGAATCGAATGATAGAGATTAAATTACTTGCCAACAGGCGGTTTATATATTCAAACCGAAAACACAG
>JAKOQC010000348.1 GCA_029778565.1 bacterium
CGCAAAATCGCTCGAGCACCTATTGCGTTTGGTAAGGCCTTGGCAACTCCACCTAGTGCTGCAGAATCAGACAAGGGTGGTAAGAAAGAACTTAGCCCTGGCCAAACTACTATTAATACTGCTGTAGAGACTAAGGCTCAAAAACTTGGTTATGCCGTAAAGATTCGTGCAGTTTATATTGGTAATAATGATGCTATTGCCAGACAACGTCTGCAAGCCCTGGTGGGTGGCTTTAAACAGTTTAATACTATTAACCTGAATGGTTTTACCAATACTCCTATTAAGAGCGATCCTGCCTCTCTACAGGCCTACCAAACAAGATTGTTTGACGGCCCTGGCTATGTACTGAACATCGAAGAAATGGCTAGCTTATATCATTTACCTCATATGAGCGTAGAAACACCTGGTGTAGCATATACTAATACCAAACTAGGTGAACCACCAAGTAATCTTCCTACTATCATCAATACTCCTGCGGAAGATATTAGTCTTTTTGGTACCACAACGTTCCGTCAGGGGAATATTAAGTTTGGGATTAAGCGCGAAGACAGACGCCGTCATATGTACATTATTGGTAAGTCGGGTAGTGGTAAATCGTTCTTACTCAATCTTTTAACGCTATCTGATGTATTTCATAATCAGGGTTTTGCAGTGGTTGATCCTCACGGTGATTATGCACAAGACATAATGAGATTTATTCCTCCAAGCCGCATGGAAGATGTCGTCTATTTTAACCCGGCCGATACCGAGTTTCCAGTAGCCTTTAACCCTATGGAAGTCTCCGATCCATCAAGACGTAATAATGTAGCCTCAGAAATTGTTGGGGTGCTGAAGAAGATGTTTGCCGATAGTTGGGGTCCGCGACTCGAGCACATTTTGCGTTTTACTTTGCTCGCGTTACTCGAGACACCAGACAGCACCATGCTTGGTATAACCCGAATGCTTTCTGACAAAAAATACCGCAACGAAGTTATTGCCAATATTACCGACCCTGTCGTAAAAGCTTTCTGGGTGAATGAGTTTGCTAGCTGGAATGAAAAATTTGCCTCAGAAGCCGTAGCGCCTGTACTAAATAAAGTTGGTGCCTTTACTGCCAACCCACTGGTGCGAAATCTAATTGGCCAGCCAAAGAGTAGCTTTAGTATTCGTAAGATAATGGACGAGGGTAAGATTCTGATTGTAAATCTTAGCCTTGGTAAAATTAATGAAGATAATGCTGGTATTCTTGGTGCTCTAATGATTACCAAAATACAGCTAGAAGCCATGACTCGTGCTGATATTTTCGATATTGAAGAACGCAGACCATTCTACCTCTATGTCGATGAGTTTCAAAACTTTGCCACCGAGAGTTTTGCCACCATTCTCTCAGAAGCTCGCAAATATGGTCTTTACCTGACTATGGCTAATCAATACGTTGCCCAGATGCCAGACGAAGTAAAAGATGCAGTTTTTGGGAATGTTGGGAGTATGGTTACATTCCGTGTGGGCGCCGAGGATGCACAGAGTCTTTCTAAATACTTCGAGCCTGTCTTTGAGCCACTCGACCTTGTAAATCTCGATAAACAACATATTTATGTCAGTATGAGTATCGATGGTGAAACCAGCCTGCCATTCTCTGCCAAGACACTATATATGCCCAAGCCACCGAATGATATAACTATGACGCTTATTGAACATAGTAGACAAAAATATGCTACTCCTCGAGCAGAGGTAGAAGCTGAAATTGCTAAGTGGTCTGGACTGGCCGAAGAAGCTGAAACTACTGATAGTACAAAAACCGAACAAAAAGTAGCAGGTACTGCTGCTGATATACCAAGCTTGCGTGTCAGTGGTGCTGAGCCTAAAAAATATTCGGATATGGTAAAAAGGGGCGGGTCTCATAACGCACAGAGGAGTGACAACAGAAGCAGGGGAGGCAAAGGTTATCAGGGCCAACCAGAAAATAGGCGAGACAACCGGGGTAATGGAGGTCAAAGTCAACAAAGTAGCAAACCTCAAAACCGAGACAATCGATCGAACAACAAATCACACAATTCTAACAGATAGCCACTTTCTAATAAAAGTGTTATAATAGTTCTAGTTTTGTTCGTACCTCAAAAAAGGTGGATGACTCGATGGTACTAAAGCGGCAGACTAGACCACTTTCACTAGTAAAACCTATTCAAAATCAGGCAACTGGTAAGAATGATGAACGTATAGAGATGTTTGGTGTTTATCTTATTCTCTTTGGTCCAATTGTCTTTTTTACTGCTGTAGTAGTTGATATGGCATTGGGCATTAACTATTTCTTAAACCTTGGGGTTATTGTGGGGCTGATTATTATCTACAAGCTAATTACTTGGACGTTTACTCGCCTCCACCCTGTTGCGTTAGAAGAAGAGGGGGAATAGTATGAATTCGACAACACAAGCCTGTCAGAAAGCAAATCTAATGCAGCTGTACCTGCTAATGATATATGCATTTCTTTCAGCCTGTATCATTACAGTCTTAGTACTGGCAATGCCCAATACTATTCTTTCTATAATAGTACTTACAGTCACACTAATAGTTACAATTTATGTCGGCAAGACATTTCTTAGTAAGGTACATACACATTATGTCAAAAAGCTCACAGATGCCGGACATGAAGTAGCTTAAAGTTAATTTTGTAGCCCTTAGACTAATAGGGGCTTTTTTAATGCTTATGTTTAGGCAAAAGACGTATACTTAACCAACTTAGGTTTTAAATATACAATGTCGCACAATGTATATTTTACGACCCAAATGATAGTTAATAGATAAGTACAAAGATTCACGCAATTTAAATAAATTCATTCTCGCCCGTTCATCCCTATCAAAATCGAGTAGAAGACACAGTCTATTTCAGCTAACTATTGTTTTGTTTACATACCTAACAATCTATGATCAAAAACCGAACTTAAGGGGTGTGTGGGATTTTAATCTAGCTATACCTATACAACAGATAAGCTAGTAATAGTGAGGTCTACCTAGGGCGAAGCTACTTAGAAAGTTAGTGCACCTATCTAAGTAGGTAGTGTTCTCTACATTGCTTTGCACAAAAGTTTTCCATAGCCTTTCACGAAATACATTTGTCTTTGTGAAATGTGTCGCACAATTAGTTTTGTAATAATTACAACAAACTATTTTGACAAATGTGCTTTATATTATTTAGTTGTACTACCCGCTTTTTTACCTGTCTCTTCTCTATTTTTTATTACTCTTCCCAATTTGTTTAGCCTTCTCTCGCGCACGCGCGCCTACATACACGCTACGCGCGCGAGAATATATTTTTGTACTAAGCAATATCTAAGACAGTTTATCAATATTCGGTTTTTGTTCTTTATATTACTTACTATCTATTATATAGATAGTAATTTTTTATTTATAAAATACTTTACCGTTAATGCGTAGATCTATATACTCATTGGCTTTTTTGCCAGTCTTCTTCATTTGTGCCTGCACTGCACTTAAGTCTTGTAGTTGCTGCTCTACTGGCCTGGTAGTATCAAACCGCACATAATACCCCTGCCCTGTCTTTACAATTAATTCTGTAGTAGTATCACCAATCTGATACTGACTTACTGTAACACCTTTGTTCGGTAATTGTTCATGCAATGCATTTACAAAGTCGACAAATTCTTGCGCCACCACTTTCTCACCCTTTTTAACTGGCAGGTTGGTAGTATCTACTACTGTTACTAGTTTTTGCTTCATAAGATCGGTAATCTCGCCATCGTAAGCATGGCCGTTGGCGCCAATAATAGAGAGTGTATTACCCGAGCTCCAGAGGATACTTGGCTTCTGCTCGGTAACTTTGACAATAATACTATTTAGTCCGCTGCGACGCACATCAGCTTCGGCAATTTGATAATTTTGTTTCTTTAGCTCGTCGGCAATTTTGCCAGTTGGAACAAAAATAATGTTTTGCGTAAGTGGCGAAGATGTAATAACATTTTGCACTTGCGTCTGCACACTCTCACTAGATACAGTCACGGCTCCCTCTACCTCAATTTTACTAATGCGAAATAACGAGCTTGCAATAACCGCATAGACCATAAGTGCAAGTGCCAACACAATTACTATTGGTCGAATTAATTGCTTCCAGATGCTCCGAGGCGGCTTTGTCTTTGCGTCTGGCTGCCGTGTGGGAATATTTAAGTTGCGCTCAATACGGACATTGCGTTTCACAGGGTCTCACCTCTACCGGCACGGATAATACATTTGGCAATCTCGCTAGCTGACTTAGGATTGTAGAGACTACCCATTGTGGTCTGTAAATATCGCATAGCTGCTGTGTCGTGGATCATTCTATCGAGTTCTGAGACTAGTCGAAGACCATTTAGCTCTGGCTCGGGCAAGACACGAGCTGCACCAAGCCGAGTAAGAATTTCGGCATTCTTTTGCTGGTGTGCGTTGGCAGAATTACCATTAGGAATTACCAGGGCTGCCTTTTTGTTGGCAGCCATCTCTGATATTGTACCGGCCGAAGATCTACCCACAACAATATCGGCTGCAGCAAAAGCGCTTCCCATTTGATTCTGTAAAAAGTCAAAAGGATAATAATTATTCTTTAGCTCTTTTTCTAAGTTATGATGCAAAAATCGTGCGCGCTCTATATCGTAACTGCCGGTCTGGTGAATAATACAAAAGTTCTTTGCTAGAATTGCAAGATCTGAAAAAATAGCTTCATTAATTGCGCCGGCACCCTGGCTACCACCAAAAACAAACACAATAGGTAAGTTGGTAGAAATTTTTAGATTCTTTATAGCCTCAGCCTTGCTAACCCCAATTACCTGACTACGAACTGGGTTGCCCGTATATACCAGCTTATGTATATACTCAAAGCCCGAATAGGTTTCTAAAGGAAAGCCTACTGCAATAGCCTGCGCCTTGGCTGCCAACATTCTATTCGAAAGCCCAAACTCGGCATCAGACTCATGTAGTACTAGTGGTAATTTGCGCTTGCCGGCCACTCTACCTACTGGCAAGGTAACATACCCTCCTTTGCAGAAAACTACATCTGGCTGAAAGGATGTAAGAATTTTTTTGGCTTGGCGCAAGCCTTTGGCAAAGCGCAGCGCATCGGCAGCGTTTTTCTGATGTGTTTTAACATCACTCAGTTCTCCCCAAAATCCCCTGCCATAACGCCGATACTTACCAGAGCTAACTTTGGTGTAGCGCAAACCATAGTCTTTTACCAGCTTGGTTTCTACCTCGCCGCCACCACCGACATACAGTATCTCTGCCTTAGGCTCAAACGCTTTGAGGGCGTCGACGACGGCTAAGACCGGCGCGATGTGTCCGACGGTTCCCCCGCCGCAAACCACGATCTTCATCTAGGTCGGCTCCTTTCGTATATTTAGAAATATTTTGCAAAATACCAACAGCAATTAATAATGCTAACAAGCTTGTACCGCCATAACTAATGAATGGTAATGGAATACCGGTGAGCGGTATCATACCACCCATGGCTGAGATATTAAAGAATGCCTGAAACACTATCCATATAATTATACCAGTGGCAACTAGCTTGGCATACTCGTCAGGTGCTCGTGAGATTATTTTATATCCTCGCCAGAGCAAGGCAGAATACAGCCCAACAATTACCATGCAGCCAATAAAACCAAATTCTTCGCCAATAATAGCAAAGATAGAGTCGTTAGTAGATTCTGGCAGATAGCCATACGCCTGCAAGCTCTTACCCAGGCCACGCCCCCATAACCCTCCACTACCAAGAGCAATAAGCGCTTGATTAATATGGTACCCAGCACCAGTACTATCATCACCTCGATTTAAAAATGTAATATACCGAGCCAAACGGTAGCGAGATGTAGCCACCAGCAAAACCGCGCCACCGAGCAAACTACCAATAGCAACAGCAAAGATGCGCAAGTTTACCCCAGAAATAAAATACATTCCTAGTACCGCTGTAGCAATAACAATTGCCGAGCCCATATCTTTTTGTAACAGTACTACCACAAATAGCGCACCAAAAAGAATGAGCATCATTGGCAATAAGCCCTCAAGTGGCTTATTTAGTTTATCGCGATTTTTCTCTATCCAAGCAGCAAAGAACAAAATAATACCTAGCTTAAAAAACTCTACTGGCTGAAAGTTAATTGGCCCAAAGTGCACCCAACGGCTAGCACCGTTAATATTTACTCCTATGCCCGGAACCAATACTAAAAACATTAATACTGCCGAAGTATAAAAGAAAATGCTGGCGTACTTTTGCCAGAAAGTATATCGCACCCGGGCTGCAATTATCCAGCCGCCAATACCCAGACCAAAACTAATAAGTTGGTTAAAGAAAAAACTGTTTTTTTCTACACTACCGCCTGTCTGCTTTAGAATAGCTATCCAGCCCGTCGAGTAGATCATTATTAGTCCTATGGCTATTAAGATAAACACAATCACCGAGATACTATAGTCAGCTCGGTGTTTGGGAATAAACGCGGATGGGGGTCGACGTTCAGCCAAGTATGTTATCCTCTCGCTATTAGCCCTATCAGCATACCGAGTGCGGCACTAACAGCACCAATTATCCAAAGACGCATGGTTACTTTCGTTTCGGGCCAACCTATTGCTTCTAGATGATGGTGTATGGGAGCTGAAAGAAATATTTTACGTTTAAAGACTTTTTTCGAAAAAATTTGTAGTGCCGAGCTACCGGCCTCTACTACAAACACCGAGGCAATTACTGGCAAAATAAATACTGAGTTGGTAAGCATAGCAACTATTCCAAGTGCTGTGCCAAAGGCAAATGAGCCAGTATCTCCCATAAAGAATCGTGCCGGAAATATATTAAACCAAGTGTAAGCCAGTACTGCACCCACCATGGCTAGACAAAAACCAGCTATACCATAATTACCTTGCGCAAACGCTACGATAGAATAGGCGCCAAAGGCAGCAGCCAACAGCCCACCCGCCAAGCCATCGAGCCCATCGGCAATATTAACAGCATTTGCCGTAGCTACTACTACCAAAACAAATAATGGAATGTATAGCCAGCCAATTTCGAAGTTGCCTACTGCTGGTACATGTATTTGGCTATAGCCAAGCCTAAAGAAGAAGTATAGACCGCCAACTAGTGCAATCGCTAAAATGAGAGCAAATTTTATTGGGCTACGTAGCCCAGCAATACCCTTACCGTTACCTCGAATATTTATAAGATCGTCCAAAAAACCAACCGCGCCTGCTGCTACCAAACCAAAAACCGGTAAATAGGTTTGGTTACGACTCCAGTTCATAAGCAACATCACTACAGTTACTGAGATAATTCCAATAACACCTGCCATCGTCGGAATGTTACGTTTGTGTTTGGCAGCATGCAACTTATGAAACACTGGCGCCTTTTCGCCGGTTGTAGCGGTGTCTCGCACCTGTTTCCAGAGCTTTAACTTAAAAGCAAAATGGGTGTAGACAGGTGTAAGTGCCATAGCCAGCACAAAACAGAGAAATCCTTGTAATAATATATGGATTAACTGGGCACTTAAGGTAGTTTCTAGCATTGCTTTATTATAGCGAATTGTAGAATAAAATAACAGATATTTTCTAGATAGAACCTAAGTGATAATTATTGACTATACAGATAACTTATTATAGAATAACTTTTGTACCTTTTTATTTTACACACTTCGTTAAGGTGAGCCTTTTGAGTGTTGGTATGTGGCACTTATAAGGCTCGCCTTAACCATGAGAGGCAGCCCACTGCCTGATGGAATCAGGTTAGACAGAAAGGGGTAAGTGATGAAGGGATCACCTCAAATGTCCTCAGGAATCACCAATCCCACCACGTCAGATACCATCGACAAGGTGCTTGCCAATACCGCCCAACTACTCCGTCTTCTGCGCGAAGCAGGACTCACTGACGAAGCGCGACAGCGTGTCATTAATGATCCTGAGTTCCGCACTCGGCTCGTGATTTTCTGGAACGATAATCAATCTATTGATACCACCACTACCCCAGAGCAGGCTGCCGAGATCATGGGTACCAACTTCCATGGTATCAGTACCCTCGAGCAACACATGGGTGTCAATCTCTCGGCAAAGTCGAAAAAACTATTTACTAAAGTACCGTTCTCTACCGAGACGCTCATGGCATGTCGCGAGACCCATGTGCTGGTGGCTTGCGGGGATCTCTCACTCATGGACGTGTGGCAGGCCCAGACGGGTCTGTTCTACGCCAAGAGCGAACCGTGGTACGGGGCCCGGGGCGAGCATTTCGCTCGCTCCAAGGGCAAGACTGGCTGGCAGTTGGTTCGCAAGAACCCGGTGCCAGATTCCACCAGGAGGACCTGGAACGAGCAGAATGCGCTTCTCGGGCAGGATGAGCAGGTTCCCAGCGCTTCGGTGTTGGCTCAGGCCATCATCATTCATTACCAGGAGACTGAGGAGCGTCTCTATGAGACGATCTACGTCCGCTGTTCGGACGTAGACTCCATTGGCGGCCGCGTGTACCTAGGCATCTTCGACCAGTACGGTCTCCACGTTGACAACGACTGGGACAGTCGCCGTTTCAACCGCGTCGGCCTGTCCTCGTCTCGTAATTTCAGCTAACTATTTATCCCCGCTATGTTTGCGCAAGCAAACCTCTGGCGGGGTTTTTATTGCTAGAACAAATGCAAGAACTTATTGGTATAGCATTACTCCGAACAATTATTATTGTGCAGGTGGCACATGGTAATAACGCAACAGCTCTTTGGCTACTACAGCAAAGGCAGGTACAGTAGTAGACTCGGCAAAGCCAGGTACTTTTGGATAATCTACCCGCACAAACATAATAAATTTAGGGTCACCCACTGGTGCAAAACCTACAAAACTCCCGATGTTTTTGTTTTCTTCGTAGCCTTGGCCGTTAGGCTTTGGCACCTGCGCCGTACCGGTTTTACCTGCAATAGCATAGCCTGGTATTTTGGTAGCCCAGCCAGAGCCATGTTGTACTACTTGTATCATCATTTGGCCAAGTGCCGCCGAAGCTTCGGGGCTAATAACCTTATCGTTGACTAAATAATTGCCTTCTTTGCTAATGGTGCCATCATTATCTATCTTGCCCTCTACAATATGGGGTCGATACAGTTTGCCACCATTGGCTACAGCTCCAACAGCTGCAAGCATTTGCACCGAGTTAACCGAGAGACCTTGCCCAAACGTCATATTGGCATAGTCTACATCGTAGGAGTTATTTGGTGAGCGCACATAGCCTGGTGCCTCACCAGCTTGCTCTATACCAGTTACCTTGCCAAAGCCAAATTTTTGAATGTAGCCATATAGCATCTCTTTACCTGTAGAAGTAATCTTGGTGGGGTTACCTCCCAACTGTTCGAGCACAAAGACTACCCCAGTGTTGAGTGATTTTTGGATAACATCGGTCATAGTCTGTATACCAAATTTGTGGTTCTCGGCATTTTTAATGGTTTTACCACTAAAAGTAACTTCACCTGTGTCGTTATATTGGGTAGTGGGTGTAACCTTACCCTGGTCTAGCCCAGCGGCCATGGTAATAACCTTAAACCCACTCCCCGGCTCAAACTGTTTGCTAACACTGCTGTTTTGAAACAGTGAATAGTCTTTTACCGCCGCGTAGTTATTAGGGTCAAAGCTTGGGTAATTTACCATGGCTTTTATTGCTCCGCTGTTGGGATCTATAACTATCACACTGCCCGACTCTGCACGGTTATTTTCTACTGCAGCTTTAATAGCGTCAGCCGCTACTTGTTGTAAGCCCCTGTCGAGTGTTAATACATAGCTCTGACCATCTTTAGGACTCACCAAAGTATTTTCGGCACTATTAATTGGCACTCCAAGGCTATCGGTAACGGTCTTAAGTTGGCCTGTCTTACCACCTAAGCGATCATTAGCAAATTGCTCAAACCCATACTGACCCTTACCATCGGCATTTACATACCCAAGTACTTGGGCAAATAGCTCCCCTTCTGGATACTGCCGGGCTGGGCGTTGCGCCAAGATTATGCCTGGCAAGGCAAGTTTTTTTATAGCATCAGCACTATCACTATCAACAGTTTTAGAAAGTTCGACATACCTACCCTTTACTGTTAGCTTATCTTGAATAGTGTTTTTGGGCTGTTTGAGTACCGAGGCCAACTGGTCGGCAGTTTTGCCAGGATCAGTGATAAATTTAGGATCGGCTGCTAGCGTATATACCTGCGTATTAAGTGCTATAGGAATAAGCTCTTCATTTTCGTGAATGTAAATTGTACCCCGCTTGGCGGGAATTTCGAATTTGCGCTGTTGTTGATTATCGGCTCGGGCAAGATAGTCTTTACCATCAATAGCCTGCACAAAGAACAGGCGCCCAGCAGTAATAACCCACAGCAACGCACAAAAAACCACAAGTATAAATATACGGCGGTTTTTATTTTGTGGCGGCGCTATTTGGCTATTGTGGGGTTGCAAAACTGACACTATCTGTTTTTACCATGCCGGCAGCGTTTGCGCTAGCCCTCACTTCTGAGAGTGATTGTAAGCGGGCTGCCTCAATTTCGAGTTTCTGCTTTTGGTTTTCTAAGTCGGTCTGTTTAGCAGAAAGGTTAGAGATTTTATAATTAAACAGTGAGGTTTTGGTAACTTGATTAAGATACAATAGCGAAAGCAAAATAATAAGGGCAACCAACATAAAGCCAACTGAAATCGGTCCGGTCTTAAATTCGAGTTTGTTTCTGGTGAGATTTTGGTTTCGACGCAAAGCAGCGGTCGCAGTTGTCATTAAGTTCTCCTTTTTATTTTAAATTTTATTTTTGTTTTTGTTTTTTTACTAATTAAGTATTAGCTAACTTTAATAACACGTACTTTAAGTTTCTTAGCTCGTGGGTTTTCGTAGTGAATTGGTAATGTCATTTGTTTATCTCCTTTATTTTTGTTTTTTAATTTATTCTCTCGAGGCAACGCAATTTAGCACTGCGTGCCCGGGGATTATTGCTATCAAATACTGAACCTAAAATAGGCTTTTTGGTAATCCTTTTAAATCGTGGTTCTGACACAATCTGGCCATAATTATCGCGGTCAGCCGTACTGAGCGAGCGAAAACAGTTTTTTAC
>JAKOQC010000349.1 GCA_029778565.1 bacterium
AATGGCAGCACTGTTTAACGACCTACCTTTAGGTGTTGATGAAAAACAGGTTGTAGGTAAAAAGCAAGAGTTTATAGAACAGCTAATTTACATGCTTTCCCTTGGAACAAGCAAAACCAGAGGCACTCGTACAGGTGGCGTGCAGACAAAGAGAACATGGCGCTCGATAATCATTACCACAGGTGAGGAACCGCTCACCGAAGACAGTTCTAATGAAGGCGTATACACAAGAACGCTGGAAATTTATGGGCGTCCTTGCTACACAGAAGTAGAAGCAGAGCGTTTGCACAGAGACTTAGAAGATTTATACGGTGTTGCGGGACCTGCGTATATAAAACAACTGGTTAAGACCATAGGCGGTGATAGCGATTTTCCAAGGCAGTTATTTAGAGAGCTAAAAGACATTATGTATGAAAGGTATGCCAATAAAAAGATAGAAGCACACCTTTCAGCAGTAGCCTTAGTTACCACCGCAGATATACTCGCTTCACAGTTTGTATTTGGAGAAAACGAAGAGGAAGCGAGAAAAAAGGCGTTAAAGATGGCTGATGACATAGCTAATGCTATAGTAGACTTAGACGTTGCCGATGTTGTTTTACAAGCCTATGAGTTTGCCAAGTCGTGGGTAGTTGCTAATAAGTCTTTATTTGTCAAAGCAGGCACAACAGCAGAATCTTCTAAAGAATACTATGGACTGTATGAAGAATCAAAAAACGTGTTCTATATCTACCCATATGTTTTGCAAGAAGCCTTAAAAAAGCAGGGTTTTTCTTATCGCAAAATACTGCAAGGTTTTACAGAAAGGGGCTATGTAGAAACAGAAACGTCTAAACGTGGCGATAAAGAATACAAAATAGGCACTGTAAGAAAGCGTATAAATGGTAGCCTTGTAAGAGTTATAGGTTTAATCTTAAAAGACGATGTAGAAGCAGAACCTATAGGTAGCAATGGAGTAAACCTACCGCCACCACCAGAGCCTGGATACTTCGACGGCATAGAAGACGAAGAATTAGAGGATGAGGAACTTGATCATACTCAAGACAT
>JAKOQC010000350.1 GCA_029778565.1 bacterium
CCTGCCTAAATGCCGTGCAACACCATTTTTTGAGCCAACTTGCTTGTATATCTCAACATATTTTTCAGGTGTCAGCAACCTACCACCCTCCGCACAACAATACTCTTAGCCTCGGCCCATATATTTGTGTTCCTGGCATTAAAACAGGAGTCATCAGGGCATCACCCCTCTTTACCCGAAAAGACTCTGTTGCATCTGTGCCTGTGCTACTCGCCTTCGTGCTATCTCCACATACTTCGGTTCCTTCTCTATGCCAATAAAAAACCGCCCTGTGTTGAGGGCGGCCACCGCAGTCGTGCCTGAACCGATGCAGTTATCTAAGACTATTTCTCCAGGCTGAGTGTATGTCTTGATTAGGTATTCACATAATTCAACGGGTTTTTGGGTTGGGTGGATAGCACCTTTTCTTACTTTATCAAATTCTATTAGTGTTACTGGATTTTTATATTCATAAGTTTTCTTATATTCTTTACCTTCACCCATACACTTGAATCCACTGTAAACACCTGCCCGAATTGTATTGCCACCACTTTTAATAGGTTTATCTCTCTTTATCATCTGAGGATTATATTTAGTTTTTTCACCGTTTTTTGTGAATACTGATATATCTTCTGTCTGTTGCATTGGGCGATACTTTGCATATCCCATACCACTTGGTATTTTTTTATTCCAATCCCACCTATACTTAAAGCCTTTTAGATTGCTACATATCAACATACTTGTAAAAGGCTCATTACCAAATAAAACTATTGCCCCATTATCTTTTATAACTCTGTTGTACTGTTCCCATAATGGTTCAAAGGGAATAATCACATCCCACTTGCAAGCAGTAGTACCATAGGGAAGGTCGCATAGTATCATGTCAATAGACTTGTCAGGCAATAACGGCATAACTTCAAGGCAGTCGCCCTCAATTATTTGATTAAGAAAGCGGTCCATGCGGATCACCACCCAACACAACATAATTCTCAAGGCCGATCTGCACTATTACGTCACTATTGAGTCGCTTTTACCCCAAAAGACTCTGTTGCATCTGTGCCTGTGCTACTCGCTTTGGGCTACAACAAGCAAAGGGCTAGTTGTAAAAAGTGTAAACCTTGGTCAATCCAAAGGTCTCGCGTTAGTAAATAAGTTTTGTCCGGCTTCCTAGCCTTCCATCGATCAATAAAAAAGTGTCCGACCAACAACATCGCAACCTTCCACCATGCAAAAAGACCAAATATGATTAAACCTAGCCCGATACAA
>JAKOQC010000351.1 GCA_029778565.1 bacterium
AACCTTAAACGATTTTCAATCTTAAGCCTCTCAGTTAAGGCTATACAGAGGTATCTCATATCGTTTATTACATACAAACATGCAATGTTTAGACGATATGCTTAGGTAAGGTAGGATAAATACCACTAATATACTTAGATTATACGACGTTCATAGAATGTGATTATTTCGCAGAATATACTATCTGTAATGCTGTAGCTATATAATCAATATAGTTCTAGTATAAAAGTTGCTATATTGAACGGGCAAGATACCCCTCGTTAATCAAATCGCTCAGTACTTTCTTGAAACAGCTCTTTGTAATCTTTAGCTCTCCATTGCAACTTAGGCGGACTATTCTAGGATATCCCGGAGTTTTCTCCATCATTGTAATTACGCTTGAGAAATCACCCTTGCTGCAAGTGCTATGTGGAATCGGACCTACTAAAACAACACGATACTTGGCGTTGTATTGAAGCTTTTGATATGGATAAGACTTCATATCCTCGTAGCTAAGGCAAAATTCAAAACGACCCTTATCAAGTCCACAATCTCGACCGACACCAATCAGATGCTCCTTGCTCGCTTTAGACTCCCCCAAAACAACTATCATTCCGTTTGGATAGCTGATTGATTCCGTATAATCATACCGTAGGAGGTCGCCAAATCCAAGTTTCTTTAAATATTCATCCAACGTGTCTGTTCTATTGGCAATTAACAGATCCTGCCGCACTCTTTCTAAAACCTCATCCACGATTGGTTCTAGCTCCTCTATACCTAACGCCATTGGCTAACCTCCTCATTAAACTTGTTAATGAGCTCTCGAAGATCTGTCTTTGACTTATCAATCTTTCTGTTTAAGAGTTTAATATCATCTGTTATAGCTGTGTAATGTTGTTCAAATTTTTTCTGTTCTTCTAAAGATATTGTCGGGATTATCATTGCTTTTAGATCCCCTAAACTTATAGTTTGCAATACAGAGCCAACTGAAGCGTTCTTTAGCATGGCCTTGCCTAAAGCGCTTTCAAAGAAAGCCTTTAGATAATAGGGGTTTAACTTTGATTCATCGACTCTAATGATGTAGAAGTTACCTGAGGCAACGATCTTCTTCCCATTAGGCACGTTAACAACTGCAACTTTTAACGGAGCAATATTTTTGGATAAAACGACATTCCTGTCTTCTATACAGTAGTCATTCCAATTAGGCTCTATCTGTTTTAAGTAAGGCAATTTTTCTGCTACAAATCCATCATCGATGTCTTTTGGAGCCAGATATTGAACATCAGTCTCATCGGTTGATATTAAATCGTCCAGAAGGTTGGCTCTTATGTGAATGCCACGTTTGATCTCCTTGACCAACTTGCCCAAAGGAGCACCGTTTTTTATTTCCGGAGCGATGTCGATATACCTACGCGGAAATAGTTGATAATCCTCTTCTATAACTTTTTCGTAAGGCACTACTGTGCTATGTCTACTTGATCTGCCTATAAGGTTTAGAATCTCTTCGATGTTTTCCTTTGAGAAGTAAATATTTCGCCTACCCTTAGAATACATTTCAGTTGCATCAATCATGTTTATCGTTTTGTTGTCATGGCTAAAGACAATCAAAACAACACTTATAGTCGTAAAGCTGAACAGTTTCTTTGGTAAAATTATAATGCTCTCTATATAACCCCTATCGATGAAGTACTTTCGTAAAGGCCGATCTAGCTCATTAAAAGTCGACCCACTTCCCATAATTTCAATGGCACGTCCATGCTTTTCAAGTCTTTGGAGAATTGCTAACGCATAAGCCCATTGACCTGAAGCGTAGTAAGGCACTTTGCTGAGAAGATCTTTAATGGCAGGGTCCTGAACTATCGACATTTTTAAATCGCTCATTCTAACTCCAAGTCCGCAATCACAGAATATCTTGTCATATTTATTATTGTTTTTTGGTTGAGCAAAGATATCTGTTTGTTCAACATCAAAGGGGAGTTCTGCTATTGATTTTCGAAGAGCTAAGTATGTTGACACTTTGCCATTTATCTCGATGCCGGTATATGTTGCATGAGGGTTTTTAAAATAGGCATTGATGAGGAAGTTCCCTTTTCCGCATCCAAAATCGGCGACTTTATCGCTTTGATCAATGTTCAGTAAGGCACAAACCAAGTCACAAAGGGTGTCTGGAGTATTGTAATAAGAACTTTTGCTAAAGTCCCACTGATCATCATAAAGCAAGAGAGCTAATAATTTATCCGATGGATACATATTAGCTTTTTCAGTAATAAATTGCTCATGACGTCCTGCAATCTCGCTTAAGTAATAAGAAACAGATTCCTCTTTAATCCTAGATTTGATGATATCGGAAATGTCTGCTTTAGATATACCGGACACATTCGAATCATTTATGAGGTATAAAATGGCGGCAATCGCTGCATGAGCCAGAGGGTCATCAGAATAGTCGCTTGACTGTTCGAGCAGGTAATTATGAATTTCCCGGCTTACATCCGAAAAATCAATATCTCGCAAACTTACTAGATGTTCAAAATCCAATTCTTACTCCTCCTTATAGGTTATTCATAACCGAACATGGTTATTATAAACCAAGAAGGCCAAATTGTAAACCCGCAAATTTTATTAAATTAATATCAAACACCTTGTATGTTACTCTAACGGAAAATTTAGCTTTGAGGGTTGTTAATTACTCTTCACGGATGTTCATGTATCAAGTGGGTGCTTAATTGGTAAAGGCATTTTTGAGCCCTAGAGGGCTGACTTCACTCTCCCGACCCTCTTCCCCACCGACACAAGCTTGTTGACAGGCGAGGCAGGGCATGTTGCTCTTTTATGTCGCCTAGCGTGTCGGCTACGTAACGTTTGGTCATTGCAAGATCGGTATGTCCCATGATGCGCTGCCAAAAAGCAGATCTCCGCTGTTTCGCAGGTAAGAGAGGGCAAAGGCATGGTGCAAGTCGTAAGGCCTTATTCGCATGCGGAGGCGGGCCGAATAGCTGGTCAGCCGCTGGCGCCATGAATCCACGTAGAGCTTTGCGTCCCGTGAGCAAAAGACCGGGATGGTTTCTTCTAGCTTGAGATTGTGGGTCTACGGGAGCTTTAAGATTGCCTTTACCGTGGCTGATGAACTCGTAAAGCCTGATGTGCGCGTCTTTGAA
>JAKOQC010000352.1 GCA_029778565.1 bacterium
GAAAGAGAAAGAGCTAAGCATAGGAGAAGATAATGGCTGATGAGAGATTTCAAGTAGTCATAGGGGCTACTGACCAAGCATCTCCAGTACTGCAAAAGTTTAAGAATGAGCTTTCTGGAGTACAAAAACAATCTAAAGGAGCAGTAACAGCACTCCAATCTTTAGCTGATAAGTCAAAGTGGGCTTTTGCTGGGATGTCTGCTGCAGTCGTGGGAGCAACTAAGGTATATGCTGATTTTGAGAACGCTATGGCTAAGGTTGCTACACAATTGCCTGGAGAGGCTATGGAGCATTATGAAGAATTTACCAGAGCTGTCCAAGATATGTCTGTGGAATTCGGGCAATCTACTACGGTTATGGCTCAAGGATTATACGATATTTTATCTGCCGCTATAGAACCCGAGAAAGCTTTGCTTCTCTTAGAACAGTCTGCTAAGACTGCCGCCGCTGGATTTACTGATGTAGCTACTACTGCTGATTTATTTACTTCTATTCTTAATGCTTATGGTATGGAAGTAGAAGATGCGGCGCATATTTCGGATGTTCTATTTCAATCAGTCTTCCGTGGAAAAATGGAATTTGAGGATATGGCACATGAGTTAGGTTCAATTATGGGTATTGCTGCTCAAGCTGGAGTTTCATTAGAAGATTTAGGAGCGGCAATGGCTACCTTAACTCGAGCTGGAATTCCCACGGCAGAAGCAGCAACTGCTATTCGAAGAGCAATAATGAGCTTTATTGACCCCGGCAAAGAAGCATTAGAGACAGCACAAGCATTAGGAATAGAATTTAATTCTACCGCACTAAAAAGTCAAGGGCTAATAAAGGCTATTGGACAATTAACCGGGGCAACTCAGGAGCAGTTATCGGCATTATTTCCTAACGTTAGGGCATTAGTAGCGGTTCAAGGTGTTTTAGGAGACTTAGATGGAGCTTACGAAGACTTAAGATTAAACATGGAAGCAACGGGAGTTACACAGGAAGCTTTTACTAAAGCCACCGGTACGTTACAATTCTCCCTTGCTCAATTAAAAGCAGACATACAAACCTTAGTGCAAGATTTTGGTAAAGCTTTAGCACCTGCTATTTATGAAATCATTGATGCTATTCGAGGTTTTGTGGAGAGATTAAAAGAGATTGATGAAGATACCTTAAAAAATTGGGCAGATTTATTTATGTTACTTACCAAGATTACCGGTTTAGTAGCGGGATTGAATTTAGCAGCTAAAGCAATTACCAGTATTGGAGCTGCTGCAGGATTATCTATGGCGGCAATATCCCCTTGGATTTTAGCGATTGAAGGGTTAGTAGTTGCTATTGTGGCGATTGACCATTATAAAGAAAGTATAGTTGGTTTCTTTAATGAACTGGGTATCAAGTTAGGCATAGTTACTGAGGAAATGACTAAGTTTCACGACCAAGCAGTTGATTTAGACCCTAAAATAAAACAACTGGAACAAGAAATTGCTAAAACCACAGAAGAGATTAATAAACTACAGACAGAATTTGATAGATTAGCAATAGAAAACATAGCTCCTCCC
>JAKOQC010000353.1 GCA_029778565.1 bacterium
GAACTCAGAGATAAAACAGAAAAACCAGGATTATTAACCAAGCTAAAATTCATTACTAACAGGGCTTAATAAGCCCTTTTTTTATGACCTTTTTAATAAGGAGTGATACTTTGAGCCAATCATTAGCAGATCGTATACGAGGCATGGCGCAGTATCTCGATGATCCCCATGTCATAGCGAAAACTTTAGGGCTGGAAGTATCTATCGTAGAGGGTGTTCTAAGCGGGGCCATACCAGATGAAGCCCTAGAAAACTACAATATTGCCAAACCAGCAGAAATTAAAATAGTGGAACAGAAAAGATTTATCCGCAGCAGAGCGATAGGAGTAGTCACTACAAACAATTACGAAGGCAGTTTGTTAACCGCTTATCTGGCAGCCAACTTGGCCAACCAGGTTAGCTATGATGTAGCTCTGGCAGATTTCAACGAATTGCCTGTTCAACCGACCTTGTTAAATATCAACAATGCTGACGATGCTGCCAGCATTAACTTCCTTTTCAGCGAGGATGACGATTTCAAAGAAAAGGGCAAATACCATCCTACAATTAAAAACCTGTCGTTGTTTTTAGGAACTACTAATATTACCCAAAACCAAGTTATGAGTGATGAAAAGATTATATCTCTGCTGGTGGATATAGGTACTAATTACAGTGTAGTGTTTATAGACTGTCCGAACACTTTCCGCTGGAAAACAGTCCTGCCTTTCATGGATTTCTTAATCGTAGCTGTAGATCAAAGTCTTATAGGCCTAAGACGCTATGCTCTCATTTACAGCTACATTGATACCCTGAATGTGACCGATAGAGCTTCTGTTGTCCTGGTGAATGACGGGCAGACCAACAATGTACCAGCGGTGGATGCCCGCAAATACATTCATATGACAGGCAACTTACCTGTTATCGGGGTACTGCCCTACGACACTGTGGTGAGAAAGCCAGAAAACATATTGAAACCCGGCAAGTACCAGGCAGAAATCAACAACATTCTGCGACAGATATTTACTGACCTGCC
>JAKOQC010000354.1 GCA_029778565.1 bacterium
GTAGAGTGCCATCCTTTGATTACTGAAGTTGCGAAGTCAAATGATACCGTGGTGTGTACTGAGAATACAAGCGGTGTTGCTAAACCAGCTAATACAAGAGATAACTCTTCGAATCTTTGCCAGTGTTTTGCTTTACCACCCCAACCGAATGCTAGGAATGTATAAATCTTTTTAGTCCAAGGCGTTTTTGCTCTATCTCTAATCATTGCAAAGTCTGGGATAAGTCCCATGAACCAGAATACGGTAGATACAGAGAAGTAAGTAGAGATTGCAAATACGTCCCAAAGTAGTGGAGAGTTAAAGTTAGTCCAAAGAGAACCAAATTGGTTTGGTAAAGGGAATACCCAATATCCTACCCAAACTCTACCCATGTGAATTACTGGGAAGATAGCTGCCTGTACAACTGCAAAAATCGTCATCGCTTCTGCAGAACGGTTTACAGACATTCTCCATCTTTGTCTAAATAATAACAATACTGCAGAGATTAAGGTTCCTGCGTGACCAATACCTACCCACCAAACGAAGTTAGTAATATCCCAACCCCAGTTAATGGTTTTGTTTAGTCCCCAAGCTCCGATACCGGTACCAATGGTGTAAGCAATACATCCAAAACCGTATACAAATAGAACTAGAGCTGCCCAAAAAGAAATCCACCAGAGTTTTCCGGCTCTTTCTTCGATAGGTCTTGCAATATCTTCGGTGATATCGTGATAAGTCTTGTGACCAATAATTAGCGGTTCCCTAATAGGGGCTTCGTAATGTCCTGACATTTTTTACCTATTTATATTATTTAAACGTTGTTTTCTTTTCTGTTTCTCACTTTTGTATGGTAGAATACGTTTGGTTTAGTACCCACTTCTTCTAGCAATACATATTTTCTCTTGTCATTGAATAATGCTCTTACTTCTGATGATTTGTCATTCATATCACCAAATTTAAGTGCTCCTGTAGAACAAGCCTGTGAACAAGCTGTTTTAAGTTCTCCATCTTCAATTCTTCTGCCTTCTTTTTTAGCTTCTAGAATTGTAGCTTGAGTCATTTGGATACACATAGAACATTTTTCCATTACCCCTCTAGTTCTTACTACAACATCTGGATTTAGAACCATTCTTCCTAAATCGTTATTCATGTTGAAGTCAAACTTATCATTCAAGTTATAAGTAAACCAATTGAATCTTCTTACTTTGTAAGGACAGTTGTTTGCACAATATCTTGTACCGATACATCTGTTGTAAGCCATTTGGTTTTGACCTTGCTTACCGTGAGAAGTTGCAGCAACAGGACATACTGTTTCACAAGGTGCGTGATTACAGTGCTGACACATTACTGGTTGGAAAATCACATCAGGACTTTCGTTTGGTTCAATTAATATATCATAAAGGTTAGGAACGTCTAGCCCTTTGTCTAAACCTTCTTTTACTTCTATTTTTTCTTTAGCAGAGTAATATCTATCGATTCTTAGCCAAGCCATATCTCTAGACATTCTTACCTCTTCTTTACCTACTACAGGTACGTTGTTTTCTGCTTGACAAGCAATGATACAAGCTCCACAACCGATACATGAGTTAAGGTCTACAGAAAGATTAAAGTGAGGACCATCAGTATCATCGAAAGCATCCCAAAGATCTACTTTACCCATAGGTAATGTTCCTTGTAATGTTTCCATAGTTAATGGCTTGTTCCACTTGTTTACGTCCTCGTTTAAGTAAGTATCTAATGTTACCTCTTTAGCGATTTCGTAACGACCCATTAATGTATTCTGAAGCTGTACACCTGCAAATTCGTGATCATCTGCTCCTGACTTTTCAATAGAAACATTAGATATTACAGTGTTATATCCATCGAATAAAGGATAAGCGTTTACACCTGTTTCAGCTACTTTACCTGAATCTTTTTTACCATAACCTAAAGCAAGACCTACTGAACCTTCTGCTTGACCTGGCTGAATGAAAACTGGAAC
>JAKOQC010000037.1 GCA_029778565.1 bacterium
GTGCTAGAACATTTGCTGCTAATGTGCGAGAAATTGTTAGTGCACTGGAAGCATATAGAGTTGATAACGCCCTTGGAAGTGCTGCAGAGTATCCGGATGAGTTATCTGATCTCACTCCCGATTATTTTACACGGGAACCTATCAACCCATACACTGGTGTAAGTATGCTCACTGATACTACCTCTGCTGGTATTACCTACGCACCTAGCGCGAATAATTTAGATTATACACTGAAAGTTGAGCAGACAAACGTTGATGCTCTAGAAGATGTATCTACTGCTTCAACGCTTTGTGATGTTCCTAGCGTCAAAGTAATATTACCTAGCAGTGCTTGCCCACCTGAAGAAGGCGAAGGTGGCTAGTACCTAGTAGAGTAAAAAGCCCCGCAGATGCGGGGCTTTTTTATTGGCTTACGGTGCAATCAGGGTTAGTGGTAATCTTACCTGTTGTTTGATCATACAAAATAGTACCCAATGTCTGCAGGTCTGTTAACGTGCCTGTGGTTACTGCTATGGTTGATTCTGTATATGGATTCTGTAATTTGTTTTGGAAGTTATTAGACACAACGATGTTATTGACTTCATTAGCACTTGGTTTGTACTTGTAATCTCTCTCAAAATTATCTATTGCCATCTGCAGCATCCATACATTGTTGCAGAATGTCTCTTTGACAATTCTTTTGTTGTACCCAATAGTGTAAGTAGTGGCAATTGTGGCAAGCACACCGACTATGACAAGAACAGTCAACAACTCAATCAGTGTAAATCCTTTTCTCATACTGCTAATATACCACATAATATCAATATAACAGTACTGGCAAACATAGCCGGTAAGAATGGAAACCGCAGCGATTTAATTGTACTATGTGTAGCTACTGCATACAGCAGGGCAGTAACAATACCCACAGCACTGCATACTAACAAAAAATACCCCAACTGCATAGGACCAGTTATCATAAATCCACAGGCTGCTGCATAGATAATATCACCGTCGCCGAGCCCCTCCTTCTTGAACACAACTAACGCAAATACATACAATATGAGGAACATTACACACAGAAGCAAAGCTGCCGGCCAATGTTGCCATACCAACACACCAACAGCTACCAAAGGTATGTACAGCAGCACTGATTGAACTTCCTGGTAGTACCAATCCTCAACAGCCAGTAACAGTGAGAAGAACACAAACACGCTGTATGCTATTGTATAGTACAATCCATAGTTAGCATACACAAGCGGAACAAGCCCCCACAACGTGGCACTAATCAGTTCCACTATCAAGTATCTTGGACTGATAGGCTGTTTACAATATCTGCATCGACCTCCCAATATCACGTACGATACAATTGGAATCAGGTCAAGTACACCGAGCCTATGACCGCAGTTCGGGCAGTAACTCGGTTTTGTAACCCAATTCTCATGGCGTGGTAATCGCCAAATGAGCATGTTGCTGAACGACCCCATGATAGCCCCAAATAAAATCCAATATATTATCCACATGTATCAATTATAACACAGCATATGCTATAACAAAGACATGAGAGGATTTACATTGTTAGAATTGGTAGTTGTCATAGCCATAATTGCAGTAATAAGCACATTAGGCATATCTGCAATAGAGCGTTATAATGCTGCAACAAAACAAACACAGTACTGTGTAGTATTAAATACGCTGCGTACGAGTGTTACTAATTACATTACCAAATACCACAAAGTACCGACAGCTACCGAATTACAAGAATATATAGAAGATGATGAATTGTTGGTAAATCCATATACAAACCAGAATATATTCCTGGTTGTTGGTTCCACAACAACCAGTGGATGGAATATCGATCAATATGGATATATACAGAGTACTGTACAATGTGAGGTGATTAACGAATGATGTTAGGCGAGTGGTTGATCAGCAAGGGGGTTATTACTGAAGCACAACTAGACAAGGCTTTAGAAAACCAAAAGACAATAGAACGTGGTAAAAATCTTGGTAGAATACTGATTGATGCTGGTATAATAACAAAAGACATACTTAAACAGTTCTTCCGAGAAGAATACAAACTTGAGTGTATTGATGTTCAAGTAGTATGGGATTTTTTGCAATCAAACAATATTAATAATATTGATCAATATGCAGAATTGCTTGGCGTTTCTTCTGATTTACTTAAGAATATATTGATACGCAATAAGTTCTTCGTTTTTGACATCGTCGGGGCTAAAGGTAAACGTTCTATGAAAATCGCTATGGTCCCACCAATTAATAATCAAGATATTGATGTGTTGAAGCGGTATTTAAATGCTAATTTTGAAGTATACGGGCTACTTGATGATGATTTTAATAAATTAGTTGACTTTTTTAGTCAACAAATGGCTATCAGCGATGATGCAATCTATAGATCTTATGTTGACGAAAATAAAGTACTTGAACTGAAATACAGTGATAAATTAGATCTTAATACATTCAGCGGTTTATTAACTGCTATATTCTCGACAATAGCCAAAGATTATGATTTTCGTGATGTTAGTGATATACACTTTGTGCCATTTCCATACTACTATATTGTACGTATACGTCATCAAGGCGTATTAATAGACCTACCGTTTGAAAAATTGCCTATCGGGGTAGTAGATGAGATTATCAACAAAATCAAAGTCATAGCAGAACTGGATATTGCAGAACGACGTAGACCACAGGATGGTCAAATGTATATTAGATACGAAGGTACGCTATTTAGTATACGTGTTAGTACCATAGGCACTATCTATGACCATGAATTCCTGGAAATACGACTATTAAACAGACGTGCTCTCGATATTACACTAGAAGGACTTGGAATGTTACAGGAACAAGTAGACATAGTCAGAGATGCTCTTATAAA
>JAKOQC010000355.1 GCA_029778565.1 bacterium
ATTAAGGCTTGCAATGTCGGCGTTTGGGTCTGTATCTACAATCTGTTTGATTTCCTTTGCTCTTTTCTCGATTTCCTCAATAGAGCTGTTCATATAATGGTTAAAAGCTTCCGCTATAGTCTTAAATTTCATGGTATTAAACCCCTTTCATCAAAATTTGGTTAATTCTTATCTTGGCGGCTTCCCTTAAAGGATCTTCTTTAATTTCCTTCATGGCTGCCCTGGCTTCAACGCTGGTCTGTGGGTACGCTGGAAATGGCACTATTGATATTTCATAGATTTTTTCAATCTTAAATATTTCCCTCGTATTCGTTGCAGCGTTATACCGGTCGCCGCCTTCTGGCACCTTAAAAGCAAAGCTCATACCGGTAAGGTCGCCCCGTTTTACTGCCGTATAAACGCTTTTAGCTTCCTCGGTGTCCGGTAACCGTGCAATCATCTTAAGTCCTGCCGGATCCTTAATTAACTGCATGGTTTTTGGTGTCCTTGCTAAAGGCACCTTGCTTAAGTCGTGGTTATACAATAGCCTGGCGTCGCTTATGTCCGCTTCGTCTAATGCACCACTTCTTATAATTTCGATATACTGCCCTGCCGGGTCGTTTATCGTGGTAGGCTGGTCATAAACTATGGGCCTACCCTCTAAAATAAGGCCTTCGGATCCTGCCGGATCGCCGGCTCTTATTTCCGCTATCCTAATTTCCTTCATAAATGCCTACCTCCTGTTCTACCTCTTTAATTATCTGCTGCAGGCTCTTACGCTTGGCCGTAAATAATACTGGTAGCCAATGCGGTGTCTTATATTCCTTGTAGCCCCTTACTAAAGGCAAGTTCATTGTCTTACCGTCCAGGATATACATAACGTAATGCCCTGGCACTTTCTCGATAAGACTCTCTCTTTGCAGGTCGTTTATAAGCTCTATGGCTTCTTTGTTCCAACCGGCCCAAAATACTACGTTGTCGTTTACGTCGCTACATATCTCTAAATTACCTTGCCAGTTAAAACCCAACCTGTTAAAGAGTTCTTCAAGCTCTACATAGCTCGTCCCCTCGTGTTCTTTAATAAACTTGTAAACTTCTTCTTTAATCTTCTTCATTGGCGTTTACTCCTAACTGGTATTGATTGGCCTTTAATGCGTCCACAACGTTTAGGGTCTGTAGTCGCTTGTCGCCATCTTCTACGCCTGGAAGGTTCAATATTTCTAAAGCCTGGTTAATAGTCAATAGGCCATAAGGTATCAATTGAGCAATTAAATTAACTTTTGTCTTTGTGCTGCTGAATTGTAGGCGGCCACTTTCAAAAATTATCGAATTACCAAAGGCCTGCTCTCTCTCGTTAAATATCTTCCTGGTAAATTCAAGGCTCATTTGCACTGCTATAGGCTCCAGGGTGCTTTCATAAAATGCCGCCCATTGTTCTTCATTGTAGCTGCTGTTTACTATCGCTTCTGATACGCCTAAATAGTCATATATTTTAGTCTTAATAGCTTGGATCTGCTTATCATCTATGACAACCGGCTTAATTTCTATCGGGTCGTATTCCATCTTTTGGTCTGTGGCCACTACGCCGCCATCATTGGCAATGCTCAAGTAATCGTTTATAAACCTTTCCTTTTCCTCCTTGAGCTTTTCCGGGGCCATAATCTGCGTAAACTTCAATATACCCCTTATATTTGCGCTGGTCTTAATAGCGTTTATGTAGCCCTCATTTTGAGTATGGGCTAATTCTAATGCTGGGCCTAAAGCTGTGTTAGGGTCCCCTAATAGGTCGTTTTCATTAAAATTGCGGCGTAAATGAATTATGTCCGCATAAGGTAAGATTACCTCCCGGCTGTTACTGAATAAGAATTTACAATAAAGCTCATTGCTGTGGTCTGTTAAAAAGTCAACGTGCATGGCCTTTAATGGGTATATCCCCACAACTTGGCCTCTGCCGTCCTTCTGTAAGTATGCAAAGGCATTGTTATATAAAAAGTAATGCGTAACCATCTTATAGAGCATATCAAAGGCACTCATATAAGGGTTTGGCTGCACTTGTAAAAGCCGGTTTAATTTACTGCTCTTGGCCGGCTCGTTGCGGTCTGGGTAATGTATTACATGGCTGCCTTTAAGCTTGGCTGCGTTCCTTGCTATGGCGTCAACGGCGGCCCTGTAAATGTCATTGCTGTAAGCGTCGCCGCTCCAGGGTGTAAATATTGCTGTAGATCCGCTTAAAAGTTCTGCTCTTTCTACCTTAACCGGTTCCTTTTGTCGTCTGAATAACCTACTAAATAGCCCCGCCATTTCTTCACCACCGTTCTAAATACATTTCATTCATTACTAAATGGCTGATAGTGTCTAAATTAAAGTAATATACCTTGTTGTCTATCCATACGGCTATAAAGCCTGGTATCTCCGGGGCTTCATAGCAAAATCTAACGTTATGTAATACTTCATCATTTTTAAATTTAATCGTTGAAAATTCCATCTTCTTTTTCTCCTTGCTTATGCGCCTATCCACTTTATACCATATCATATTTTAATGTTTACGTCAAGTTTATCATATGAATATGACATGATTACTAAAATTACTTTGTTTATCTATTTTACTCAGTAAACCTTGTTTGCAAATAAAAAGCAAGGCGTTAATGCCCTGCTTCTTCCAGTTTCTTTAGCTTCTCCTGGTGC
>JAKOQC010000356.1 GCA_029778565.1 bacterium
AACTGCCTGTTTCTTCTATGTACAAATTAATAGCCTCAATTAATGAAATATTTGCCACAGCTACCTACCTCCCGATTACTATTCTTGTATTACCCTATCTTTTGTTTTCTTAATAAGAGTACGTTATATTTAACCCTTACGTTACTCGGACTTATGTCATCTATAACAAAAGTATTATCCCCATAATTATTAATGTTATCTTTCTTTTATAACTGCTTCAATAACATCTATATATTTCTGAGGCAAATTGAACGCTTTATAAAGTTCTTCATCAGTGTATATGTGGTCAAACTTACCAGATGGTGGTGCTGGGACGAAACGGAAGTAATCATCATCGTAAGTGCATGTTAACTTTGATATATTCATAAGCACAAAGAACCTTGTAAACTTGCAGTTTAGCCAAGATATAAATGATTTACATTCATCTAAGCTATCTGTCCTGAATATCATTTGACTTACACCAGCTGGACACTTCTCCCCTGCATCACTATCTATTAGGTACCCTGCCCCTAGTACTTTGCACTTACCTTCTACTGTGAATAGAACTCTATTCCATGGGCTGCCCCCACCCAGGCTGAAGAGACTATTTATCCAGTACTCATATCTTCCTTTATTACTTGTTTTAAACTTAAATGTGCTGTAGTTACCAAGATATCTTACTATTTCATCTCCTATGTTTAACAAGCTTTCCCTATTTAGTATACTTCTTTCTACTTGACTATTAATTATAGGCTGTAGTCTACTTCTATTTTCTATAGTGCATTTTGTGTGTATATTCTTATCTAATATATAATAGCTTATGCCATCTATTTGCCCTATGTTAAATACATCGCTGCAGTCAGGATAAAATACTACCTTACTCATATGTGGCACTAGCTGCTTTCTAAACTGTTTATAGTCTATTGTCTTAGATGCCGTTCTTTGATCATCTGCTGCCGTTTGCCATTTTGCTGGTGTAATCATTACACAGTAATCAGTACATAAATCAAAACCAAGGTTTACGAAGTCTAAGTCCATACCCTTATTATAAGGTGGATTGCCTATAACTACATTGAATTTC
>JAKOQC010000357.1 GCA_029778565.1 bacterium
CACCAGCACTATACTAGGTACACCATCTGCTACAGCTACAGCCCATTTATAGAATTTCTCCGTCACATCGTCCTTCACTACAAACCGGCTGTCGTAGAACTCAATTTCAGCTTCAGCCGTTGTGCCTTCCTTGTCATACTCATACACAAAGAACACAATGTCGCCACTGGTCAGGTCTGGATGGGTGAAAGATAGCTTATCCTCGGCTATTACGGCATCGCTAACATCAAGCTCGGTTTCAAGCCTAGTCATAAAGTCAATTTTTGATAACTTTTCCAATACCTTTATCGGTAAGTCTTGATGTAATACGGTCATCTTGTCGGTATATACTCCTGCATCTGCAACAAAAGGCTCAATATACACTGTACCAGATGGATAACTTACTAATGAGCCAGATGTCTGTATTGGCACTTCAATAGGTTCTGCTAACTGATAAATTAGCGTTACTTGATGTTGCTCGAACCATTCACGAGCCTTACTACTAGTAAAATCGCCTACTATCTCATTTTTAGGGATATTTATAAAAAGCCTACCATCCGTTCTAAAATGCACAGCATACTCATTGCTAGACCCCCAGTCACTTATACTATCATGTTTACTTCCTTGATAATTTTCCATTAAATATCTATCTTGTGCGGTTTGAGAAATCGCATCTAAATATTCGACAGAATATAGTCCGTAAAAATCTTCTACGTCTGATTGGATAGAAATAACCCAACTTAAATCTTTTAACTGTACCTTCTCACTAACCCTCTTAATCAACTTGCCTTCACTAACCCTAATCTCATCTTTAGTGCCATTAGGTAAACTTCTTAACTCTACTATTTTACCTTCATCATCTTTTGCTGTGATGTATTGAGTGCTTTCGGTGTAGGGTTCGTAAGGTGTTTCGGTTGCGCCTTCTTCTATTTGCAATGTGTCATAATCAAAATAATAAATTCTCTGCGGACTACCGTAGAGACTATACAAACCCTGTACTGTTTTCCCTTGTGCCGTTATTATCTTCATTTTTGCCCACGATGAAGTATGGTTTACAAGATACAAAAAAGTACCATCTGTATACACAATGCGGAGTAGCCCACCAGTTCCGGTATCATCCGCCCTTCGTCCTTCAACTTTTATAACGTATCGTGTGTTAGGTTTAAACTTTGAGAAATGCAGTTTATCGAGTAATGCTGAATGTCCTACCAAAGCTATAACATTTCTGCCGTCTACTGTAGTAAGATATGCTACTTGCGGATTATTGATTATCCTAACAATATCCTCTGCCGCCTTTCTACCGCCCCAAATATTCTTCCCAACCGATTTCACAACTCCGCATAATGTAGATTTAGTGTTGCCTTCTTCATCCACTTCTGTATTTCC
>JAKOQC010000358.1 GCA_029778565.1 bacterium
CTCAATTATTGGGATGTAGCTGATGGCAAGGTAGTAAAAACCGATAAGGTAGTTTATACAATTCCTATATTGCCACCTATTACTTCGACTACGGATAAAGCTATTAAAGCGCAAAATTTCTACAATGAGGACCATCGCTATAGTCCAGTTTACTGGGATGGTAGTAGTACGCTCATCCTACCTTCTTTCTACCAGCCTACTGCAAGTGTGTACGAACGTACAGAAGTTTGGAATTTAGTCAAAATCACTGGCCGTTCGACTGGATTAGGTACAACACTGTCAGTTTTTGGAAAAGATGTAGAGATGCTAGCAGTACCTGATGAAAAGAGTGGCGATTATAGAAGGTACTTAGTAAAACTTTGGGATGGTAAAGAATATGTAGAAAAAGAGCTCAATCTGAACTACACAGTACCGGGTACAAATTACAAGCCACTTTATCCACTTGCTGTCGCTAACAGTGAAGACAAATTATACATACTGGTGTGTGGACAATTCAACCCTGAAACAGGGCTCGATTTATTCCTCTGCACAGTGGACAAAGCAACTTGGACGTTGCAGTGGAAAAAGATTGATGTAAAGAAAGAAGCAAGTCTTTCCGTAGGTAATCCACCATACACAACAAACACGATCTATTTTGATGGAAGCTTTTACCTGCCGTGTAGCTGCTACTGCGATACCGCAGCAAAAGTGGATGTAGGAAAACTTACCTGCGACAGGTGGGATGTAAACATACCAGAGCAGTTTACACCAAAGTTTAGCGAAGAGTTCTCACAGTTTATTTCTACGCCTTTGCCTTCTGTACTTGGAAGCTACGAGAACTATGTCATCTTTGAGAAACGTTCAGACTTGGAAAGTTACATCTTTGCCATCGATAGAGTTGGAGAAATTGCTTCAGTAATGCACCTTACCTATGACGACGGCAATGTGGAAATACTAAATAAAGATGGAAAGGTTCTTTCAAAAGCATCACTTGGCCAAGACGTTTCCTTTGTGTTTCCTAAGCCAAACGAAGAATAATATAAAAGCGGAGGAAGCACCTATTCGTTCCCTCGGCTTTAAAATTTTGTTATGTGCAGAGCTCAAAGATTCAGAACCATTGGTCTGTAAAAATCCTCAGTTGGGATTTTCCCAAAGGGTTATAATAGATTTAACCATTTAAAAATTGAACTTTTGTTTAGGGGGTGACAAGGTGGAAAAAGAGCTGTTTACCTTCATAGCCGGAGGTACGGCAGGAGCCGGCATAAGAAAGGCTGGAGCCGTAGCTGGTTACATCTTTACAAGAATGGGCAGAAAAGTTTTTGAAATGGAAGATTACCAAAGTCTTATTAAGGGCGGACACAATTTCGCAGTAGTTTCCTCTGCCACTTATCCCATAAAGAGCCACTACATGAAG
>JAKOQC010000038.1 GCA_029778565.1 bacterium
ACAATTTAATAAAAGTTGGCCTTTGGCATTGGCGACGTATAACGCAGGACCAGGTGTAGTGGCTAAATATGATGGTATTCCCCCATACCGTGAAACACAAAATTATGTGTCAAAAATACTTTCTCCAACTAGATATGCTGAAGGCGGCATTTTAACCCATCCTCACTTGGGTATGGTTGCCGAGGCTGGCCCGGAGGCGATTATACCGTTGTCTGCTGGAATGAGGCCGCGAGCTTTAGATCTATGGCAACAAACCGGCGAATTGCTGGGCGTTATGCCCGAACTACCAAAATTGACCGGGCAGGCGGTAATCACAGGTGATAAAGATATTAGCGAGAATATTCAGTATGTGACATATGTTTCAGAGACAGGAAAAAGATTTGCTAATGTTGTTGAGATGAAGCAGTACCGGAATCTAGAGAGATTGAAGAACGATATTCATGATAATATCCAGCAAACGACGGAGGCTATAGAAACTACAAGAAGATTAACCAATGTAATAGATATTGAACAGTACAGAAACTTAAAAAAGACGAGGAACAATACTATAAACGAAAACCAGATGCAATTTATTAGCGCAACAAATAAAATACAGACAGTTAAAGCCTATGCGACAGGAGGTATATTAACTAAACCTCATATTGGTCTCGTAGCAGAAGCCGGCCCGGAAGCTATTATACCACTAACTGGCCGTATGAGGAACAGAGGGGTAGCCCTTTGGGAAGAAGCCGGCAGGAGGCTTGGGGTAAGGCCATATGCAGAGGGCGGATTAGTCGGGACCATGACAGAAGGTTGGAGAGAAAAGATTCCGGTTAGTTCTGTTCCCTCGCTTGCTTTGCCAGGACCTGCTACCATTAATCTCAATTTTGACCTAACAGGTCTAGTAAGACAGGTGGTAATTGAGAGACGAGAAGACATAGACAATGCCATCGATAAGATTACGGATGCTATAGCGAATAACTTGCGCGAGGTATTCCAAAACATGACGAAATAACCTGAACAAAAGATAAAATGTCTGCAAGAAAAGAAGGTGATAATATGGACTTCTACCTAACAGCTCCAA
>JAKOQC010000039.1 GCA_029778565.1 bacterium
ACTAATAGAAAAAACATTGGAGCTTGGGAATATGGCAATATACCTAGTTCTGGGTGGACTGCAATTCAAACTTCATCCCTCGAACCGCCGACCGACAGAGGCTATATACGTTCATTTGATTATAACTGTCAAATGATTGGGATAGCGATAAGACCTAATACATCTACTTTCGTTGGCAGTCGTATTGGTACTATGGAGTACTTTTACAAAAATTCAATAAAAGGCAGTGCCCCCACAATATATGTTACTTTGGGTAATCGAGGGAATATTTATGCTTCTTCGCCAACCACTATTGAATATGCTATTTATTCTCTTGATGCTGAAAGCCGTACAATTCCGCCGTGGGGATTGATTACATATGATGAAAATGGGGTTATTGTGTTTAATTCCGGATTGCGTCATCTTAAGATTACTGAAATTATCGAAGTAAATAGAACCCCGCTTGTCACTATCGATAATTTCTATTGGCCAGGCCCTGGTACTGTAACGTTTAGTCACAACACTTCTAATCCGTTTTATATAATACCAAACAATTATATTGAGATGAATTACACAACATGGCCTGGTGATGGAAGGATGTGGCTTGGGCGCGCTTTCATGACGATAGGAATACAGAAAATAAGCGCAACTAGTGCAAGATTACAGAGATTTATTCTTGCTCTAAGTGGGCCACTGTACCCATTACATCATGGATTTGAAAAGAAAATAGATGCATTTTTCGAAGTTCCCAACCCACTACGTATAGCAGTATGTGTATTATGAGAAAGGAAGGTGATGCTAAATGCCTAAAGCAGCAGGAGTTGTACCAGTAACACTTAATATAAAAATACCGCAGGGCGCAACGTTCATTGAGCGCTACTTCTTCTTAACGGAAGATGACCAGCCGATGCCATATCTTGAGACATCTACCGTGCTTTGCCAAGTTAGAGCATATCCAGCCGATGTCAGTGCTCAAGTTGTGGCGAATGCTAACGTAACAGTCAAACCTACTACGGGCGAAATTGAGGTGTTTTATCCAGTAACGGAAACGGTTAAATTAACAGAACCTCCAGACGGTTGCGGATACTATCGAGACATACGTATTATCTACGATGACAACTCAGAAGACTGTATCGTAACAGGCAGAGTAATGCCGATACCAGAGGTGAGTAGAGTATGAGGCTTGTTAAAGTGGAAAATGGCATAAAGTTAGTTGTTTCTAAGGGCGCAAAAGGCGATAGCATAGAATGGAAGGGCGAATGGTCCCCTACTGTTGTATACGAGTCAGTTCATGTTGTATCTCGTGGTGGTGCTTCGTGGATTAGCAAACAAAGCGCAAACATAGGACACGATCCGCTTACCGACGACGGCA
>JAKOQC010000359.1 GCA_029778565.1 bacterium
AAGAACTTAAAAACTGTTTTGGCTAATACTAGAAATGCTCTGTTGGCTGACACTGCAATGCAGAACATGGTATACCTCAATGTGGGGTCATTTTAGCGAAAGCTAAAATCGCAAATCGGGTGAATTGCTGGAACCCTTTAGAGCCTCTAGTGCTACAACGTAGTCGGCAACGACAAGCGTGAATGCTTTAAAAAATCTAGAAGATTAGGGAATCAGCAGCCAAGTAACCAGTACACTGGTTAAAGGTTCAGAGACTACCGGAGAGATGCTCTTAGATAGACTGAGAGCGAGTTCTCTTAATAACCGGCTAGAGCGCCCGACCCTTAACTAATAACGGTTAAGGTGAAGATATAGTCCATCCCGCAACGAAAGTTGTGGACAAAGATGCCCAAAGATCGTTATACCATTAGTAAGACGTCTCAACGTAGGGACCACTGTAGGGTAACCTACAGTTGCAAATTCGGTGAATTGCTGGGAGCCTTTAGAGCCCTCGGTGCTACAGCGTAGCTGGAAACGGCAAGCGCGAATGCTTTAAAAAACTGTAGGGATTAGGTAATCAGCAGCCAAGCCCCTGAAAGCGCAAAAAGTATGGGGAAGGTCCAGAGACTAGAGGTTGAGCCAGCGCAGGCAATAATACCTCCTCGAGCGCCGAATAACTTAGGTCAATTGACTTAAGTTAATGATATAGTCCACTCTAAGGTGAAAGCCTTAGGTAAAGTGCTTTCCGAAATTGATAGCGAATCAAATTCTTTCAGTTCAGCCATTAAACGGACCAACGGGTTATTAATCTAGCTCGTTTTAAATCGGGTGAATTGCTGGAAGTTCCTAAAGCTCTTAGTACTACAAAGTAGCCAGAAACGGCAAGCTTGAATGTTTGAAAAACTAAGAGATGTAACAATGGATAACCAGCAGCCAAGCCCCTGAAAGCACAGTAAGTATGGGGAAGGTTCAGAGACTAGAGGTTGAGTCAGTGCAGACAATAAAACCTCCTAGAGCGCCCGACAAATATTAGATAATAAGTATCTAATATTTGAAGATATAGTCCGTTCTATAGTGAAAGCTATAGAGTAAAACGTGGATCAGATTTTTAGACGCCTTTATTGAAGATTTACAGGGAAATACTACAAACATTTATCCTTGGGGTGTAGGTGACAATGCCTATTCAACACCGCAGAAAGATTTAGCTTTAACTATTTTAAGTTCTGCTAATGCAACTGGTAACATTGATATAAGTTTTACCGGAGTATTAAAAGATGATAGTGACACTGATCCCGATGCAAGAAGAGTTCCTTCTGAAGGAACGCTATTTGTTGAAGTCAGTGATGGATCCACTTGGACAAAAATAGCTGAAGCTGATAGAGGTGGAGTACTCCATTCTATTAGCTCTTCTTATAAAGTTATGGGTGTTGTTAATCCTAAAACACAAGAATTTGTTGTTAATAT
>JAKOQC010000360.1 GCA_029778565.1 bacterium
AAGTTTCACGGGGGTTAAGTATGGGAGAAAAGGTTTGTTCATTTTATGCTTCATTACCCGATATCCAATCCGCAATTAATTTTTCAGGTGCGGGGAATGGTGCGAGGATTAAATTAGATGTTTCAGAAACAGAAATAGCGGAAGTGATTAAGTTAATGTTGTTGAGGGGAAAAATATTTAAGGTGGAGGTTTATGAGGAAGATTAATGGCTAAAAGAGATTGGACAAAAATAAAGCAAGAGTATATTGAAAACGATATTACTCTTGAAGAGTTAGCAAAAAAATACGCTGTTTCTTTTTCTACCATTAGGCAAAAATCGGCTAAGGAAGGCTGGACTACAGAAAAGAACATCTTTCGAACAAAAATTGAACAAAAGTATCAAGAGAAGCAATCGGAACTTTTAGCTTCTGAGGCTTCCAGTTTTGACAATTTATGTCTGCGGGTTGCTCGTTCAGCTGTTGAGATAGTTGAGAAACAAATTATTTATTTACAAAAGAAAACAGAAGAGCAAAGAACGGATGCTTTAATAGAGAGGCAAGTTAGGTTATTGGAGAAGCTTGCTAATTCATTGAAGCAATTACAAAGTGTGGGGAAAGTTGCATTAGGCGAGAACCCCGAAGGTAAAGAAGGAGAAAGACCTATCATAATAGACTTTAGAGGTCTCAATGCAAAAGATAACGATTAAATATGACCCCCACCCAGCACAATTGCAACTCCACAACTCCAAAGCAAGATTTCGAGTTTGTAGCACGGGTAGGCGGTGGGGGAAGACGCTGGCTTGTTCATACGAGATAGTTAAGAATGCATTAGAAAAGCCGGGGTCATTGAACTGGTGGGTTGCTCCTGTTTATAATCAGAGTATTATAGCTTACAGACTTTTGTCTAATGCAGCTCAAGGAGTTATATCTCAAGATTTAAGGTCTCTTAGGAGATTAGAGTTAAAAACTGGTTCGGCAATTGAGTTTAAAAGTGCGGATAATTACAATGCGCTTAGAGGTGTGGGTATAGACATGCTTGTAATTGACGAGGCAGCATTAGTGAATAGAGAGGCTTGGGAGTCAGCTTTACGACCAACACTTAGTGATACGAAAGGGAAAGCTGTATTTATTTCCACACCAAAGGGAAGAAATTTCTTCTTTGAATTATTTGCTCGAGGGCAGGATTCAGGTTATCCAGAGTGGGAGTCATTTACTTTTCCAACTTCTGCTAACCCTTATATTGACCCTCTTGAGATAGAGGAAGCAAAAAAAACTTTACCGGATAATGTTTTTAGACAAGAGTATTTAGCTGAGTTTCTCGAAGACTCGGCGGGTGTGTTTAGAAATATTAAAAATTGTATCCAAGGTGACTTTGAAGAGCCACAAGTGAACCATTCTTACGTTATTGGCTGGGACGTGGCTAAACACGAAGACTTTAGTGTTATGGTAGTTTTAGATACTGTAATTAATCACGTAGTAGCGTTCGACCGATTTAATCAAGTTGACTATACGTTGCAAATAGAGAGATTAAAGAGCTTGGCTAAAAAGTATAATGCGACGGTATTAATGGACTCTACTGGTGTTGGCGACCCTATATTGGAGCAAGTAATTAAAAACGGAATTAATGCCGAAGGATTCCAGTTTACAAATACCAGCAAACAGCAATTAATAGAACACTTATCCGTTCAGTTAGAACAGCAAAATATAACATTTCCTTATATTCCTGAGCTTGTCTACGAGTTAGAACTGTTTCAATACGAAATGACCAGGGCGGGGAATGTCCGTTATTCAGCACCCCAGGGATACCACGACGACTGCGTAATTGCATTAGCTTTAGCATGTTGGAAGGTGGATACTGCTTTTTCTCCGTTTGTGGCAGCAGACGTTGAGCCAGTTGATTACTTTGACAAAGGAGAGTTTTAATGGGCTTATTAGATAGAGTGAAAAGTTTCTTTAATAATGAACGTCCGATATCTGAAAGTATTGAAGACGAGCCGGGGTATACTTTATTGGGCTCGGAGGGCGGGAAGAACTTAGACGTTGATTATTTAAAAGAGATTAGAGAAGAATCGTGGAAAGCATTTCTTACTAATCCATTAGCCAAAAGGCAAGTCAGAAATATTACGAGTTATCTGGTTGGTAGAGGACTAAAAATTTCATCTCCTTCTCCAGACGCACAAGAGATAATAGATAATTTTACTTCTGACCCTAAGAATTATTGGGAATTATTTATTAGAGAAGAATCCAACCGTCTACAGATTGACGGCGAAATTGTAGTGTTGCTTTATGTGAACACCGGGGACGGAACGGTAATAGTGCGAGATATTGAGCCGAGTGAGATAGTTGACGTAATTTTGTCACCGGACGATTACCGAGAGATACTTGCTCTTAAGCGAGTTTATACCAAAAAGATTTATAGCGCTGATTTTAAAACTTATCATACCGAACAAATTGAAGACTACATTAGACCCGGTGAGCCTGACCCGAACAATTCAAATATTGTTAGAGATTTTCTTTTTATCAAAATGCCAACCGTTGCTACTCAGTTCCGAGGAGT
>JAKOQC010000361.1 GCA_029778565.1 bacterium
AACAAAAAGATGCTACACGCTTTGAATTCAACCCTTTGAAGGACAGAGACGGATATACTGCAAGAGCAACTAAAGCTGGTAACAAGATTTCAATTGAGCTTGTTAAGAAGGCGACTAAGAAAGGCGAAAAAGATACAGTAGTATTTAGCAACTTGACAGCACAGAGCTTGTTTACGGTACTCGAAGCGGCGTTCGGACAGAGCAGAGCTACCAGCAATAGCATTTACGTAAGGTCTAATCCGACTAGAAAACAGGCTAGCCGGGCGGCGGCAAGTATTAAAGTTGAAGTTGAGGGCGGGGTATTGTAAACCAGAGTTTAAGTCATAACCACTCCTAATAAAGGTACCGGGTTGCGTTTGCAGAGGGCAACAACCCGGTATTTTTATTGTCTTTTATTCATCAGGGCATTGATCCGTACCATGATTCGGCCCATTCGAGGCCGAATTAGAACGACATACTTTATTACTCGACTAATTTAGACAGGTGACAAAAAGAACTACAGGCACGAATTTTGTAGATGAATAGGTTAGTTCTGATCAGGACACTGAATTATGATAATCTAAGCTGGTTGGCAAGCAGGCAACATTGCAGACTTTTTTTCTATGATGCATTAAGTTGGTTGATCATGATCAGGATCAGGATCAGGATTTGGCCTTGAATGGTTCTGCCCACCAGAATAGTTCTGCCCACTATAACACGCTTATCCGCCAGCCCGCTCTACCGCCCACCACAAAATAAACCTTATCTATGTTTGTATGCCTATATAATTTCTGCTATAATAATATTGTAGCAATAAGCTATAATTAAAATACTTGGTTAGAAGGAGTGTTGAGAATGAAAAGAAAAAACTTAATGGAAAGACTAGACAGGACAGATTTTAGAGACACAACAACTTACATTGAAGGACGTATGAAGGCAGAACACTTTAGATTAGAAGTTATATTAACAGACACAATAACAGACGAAGCTAGAGACGTAATAGAGCTATTTAAAGATGGACTGTACATTGTGAATCCGAAGTACAACTGGAGCAAATGGAAAGATACAATAAATACAGAGTACGAAGTATATGAAAGGTTTATATATGTAGAGACTGCTGAGGTAAACTGTGCAGAAAAGTTAATTGTTTTTAGTAACGGAGATGGATGGGGTTACTTAGTAGACTTTGACGATGTGGTAGGCGTTGCATATGTGCCGGCAGGTGATACGTTGAAGGCTGTTATACTTACTACTTATGGAGAGTTGGTAGACGGGATATAATAAGTAGGTTATGTGCTGGGCGTAACTGCCCGGCACAAAAATATCAGCTTTTGCATATCAGTACAAAATCAGCTATACTATAAGCAAGCAAAAAAATATAATTAAGTTAAGGAGTGTTGAATTATGAAAAGAACAATGAAAGAGTACATAGCAGGAGTTAACACAAAGCTTGAAGCTTTAGTATTGGTGGGCAATTTACTAAGTGGTAACATAGTTGTAGACGTTGACACAAATGAAATGACAGAGGCTACAAAAAATGAACAGTTATTTGACACAGAATTTATTGACGTGCTAAAAGCACTTGGTGTAAAGAAGGTTCCGGTTGAAATACTTGCGAGAGTTGGAAGGCGTGAAACAACTGATGAAATAACTGAAATAACAATAGATGATATAACTGAGAACTTGAACTTCAATACAGCAAAAGGCTTGTTACATGATTTATTGATAGGAACAACACAAGTTGATGCAAAAGGAGTTATATACTGGTGCTATGGTGGAATGAATGGTGAAGAACATAGATACGCGACAGTTAAAGAGTGTGTTGGTAACATTGACATAAATGATGTGTGTGAAATGTATGATGTTGATTGGTGGTTTGAAGATGACATAGAGTACAAGGAAGAAGTTGAAAAACTAATTAACTTGATAAGAGGATAGGAATTGATAAAAGGATAGGCTAATCCGGATGACAATCCGGATTGCCATCCTGGCCCATTGCAGGCCGAAAGGCAGACTAGTAGATTGAATGATTGGTGCTTATCGTGATATAGCTCAGCGTGTCAACCTAATTGCTTGTGGGGCGGCCTCACTCCACCGCCCCACAAAAAACTCAACATTTGCAATTCTTTTTAAAATCAAGTATAATATAATTAAGCACATATTTTTTGTGCAAATAAAATTAAGGAGTGTGTTGTAAATGAAAAACGTAAATGAAAAACAAACAAAGAAAGTGTTTTGGGAGTACATAGCAACTGAAGCAAATGGAGACATAATAATTAAAATTAAAAACAAGAAAGAACAAGAAGAACTACGTGCATTAGTTGAAAAAGCTGACGCTAAGTTAGCTAAAGAACTAGAAGATAAGAAGAAGAAGCTGGCAGTTACACTAGAAGACGTTGAAGAATTTGACAACATGATAGCAGAATTAATTGACAGTGATGCAATTTACGTAAAAGCAGGCAAAATGACAGGAAGGAACTTATATGTTGACTGGGACAAAGTTGAAAAGAACAACAACACAGATGAAAAGCAAGGCACTAAGCAAAAGAAACAGCTAGAGATAATAAAAGTTGATGCAACATTTGAGTTTTAGTAAAAGTAGTGCTGGAAACAGCACTACTGATTAAATAGGAGGTATATATGGAATATGTATTTGGCTTATTGATTTACATAGTTATATTGATATATTGTACAATTAAAGATAAACAGTTTGAAAAGAATAGAAAGAAGTAGCCGAAAGGCTACTTTTTTTTTGACTTAATCGATCAGGATAGACATTTGGGTCGTATAAACCGGCTGGTTGGCAGGTAAACTTGTTGATACTAACATGGGCAGAGCATTAGGCTAACATGGCCAGAGCATTAGGGTGGCTGGGCCAGAGCATTAGGGTGGCTGGGCCCATTCAAGGCCAAAATGATTAGTTCAAGGGTTTCATCAGGACAGAATTTGGCCTTGAATGGGTACTTCTTTCAAAGTACCTAGTAATCGTGTTTCATCAGTATCTATTTCAAGGACCCTTAAAGCCGAACTAGAAAGGTTAATTAGCGGGCGGGCAGGTTGGTGATTAATCAGGACATAATTTGGACTGCAATGGGTCTGCGAATGGCAGGCAAGTTGGTGGGCGTATCAACTCGCATCGAGGATAGCGATGCGTATCAACTCGCATCGAAGGTAGCGATGCATACCAACTCGCATCGAAGGTAGCGATGCGTATCGACTAGCATCGAAGGTAGCGATGCGTATCAACTCGCATCGAAGGTAGCGATGCGTATCAACTCGCATCGAAGGTAGCGATGCGTATCAACTCGCATCGAAGGTAGCGATGCGTATCAACTCGCATCGA
>JAKOQC010000362.1 GCA_029778565.1 bacterium
TCGTCTATGGTTTCTCTTGGGATGTAGATGCTTACATCGGTCGCCTCGTTGATCCGCCTTGTGTAGTGCCAGCGAACGCCCGGCAGTATTGCGACTAACTTTCGATTTTTGTCTAGTATTCGTGCTTGGTACAAAGGATCACCCCCAATCACTAAAGGGAGCGGAAAATCCGCTCCCTAAAAGTCCAACTATATTGCTCTGTTGTGTCAGTTTTTAGCGTTATTTAGGTAAATAAGGTCTTACGTCGTCATAACTAATTGGCGGGAAGGTATCGGTTAAAAAATACCTTACCAAATCAACAAATCCATGTTGATTTGTGTCCTTTAACCCTTTGGCTAAGTCAATTCTTTCTTCATCATTCTTGTTTAGTTCGCTTAACGCTTGCTCAATAGCACTTTGTAACATTTTTATACAATCCCCCTAAACTTAGCTGTAATGCTCCCCATAGTTGGGGCTGTGAGATATCTAATATGCATTCTTAAATCTATACCTGCGTTGAGAACAGATGATTTAATTGTGTTGAGAAATTTTGTTTTGTCGTTCAGTTCGGCGTCGTCAACCACGGTCATTCGGTTATAAAAACGCATATTAGCCATACCTAACAAATACCATACAGACATATTCCGGTATGGTGTTACGGTTGCTGACGCAAACCAAGGACCACTTAGTTCGGGAATCTCTGTCACAAGAGTATGTCTTGCCGCTAGATCAAGTGGAGCCACACGCCAACTGTATAGAGTGTTTTTGTTATCAGGCTTGAAAGATAAAAATGACGTGTCTGGATCAGTAGTGTTGGGATGGAATGACAACGACATAGCGGGTTTGACTGTGTTTCCGTGAGTATTTGTATCGGTAATAAGTATATCAAAATCTCTTATTTTTGACAGAAGTGTTGATGGTATAACAACAGACTCGTGAAGTTCCGTGTTTCTTATCTCCCTTTGGTTAAACAAAACTATTTCTTCAACTATCTTTCCAGATAGTTGGACTTTTACATTTCCGTTTTCGTCCACATTTATTATTTTCGCCTTACCA
>JAKOQC010000040.1 GCA_029778565.1 bacterium
GTACCACAGGCCATTGCCTCAAGAGGGGGAAGGCCAAAACCTTCATACAAAGATACGTATACTAATGCAATAGCACCAGAATATAATGTAGGAAGATATTCGTCTGGTACATATCCGGGCATGCACACTTTTGGAGGTAGTTTATCAAGCGAAGTGTTTTTAAAAATTATATCCTTTCCTTTAGCTCCGGCCACCACTAACCAAACGTCTCGAGGCAAACGCGAGTATATAGTGCTCCATGCTTCAAGTAACCTCTGCAGGTTTTTTCGAGGCTCAATGGTCGCCACTGTAAGAATATATCTAAAATCTGCAATTCCGAGTGCATCCTTAACTTGGTCTATTTCCCCAAAAGATTTAGGTCGAAAACGTTCATCGATGCCATTGTAAATGACAACAACTTTATTAGGTTTCAATGATGCAACATCACAAATCCTACTTTTAGTAAACTCAGATACAGCAATGACCTTTTGCGTCTTATGAACCAAACGAGGGATCAAAAATTGATACCATCTTGCAAACCTAGGATTCAGCCACTCGGGGTGATCTAACGGTGTAATATCGTGAATTGTTACAACTTGTCTCTCCACCATTAGTGGTCCTGTATTGGATGGACTAATAAGCAAATTCCCCTTTAATCTTGTAGGTAAGACAAACTGTTCCCAAATATGGCCAGTAATTCCGTGCAAGGGTTTGTTAGGTACAATAGGTTGTAATTCGCTTTGTAATCTATCCAGTAATTCTAGAATATATCTTTGAACCCCTGACAAAGACGAGGAAAGTACCCGAGTATTTATACAAATCTTATTCAAAAAAGTCATCACCTCATATCAAAATAAATCATGTAAACTTCCAATTAGCAAATAGATATATTTTCTTAAATGCGGTTGTAATAATACATAAAATATCCAATATAAGCAAGATATACTAGCTATAGAAATAAAATGAACAATATGCGAAAATCCAATAAGCTTTTGACTAATAAATATATATGCTACAATGTAAAATAGAGAACCTACCACTAGTGATAAAAAAGTGTCTTTTAACTCTTTATATAAGTTTAATGCATATGTTATAAATAACCATAAAACTATATAATTTACACTAAGGCCCAACCCCAAAACCATAGGACCTAAGTTTTTATATAGCAATAGCTTTATACCTACATCAATCAATATTGAAATGCTAGTATATATTAGCACTTCTGTATTTCGCAACTGCGAATTCAACACTCTTATAAAATAATACGATAACACTTGAGCCCACATGCCTATCGAAA
>JAKOQC010000041.1 GCA_029778565.1 bacterium
TAAGGTTGGGACACCTTTGAAAGCAGTAATTAACACAATGATAAAAGGCAGAATCATATAGTTTGGAACACCTTCACTGACCTGTTTTAGCAACATAACAGCAGATGGTCTTTCTGCTTCTAATGTCGCCCAGGCCTCCGGTGGAATCTGTGCAATTGCCTCAGACGCCAAGGATGGTTGATCTGGAAGACCCATGCTTATACCAACTACAAAAAATAACAACGCCGACAACACAAGACAAAGCAATGACCAAATCCCTTGATATCTAACCCTATCAATAACTTCGACATTTTGTACCCCGCAACTGACTATAGTCGTATCAGATATCAGGCCTATATTATCACCAAAGCAGGAACCACCCGCTAATGCTGCAGTAGTTAACGCAAAATTTCCGCCCGTAATGTGGTTCAACCATAAGAATACAGGAGCACAGGCTGCAAAGGTTCCCCACGAAGTACCTGTTGCTATAGAAAGCGCTGCTGTTGTTAAAAAAGCAACCACGGCTACTAGCTTACCTGTAACACCCATTCTAAGCGCTAACCTTATTATCGAAGCCCCAACGCCGGTTGCCATAAAAGATTCTGCCATAGCATAAGCAAACATAAGTATAAAAAATACAAGTATTATAGTGCTCACACTTTCAACCACTTTATTTACAATGTCGTTATAACTACGCTTGTCAACAAACGCGACAATAAAAGCCCCATAGACTGCGGCAATAGATGCTGCTACCTTCACGTCTACCCCTTTAAGCAATAGTGCAACTATTACAAAAATCGGAGATATTTTTAACAAGGCCATATCATTCCCCTCCCTCCTAAGATATGTTTACTGGATCACTAGATAACCTACCTATTCTCACTAAGCTAACCCACCGCCGTCTACTACCAATACAGCACCCGTTATCCATTTAGATAAATCGCTTGCTAAAAACAAAACTGCGTTGGCCACGTCTTGAGGAGTCCCTATCCTCCCGAGAGGTCTTTCGCTGGCGGAAGACTGCAGAAACTCTTCTTCGGTAACACCAAGTTGACGTGCTTCTCCTCTAAGCAAAGGGGTATCTATGTCACCGGGACAAACGCAATTTACCCTGATGTTGTCTTTCCCATGATCTATGGCCATAGCGCGCGTGA
>JAKOQC010000363.1 GCA_029778565.1 bacterium
AAGCCAATGAAGGAATTGCCGCCAACGCCACAAGTCTGTCTTGTTTGCTGTAACTTTGCCGAGCAAGCTTGTCTTTTCGATAATGCTCCTATTTGGCTCAATTTCGATGAGTCCCTGTCCATTATCGATGAACTCCGATGCTCGGTATATGCGTTCGTTAAACTTCTCAACCTTCACTCATACATCTCGTAGGATTGGATATCCATCCAATGTAGGGTAGTTTTGTGCTCATACATACTTATCATTTACTATAGTGAACGTCGCTGAAGCCTGGACGACTGCGTAGTCTTTCTTCATGTGAAGTCCATCTTGCATAATGCCGAAAAGTAACGGCATGATCAATGCGTTGCTGTAGTTATGTTTCACGGGTTGGTCGATATCGATGCCATTGTCCCTTAAAGTCACAATATTAACTGCTTCGTTTTTATCGTCGCTTTCCCATATGAATGCTGCATTATCGTAACTTGCGTTTTTTGTGTTAAAGCTTATTGTCGTTGCTCCGCTTGGGATAGATGCTATTTTTTCAGCTTCGGCCCATATGGGAACACCCCACGTCCGAAAGACCCACCCTTTTGCGAGTGTAGCTATCTGCGAGCCATAATAAGGCGTTTTAGCATATGAATAAGTAATGTGTCGTCTTGGAGCTGTGCGCAAAGCGATACGCTGTTCGTCTGAATAGGTTTCGATGAGGTCAGTAAGCCACTCTAACCTTTCTGTGAATTGTCGCCTTGGCATCCAGTAAAATACAATTACGCGTCGTCCTTCAATAGTGATTGCTATTGGGTAAATATCAAAATTAAAAGTTATCTTTGCATCTATGGTTGGCGGCCCACCCATCTTTACTTTGATACGATATAATTCTGCATGGGTAGGGCTGAATATATAAGGGTAAGATGTGGGCCCTTCGATTTCGATCCCATCAATGTTTACTAACCCAAGATTATTCAAGGTTCTTGGGTTATGCAAGTCCGCATTCCAAATTTCCACATCGTAAATTTTATCAACTATTAAGGTGCCAACGTTTATATATGACGGATTTAAGCGTATCCTGTTATACCAATCGCTATAAATAGGATCTGTTATATAGCCTGTATACTGGTGAGGGGAGATAGTAAATGTTGGTGTAGAATTGCCAACAAACAAGCTAACCTGATAAGTTAAAATTGGGGTGATATGTTTTGTGGCATCCCAATCATAACCGCCAAGGTATTGTATGGTTGGTAAAAGGTCATTTATGGGGGTGGGGCTAAAATAATATCCCACCATTAGGCCTCCTTTTTAACAGCCCATCCATAATTACCGCTATGATTAACCGCATAATATATGTAAGAAATGCTACCTTCCCTATCCTCAACTGCATGAGCATGGGGAGGCATTTGCACTTTCTTAAACCAAGGAAAGACAACCCACTGTTCGTCTCCATTTGTAACTATTGTTTCTGGATCTAAATAGTTGATCTTAATGTGTCTTGCTTTTTGAAGTGTCGCAACGTGATAATAAGTATTAGAATAAGCATAACTTGTTTTATAAGCCATGATGGGTAGAAGCATTGCTTGGTTATTCGCCTGTTGAGGTTGTGATTTAAGATACCGTTCTACATAAGAAGCTCCAATAGCGTCTGAATATGTTTGTGAAGTTGCAAGCGACCAAGGATCTCCTCCGTCGCCCAAGTTGCTATGCAACCAGTAGTTCCTATCTGCATAGGTAGTAGTGGAGGAATGATATGTGCGCTTGCTTAACCAAAACATCGCTGGCGAAATAATGCCACGATCTTGGTGGGTTTCTGTGCTACCCGGACTCATCCATATGTTCATGGGTCTATACCAAGATGAAGCCGAATTGCCATAGGGGTAGGGATTGTCACCCTCACATGCACACGTGCCTGCTATCCAAAGTCCAGTGCCAGGTAATGTAATATTACTTTTACCGAAAGCTATATACTGATAAATGTAATTGTATGTTATAACAAAATAAATTTCATCTATATCTGAGTAATAAAAACCAAAATATCTTACAGGAAATAATACTGGCCCAGTGGTATAGATTATACTTGGATAACTGTCTCTATAACCATACCAATTTGAAATTCCAACCGCTATAGGTGAGGTTCCTTCATTTATTCCAGTCCTTCCCTTTATTCTTACGCAATCATAATATGGAGTAGAATAAATATTTCTACCCATATCAATCATTACATATAAATTTCCTTTATATATCACGGTATTGCCAGAGCTATCGGTGGTTGAGCTCCATCCAGCTAATTGCGCAATAGAAATAATTGTACTCTTTATGTCTGCAAATGATGTGCAGGTTCCAGTAACATATCCCATAATTGCTCGCTCCTTTAATCGTCTATTTGCAGTAAAACTTGACCTTTTGACCCTGTATAAGCTGGAAATGCTATGAAATGTTTATCTTCTGCAGTAAACGTATCTTCAGCGTAGATTTCAGGGTATCTCGTATCTATCAAGTAAACGCCATCGAGTGTGCCGTAAGTGCCAGCACGCAATAATTGATATTGTGGGTTAGAATCATAGAGGATTGCTAAGTCTATGTTGTAAACAGGCCGTTTGCCAAGCAATTCCGATGCCATATAACCATGAGCCTTAGTATCGGATCCTACCGTTATCTTCTCACAAGCACTCCAGGCATTATCAAAGCTACTATAGACTTGCCCATTCCATCCATGTAGCCCACCACCTCTATATTGCGTACCAAAATATGGCGAGTATTGGTTGCTTGTAGAATCATATCTTACCGTTGATAATATTCCCGTCCAAGTGTCATATTCGTTATATGAGTTATATCCAAGCATACCACCAACGAATGCTGGGTATGGGTATTGAATAGGCGATAGATATGGGATAAACTTACCAATGTATCCGTGTTCATAATATGTTTGCCCTACCTTGCATACGAATACTATTCTTTGAGCATTGATATGAATCCAGTAATCTATTCTGTCATAAGACAACGCTATACCAATACGCTTTATCTGTGGTTGATGATAATAATCCTGAGAAGATAAAAATCCGTTTGAGCACGATAAAGCAATATTGTAATAACCATTATAAACACTTTGATATGTATCAAGTCCAACCCATACCGGGTCATTACCCGTCAGCCCAGGCCCTCGTAGAAAGACATAACGATTTGCGCTAGTGCCATCATACATTAACTGTTGCCAACCGTTTGCTACTGCAAAGTTTCTTACTACGTTTAAAAATTTATAGTGCGCGGGGTCGCTTGTTGTCCCTGTTACATATCCACTTGTGAAAGGCATTACGTTATCCTCCTTATGTTTCTTTGCATTATATTTACAATTACTCGCTCGCCTTCCGCTGTGCCTAAGTAGTTGCCGACAATGGAGGGATCGAGCACGTTCACTATTTTAACGCTCGTCGGTTGAGCTTGATCGGCTCCTTTTGGTAGCACGGTTTCGCCACGCTGGAGGATTGCAGGGAATTCATCTGAGCGAAGTCCATTGTGGAGGCGAGGCGCTCCAATGAAAACTCCAGCTGGAACCATCATCGGCGTTCCCGCAAGACCAACT
>JAKOQC010000364.1 GCA_029778565.1 bacterium
AAAAGAAGTTACAATAGCCCCGACAGGCAACATAAAGAGCGCGTTGAGGCTGGAGGTCGATAATCCAAGCGCAGAAAGCGATCTGACAGTAGAAGTTTACGACACGATAGGAGAGAAGAGCTATTTTGTTGATTGGTTCACAATCCCGAAAAAAACCACTCGTGCAAACGGACTTACAGTAGAAGCACATACTAGGTTGTTGCCGCCACTTGCAGGAAACATAAAAATAGCGGTGTCAAACGATACAGAAATAGACTCCGCTGTGGACGTAACTGTAACCGTAACGATTCGGGAGGTGTAGGCTTATGTTTTATACACCTGCACCACCGGGGTCACGTTTATTTTTGGATTTTACGCGGGACCAATTTTGCGGAAAAGTGCTTGATAGAAGTGGAATGTGCGGAGAGCCTGCTATTATACAAGGCGAACCAATATGGACACCTGAAGGACTACAGTCAACATTTAGTGGCGGAAATTGCATTATAAAAAATAATCCGAATATTGATATTGTGTCAGCATCGCCCCAAAAAAATGTAATATGGTGGGGCTTACAGAATGGTACAAACAATAGCCCCGTATGGCTGATGAGAAAAAAACATTCAGGTACAATCGCTAGCCAATATGGTTTTAGAGTTGGTGTTGAATCTGAAGAATTTAAATTCATAATGCATATTCGTACACAAAAGGGCTCGGAAAAGATTTTGTTTTCCACGGTTGATTATACAAAAGATTTTCTTTGGAGTGTAAGTTGGGATGGAAGTTGGGATAGTAGTGTTTTTACAGTATACATTAATATGGAAGAAATTGGGTCATATGCTTATAATGGCAATTTGATATCGACAGGCGGGGATTTAGTTGTAGGTGGAAGAGGTGCAGATGGTTTCGGTCGAGGAAATGTAGCCATGTGCGGCATAACCGTCGGAGCATCCATTGCAGAGTTTCATGCGTGGTATAGAAAAAGTCTTAAAAAAGGCTTATCTAAAGACTATGGAGGACTAGTTCGCGGATAAGTATGTCAGAGAGGAAGAAAAGGAGGTTAGCCGATGCAAAACTCTTGGATTCAAATAATTATTACCATTGCCTGTTCAGTGGTCGCATCCTC
>JAKOQC010000365.1 GCA_029778565.1 bacterium
AACGGCAATAGGTTATTCGCGTAATGGGGCAATCTTAGCTAGTGGAAATGGTTCTTTGGCTGGTGGTACTAATTCTACTGCTAGTAATGAATTTGCTATTGCCTTTGGGAATGGTACCCAAGCTACCGGAGCGTATTCGGCAGCATTTAACAGCGGTCGTGCTACCAATACAGGTGCCTTTGCCATAAATAACGCAACAGCCAGTGGCGTACAATCGGTTGCTTTTGGTGATTTTAATACTGCGGGAGGCTTTGATTCAACAGCCTTTGGTGGCGGTACGAATGCCAATGCTGATTTTTCAACTACATTTGGTCGCAACATTACTCTCAGCAACACCGCCACTAATTCGGTCGGTATCGGTCTCGATTCAACCTTGCGCACCGTCACCCAGGCCAACTCATTCGTCGTCGTCGGTGGCAAAACCGGTCTGGGCTTAGTTAATCCTTCCATGCAACTCGAAGTCTCTGACACAACTACTACCAACGTTGCCAAGTTTAATGGCTCCGGTGGTACGCAATGTACCGTAGTCACCGGTACTGGCTGGAGCTGTAGCTCAGACGAAACTCTTAAGACCAATATATTAAACATTAGTAATGGCTTAAACATCATTAACCAAATTCAAGGTGTTACCTACAACTGGAAGTCTGATCCCACCGGTACCCAACAAGATGGCTTTATTGCCCAAGACATCCAAAAGATCTTACCCGAACTCGTTACTACCGACTCTAATGGTAAACTCTCTCTTAACAAAGACGGTATTATGCCCTTCATTGTAGAAGCTATAAAAGAACAAAACGGTAACTTAGACAAAACCAACCAACAACTCTCTGACCAAGGTATTAAACTTACGAGCCTAAGTGATGACTTATTGGCATTGACGAAGCGGGTGGATCAGCATGATGTGAATATACAAGAGCTAAAATCACAAAACGCTAAACAAGCACAAGTAAATGCCGACCTGCAACAGCGACTAAACAAGCTCGAGCAAAGTCTCAACCTTGGCTCTCCAACTCCATAAAATTATCAAATAGCAGCCCTGAAAGTTCTAAGCTTAAATTCAGTTTAATAAAAGTTTTACTCTTCTGTTGACAGTAATAGTGTGCTTCGATTATCCTTAAGTTATACGTAAAAGTAACCTAAAAGTGAGGGAGAGTTATTAATGGAAAAGAAGTCTTCGAGTAATCTAAGTATGATCTTAGTGATTGCTCTTGGAGTAATTGTTGTAGTCCTTGGGATTGCCGCATTTTATTTCTACAATCAGTATCAGAATATTAAGAAAAATCCAAACCAAGTTGCACAGGCCGAAACAGATGCGTTGGTTAAGCAAGTAGGCAAGCTTATCGATCTACCATCCGACGAGACACCAACCGTAGCTACCGTGCTCGACAAAGAAAAGCTTAAAGACCAACCATTCTTTGCTAATGCTCAAAATGGCGATAAGATACTTATTTATACCAAGGCCAAAAAGGCCATTGTGTACCGACCAAGCACCAATAAGTTAATAAATGTTGGCCCAATAGCTATCGATCAGAAATCACAAGTACAAGTAGCCTTGGTAAATGCTGGTGGTGATGTTGATGGTACTACCAAAAAGCTAAATGACAAGTTTTCTGGCTCGATTGCCATTATTGGTACCTCTGATGCCAAGAACAAAAACAACGTTAAACAGCTAACCGTTGTAGATGTAAGCGGTCAAAATGCTGATGCCGCTAAGCAAATTGCCGAACAGCTCGGTGGTACAGTCGGCTCTCTCCCGGCCGGCGAAACCGCTCCTTCTGGTGCCTCGATTGTAGTCTATGTTAAATAGCTAACAACTGTAGCTTTTTCCTTTACCCGCCAAACACTAATGGCGGGTTTTAGGTTGTATAGAGATAATAATTATTGTAGGGTAGGTTGCAGAGCACCTCAAAATAAAGGGAGAGGAGATGGTGTCGAAGAAACCTACCGTTTTTCATGTTCGTGGCTTCGAGCCACGCGCCGATTTACACAAAGCATTGTCGCGGTTGCCAGACTTGAGAGGTGGGTATCACTTAGTAACCCCCAAATTAACGGTAGCAGAAATATATAGCTATGGATGGACAAAGAATCCACTCAATTATATTCGGTTTCGCACCTATTGGCGCACTATGCCTTTGTATCTCATTTGCCCACCCCATGTAGTGTTAAGTGATGTGGCATGGCAACGAGTACGCAATACCATTTGCCAAGAGCACGGCGGAATGGTTAACGAGCTACTTATTAAACTATCTATGAGCCAACATTTTGTAGTGAGTGAGATAACTCAATACAACCTTGCTAATACGTATCTTTAAGGCCAATAGTTTTCTATTGGCCACTTTCTTTAGAATAAGTATAAAATACTCTTTACATCTCGATGAATTCTTGCTAATATTAAAACCGTTAAACAAAAGGTGATTATATATGAGTTATCAATCATGTACTGGAGGTAAACCCGTCTAGTCTTTGATTTGTTAACTCGTATATGGTCGCCTACTTGCGCAAGAAGCGCACAAAAAGCAGCGGCCATTTTTGTTTCTTGAAAACTAAATACTAACGATAAATCTTATAACAAAGATTTAAGGGTAAATGACAAAGGCATGTAATGATTTTTTGACAATTCTAAATTGTCAGCACAAATCAATTACTTGCAATTGCAAATAAAAAGTTACAGAAGAGCATATGAAGGATGCCTTGACAAACTGTGCCGAAGAAAGACGTAGAAGGCTGCGAAAAGCCTCGGGGAGCTGCCAATCAAGCTTTGATCCGGGGATATCTGAATGGGGCAACCCAAGCTGAGTTATGTCAGCTTACCCTATAGTGAATACATAGCTATAGTGGCGGGTACCTGGGGAACTGAAACATCTCACTACCCAGAGGAGAAGAAATCAATGTAGAGAGTCCCGTAGTAGCGGCGAGCGAAATGGGATGAGCCAAAACTTATCTGTTTCCTTTAATTTATTAAAGGTTACCTCAGTAATTACAGAGAGGGTTGCGAGATTGTAGATGACCATAGAAGAGATCAGTAGTATTACTGGTATCTTCTATGCGACCACCGATGAGGATCGAGTGGATAAAGTAAAAAAATGAAAAGCTTAAAAGAAGGCGCCTGGAAAGGACCACCATAGAGCGTGAAAGTCGCGTATTTAAAAATCTTTTCGTCTTTATATCTACTTTACTCAAGTAGGACGGGGCACGAGAAACCTTGTCTGAATCTGGGAGGACCACCTTCCAAGGCTAAATACACAGTTTGATCGATAGTGAACAAGTACCGTGAGGGAAAGGTGAAAAGAACCCCGTAAGGGGAGTGAAATAGAATCCTGAAATCATATGCTTACAATGAGTGGGAGCCCCTCACCTTTTTAATCAATTGGTGTATAATTCCAACATGTTTTATGTTTATCTGCTTTATAGTAAAAATTCTAACCAATATTATATTGGCCAGACTAATAATCTAAAGCGAAGATATATAGAGCATAAAACTGGTAAGTCAGTATATACGAGTCGCGCGAGCGACTGGGAACTGATTTATTATGAAGCGTTTGTATCGCGTCGATTGGCGATGAGACGTTAAAATAAGCTAAAACCTAGAGGAAAAGCTTATCAGGAATTATTAAAACGAATTACTTGATTAAAATGGTGAGGGGTGACCGCGTGCTTTTTGTAGAACGATCCAGCGAGTTACTGTATATCGCTTGGTTAAGGTGCGTTCGCACCGGAGCCGTAGTGAAAGCGAGGGTTAAATGCCCGAATTTGTGGTATGCAGTAGACCCGAAACCAGGTGACCTAACCATGGCCAGGCTGAAGCGTGGGTAAAACTACGTGGAGGGCCGAACCACCGCCAGCTGCAAATGGCTTGGATGAGCTGTGGTTAGCGGAGAAATTCCAATCGAACCTGGAGATAGCTGGTTCTCCTCGAAATAGCTTTAGGGCTAGCGTCACGAACTACCTACCGGGGGTAGAGCACTGAATGGGTAGCAGGCCACTTGTGGTACTGCGCTCAATCAAACTCCGAATACCGGTAGAGATTACCGTGGCAGTCAGAACGGCGGAGCTAAGTTCGTCGCTCGAAAGGGAAACAGCCCAGATCGCCATCTAAGGTCCCAAAGTCATAGCTAAGTGGGAAACGAGGTGAGATTGCATAAACAACCAGGATGTTGGCTTAGAAGCAGCCATGCATTTAAAGAGTGCGTAACAGCTCACTGGTCGATTGTGATCTTGCGCGGAAAATATAACGGGGCTAAGCTATGCACCGAAGATGCGAATTTTGTATTTTTAATACAGAGTGGTAGAGGAGCGTTGTACGGGCACTGAAGCCGAACCGTAAGGTTTGGTGGAGCGCGTACAAGTGAGAATGCTGGAATGAGTAACTAAAAGGCAAGTGAGAATCTTGCCCACCGTAAGACCAAGGTTTCCTGGGCGACGTTTATCGTCCCAGGGTTAGTCGGGCCTAAGCCGAGGCGAGTAGCGTAGGCGATGGACAACAGGTTGATATTCCTGTACCGGCAGTATTGTTCCCCAGTATGACGCAGGGTGGTAGCATGAGCGGATTTATGGCTATATCCGTCTAAGTGCGTAGTCTATACCATTAGGTATAGGTGAAACACGAATGAAATTGGCAGTAATGCCGAAATTTGTGCAAGCCAAACTGACTAGAAAAGTAACTGGGTTAATAGATACTACCGTCCGTACCGCAAACCAACACAGGTGGTCGGGTCGAGTAGACCAAGGTGCTCGGGAGAACCCTCGTTAAGGAACTCGGCAATACAGCGACCGTAACTTCGGGATAAGGTCTGCCTCTCACCTTTTTTGGTGTGAGCCACGTTTTAACTTAATGAGTAAAATAAAAATTGAGATAACAAACGCGATTACTCGCACCCAATAAGGTGAGAGGCCGCAGCAAAAGAGCCCATGCAACTGTTTATCAAAAACACAGGTCTGTGCGAACACGAAAGTGGATGTATACGGACTGACGCCTGCCCAGTGCTGGAAGGTTAAGGAGCGATGTGCAAGCATCAAACTGAAGCCCCAGTGAACGGCGGCCCTAACTATAAGGGTCCTAAGGTAGCGAAATTCCTTGTCGGGTAAGTTCCGACCCGCACGAATGGCGTAATGATATGGGCACTGTCTCAACGAGGGACCCGGTGAAATTGCAATAGCGGTAAAGATGCCGTTTACCCGCACCAAGACGGAGAGACCCCGTGCAGCTTTACTACAGCTTGGCATTGAGTCTGGTTATAAACTGTGTAGCATAGGTGGGAGACTTTGAAGTCTCGGCGCTAGCCGAGATGGAGTCACAATATGAAATACCACCCTGTTTATTGCTTGGCTCTTACTGCAACCGTTATCCGGTTGCAGAACAGTGTCTGGTGGGTAGTTTAACTGGGGCGGTTGCCTCCTAAAAAGTAACGGAGGCGTTCAAAGGTTAGCTAGGTTCGGATAGAAATCGAACTGATAGTGTAAGCGCACAAGCTAGCTTGACTGCGAGACCTACAAGTCAAGCAGGTACGAAAGTAGGAGCTAGTGACCCACTATATTTAAAAGTGGAATTGATAGTGCTCAACGGATAAAAGTTACGCCGGGGATAACAGGCTTATAGCGCCCAATAGTTCACATAGACGGCGCTGTTTGGCACCTCGATGTCGGCTCGTCTCATCCTGGAGGGGTAGCCCCTTCCAAGGGTATGGCTGTTCGCCATTTAAAGAGGTACGCGAGCTGGGTTCAGAACGTCGTGAGACAGTTCGGTCCCTATCTGGTGTGGGCGTTAGGAAATTTGAGAGGAGTTGTTCCTAGTACGAGAGGACCGGAATGAACGAACCTCTGGTATACCGATTGTTCTGCCAAGGGCATTGTCGGGTAGCTATGTTCGGACGGGATAAGTGCTGAAAGCATATAAGCACGAAGCCTCCCTCGAGATTAGATTTCCCCATGAACCTCCATATAGACTATGTGGTTGATAGGCACTAGGTGTACGCACAGTAATGTGTTTAGCCGAGGTGTACTAATAGGTCATTGATTTTTTGTTTCGCATTTGCAAGTGAAATGAATGTGCTGGCAATTTAGAGTTGTTACTATCTCTTTGTTGTTTAGCCAATCGTTAGTATTTAATTCAAGATTCAGCAAAGATTTGTAGTCTTAGTCCTGGTGTCTTTGGCGAAGGGGGTACACCGGTTCCCATCTCGAACACCGCAGTTAAGCCCTTCAGCGTCGATGATACTCTTTTAGGGGAAAGTAGAACGACGCCAGGACTAAGATTACAAAACCAGATCTCTCCTTATGGAGAGATTTTTGTAATAGCTTAGTTTGACTATACAGATTATTTACTCATATAATAGGCTCAATCATAACAACTATAAAAGAGGTAATATGCCCACAAAAACAAAACCAAAATCTAATGTTCGGACAAGCAATCAGCAATTAACACAATTTAAGTTTCGCTGGTGGATGGCACTGATTCTGGTTGCAGTAATTGCAATAATTGGTATTGTTATTTTACGGTTTAGTCATGCAAGTGGTGGCGATGGAGGTTGGTGCGATCAGTACTTTGCTGGCCACCCCAGCGAAGCAAAGGTCGTATGTTTCTTTGCTATTGATGATGCTAGCAGTAGAGACCCTAATAAAGTGCAGACTGGTGTTGCTCTTGTACAGACCCCCGACCCAGAAACTGGCTTAGGTGGAGCAGAAGGGTATTATTTTGATGCAGCGGGGTATCCGGGCGGCACCCTTATTTGGGGTGGCCCCAATCGCGACTTGAATGGTTTGGCTGGCAAGACGCTCAAAGCATGTTGGTGGCTGCGCGATACCTCAGGCAATGCACGGGTTAATATGGTAATAAAAACGAACGGTACTATTATTGCTCAAGACAATCAAACAGTTGCAGGGAGTTATTATAATCCATACTGCATTAGTCAGAATATTACCAGTAATTTATCTAACACAACCTTCGAGCTCTATTTACTCTCGGGTAGCGTACGAGCCAATAGAATGGAAGCTAGCACAACCCCAACTCCAGTAGCAACACCAACTCAACCCAGACCCGTTATTGTTGCACCAATAACAATTAATACGGTTAATCCTTCAAAAGATGGGAGAAATGCTGCAATTATTTCTCAAGATGGAGTAAATGGTGCAGCCTGCGTTGTGCAAGTTGGGTTTAAGAGTAATACGAATTTTAGGGCCTGTACTGTAGAACCAAACAAGAGTCTCAATGTCTTTGCACCAGCATTTACGAGCTTTACCAACAAAAATATAAATGTGTGTGTCGGAACATTGGGGGCTGCGCCAACCATTCGTTATTACTACCAAAATTCGCCGCTTAAAAATATATCTGGTGCTGTCTACCAGACAAGCACTAAAGCAGGTACAGAGGGCTTAGCAACGCTTGTAGCGTGTGGTAGGTTAACAAATGCTCCACAGTTTGAGCAGATAAAGATAAGTACTCCAGAGAAGTCGTATATCACCTATGTAACGATTAGCCAAGATCTTTAGCCTGGCTTAGTACATAAAGCGCAATTCCTGTTGCTACCGATACATTTAGAGAGTTTTTGATGCCATGCATGGGTATTTCTATGGTAGCGTCGCACATATTAATAACCTGAGGGTCGATTCCTTCAGTTTCAGAGCCTACCACTAATGCAATGTTCTTTTCTGGCTTGAATGTAAAAATATTGGCTGTGCCCTCTACTTTGTTTTCGAGGGCTACTATTTGATACTTTTTATCAGCATAATATTTTATAGCATCGAGAACGGTATGAAAGTGTTGGAATTTTACAGAATTTTCGGCATCTAGGGCGGTTTTATGTATCATTTTGGTATTATTTTCTATTACTCGCTCTGAGCGAGTATCGCCAGGTACACGTGGGTAAGGAGTAATACCACATAGCGCAATTTCGTGCGCGCCAGCAGCATCGGCGGTACGAAAGATAGAGCCCACGTTATAACAACTGCGTATATCATCAAGAATAATAACTATCTCTTTGTGCATTTCATTAGTATAGCAAATCTTTAGCCTTGACCATCAACTACTTAAGCACTACTATTATAGATATGGATACAATTCCACTTAAGCGGCACGAGCCAGAAAAAATGAC
>JAKOQC010000366.1 GCA_029778565.1 bacterium
TGCTCATCAACATCTTCTTCAATAGCTGAAACGCTTGCTTCAATGTTACCTGCTCTAACTTCTAGGTTGCCTGTTCTAGTTTTTACCTCGGTAATCTCACCCGTTAGAGTGTCTATATCGCCTTCTGTACTTTCTACCCTAGCGGTAATGCTATCATAATTGGTGGTCAAGGTAGCTACATCAGTTTTAACTGTGTTGATTGCCGCATCTACATCCTCCGGTGCAGGTGTCCAGTCAGTGGCTTTGTTACCTTTTTCGATCTTTACATTTCTGATAATTATCCCTTGCCCTCTTGTAGAACCCGTTAGCCCGGCATATATTAATACACTATTTGTAGTTTCGCTTGTTTTTACAAAGGTGTGCTTGATTCTACCGTTTGAAGGAATAGGAACTGCTCTGGAACTACCGCCTGGGTAGGGGTAAACAGATACTTGATCAAAATCACCATGTGTGATTTCTATATCAGCGCTAATGGTATAGGTTTCGTTTAATTCCATTTCACAGTAAAAGCGATATAAATTATAATTATCTTCTGCTTGTCCAGTATTTTTTGGTTCTAGTGTAAAAGGTCCTTTACTATTTTGGTATAAATTCCTCCCACCAACTTCAATACCATCAATCTTTCTATCAATTTCAGTCTTAGTGTAGACTTCACTAGCATCTGCCTTTAATGCTATCTGCCCCGGCAGTACTTCTACAACAGCATTTTCTACACTTACAAGTCTGTTGCCATGATCATCAACATCTTCTTCAATAGCTGAAATGCTTGCTTCAATGTTACCCGCCCTAACTTCTAGGTTGCCTGTTCTGGTTTTTACCCCGGTAATCTCACCTGTTAGAGTGTCTATATCACCTTCGGCACTTTCTACCCTAGCAGTAATGCTATCATAATTGGTGGTCAAGGTAGCTACATCAGTTTTAACTGTGTTGATTTCCGCTTCCACGTCTTCAGGAGCTGGAGTCCAGTCTGTTGCTTTGTTGCCTTTTTCGAGTTTGATGTTTCTCAAGTATAAGGTTGCCACATCGTCTGATTGATGTTTGTTAATCCAAAATTGCAGTAATGCACTACTAGATAAA
>JAKOQC010000367.1 GCA_029778565.1 bacterium
CTCATCAATATCACAATTAACAAACTTAATAAAACTCTGAATAAATTGCTCAATACCATCTAAACGATTAGAAGTAATATTATTTAAAGCGTCCAATAAAGGGAGTGCTACCTCAAAGGCGCCTAACCTTGAAGCATTAGCAGGATATTCAATAATCGGTATATATCCTAAAGCATGAGGTTCTTCTTTTACTATCCGATCATTTATTACCTCGAAATAAGTATCACGTGTATAAATACTATATACAATCTCACCGTCTGCATTTTCTACATACTTAACTCCCATTAAAGGTTTTTTACCAAAACCGTTATAATAAACTACAAAAGCATATCGAGGGTCTAAAGTATCAATTTCGAAAGGTACATCGGGGTCCATCTCGGAACTCGGTAAAACCATACGGTAAGCTGTCCCGCCAATCAAAAACCATTCTGCTAATTCTTTGTCCTTTTGCGCCTTATCAGCTATAAACATATATTCATTTAACAAAGAAATATAATCTTCTTCTATACTTTCTCCCCTACGAACATATTGAACTGGTTCACCAAATATATAACCTTTCTTAAACTCTACTATCTCGTAAGCATGATTTTCCACTATCTTATTGCAAATTTCGGGTCTTATTTGTTTAGTCCTTTGTAATATTGGTTGTTTGCCCCGATAATATTTATATAAATAATCAATGTCGTTACTATTTTTCTGATGAACTGTTAAAGCTTGGGTTAAAACGTCTAATAAATTATTCCTCGTAATTTCGAGCTCATCACAAAATATTACTTCTCTACCAAACAATGTCCGATTCGTATTCGTTATAATCACCCCTTTCTATTATCGGGATGTTATATTTTTTACAATACTCTTTTTCAATCATACAACCTCTACTCATACTCTTACTTCCAAACGTCCACATTTCATCGCACATATCTAAGAGGGTTAAGCAATACTCCATCCCTGTATTGTAATCCACCGAATCGTATAAGTAACCGAACGCATGAATCGGGGACATGAAACAAATATTAGGGTAAATATCGATAAACAATTCAATGAGTCTTGCCACCTTCTCGGCGTTCTCTTTTTTACCTCCAAACTCATGACAGATGTATACAACTTTATCAATCAAGCCAGTTCATCCTTTCCCCTAAATCGGCATCTATAGCTTTCCTCGTTCCACATAAATAGATTATTGGCGACTTCTTACTAAGCGGATGATATTCCCCAATTTCACCATAACCACCGTAGTCAAGTGACGCTGCGGTGTTAATGTATAAGGTATCATTGACTTGAATTTTATCATTTCTTAAATCCGGTACATTCACTACCCCCGGTATAATCGCCCCTAGATGGGAATGCGAATGAATATAAACATCAGCGGTAACGATGTTTGACATTTCCATTAGAGCGTTCACCTTGCTACCGGCTTTTCTACCGCTCCTTGTTCCGTGGGTCATATAAATCGTGTAGCATACTTGGCGTATTCTTCCGCTACCGTTGCTTTCACGCTTTTTATTTCCAAGTTGCCCGACTCGAAGGATGATATACAACCCACTCGGCGAATATCTATCTTCAATTCCAAGTTCTCTAGCAAACCGTTTTGTCACTTGAATGCCCGTCTCCCTAGAGATTCGTCGTTCGTGGTTTCCTTCGTTTACACCTAAAATCTTATCTCGTATTGGATAATACCGTTCTATACAGCGGTCCAGTTGTTCATCGGGACTGTACTTATCGGCGTACACGTCACTTTTAGAGTTTTTAGTCGCCATGTTCATAAGGTCACCGTTTAATAAAGCGAAAGCGTTCGGAGTCTCCTTAATGAACTTAATTCTATCCTCAACATACTTCTCGTCAGCGAAAGCGTCTGAGTCATGAGAATCTGCTATCGGAACTAAGATAATTTCCTTGAATTCACGACTTAATCTTGTTGAAAATACTTTCAATCGTCCCACTCCTCCAAAAGTAAGACAAGCGTAACCTCTCCGGTGTCTAATACACCCAAGCGATTACGCTCTTTCGTTTAGAGAAATGGCCCGAGTACCCCAGTCCATCCCTCATTCGCCCCTGAAAGCTAGAATAGCTTTCAAAAAACAATTTATTAAAAATCACTCTACACACAGTAGATAATTTAATATACAGTTTTACACTTATATTATATCACAATATATGGTATGTGTCAAATAATAAATATAAAATATATAATTAAAATGGTCGTTGGAACACTTCCACTTTCGCCCCATCTAAGGATTGAGCATATTCGGCTAACATTGCCATCCCGTCCGGCACGTCATCGTATTTGTTTTTACCCGTCATTGTCCACGTACATAAGAAGTTCATCATCCTACCATAATCGCTTGATTTTTGATAGCAGCTCGGATGTTTGAATAAACAATGTTCTTTTACCCACGGGGAATTGACTATAATCTTAGTTTCTTTGTTCTGAGTGGTGTATTTCGTAGTAATGTGAGTTATCCCGTTTTTGCTTTTTATTTCTTCTTGTATCTTTTCTGCTATTCTCCCACCCGCTGAATTGCTCTCAAATCTACACATCTGCGCCTTGTGTCTTAGTAAAATATCCACTAGTCTAGCATCTACTATATCAGGGTTGCCATTATCGCATATACAATCCTCGATATAATAATCTTGCCCGTACACATAAGCTACAGGTAAGAAAGCGTAATCTTTACCCTTGTCTTTAGTATCACACACAGCTATAATTGCATCGGGTTCTTCTTTAGGTAACTCAAAGTATCTTCTCAAATCATCTTCATGGTATAACAACCCTTCACGTTCGATAGGTTCATTCATAAACAAACATCTCCAAGAAACGTCATCTAGACTGTCCCTCATATCTAAAAAGTATTTAGTGTCGAACCCTACCCCATAATCGTAATCAAAATTACTTTCATCGTTCTCATTGAGTGCAGGAAACGACAAGAACCTAGCTCTTGGGTCGCCTTCGTACAGTCTTTCTAACCTGCCAATGACATCATGGACACTCCACCTTGTTGCAATATGGATTTCTTTACATCCCAACTTCTTTCTGGATTTCAAATCGTTAGTGTATTTCTCCCATAATTTATCCAGCCTATCTTTTGACATGGCTTCCTCAATACCACTAACTAAGTCGTCAGCGTATAAATACTTTTCACAGCGGGTAGCGCCAGTTAATGAACCGTCAATCGAGCGGCAGGTTAACGTTTTGAATCGTTTCCGTTTCTCTAAATCAATAGTTCCTTCTTTTGAGTTGGTTCCGACTATTCCAATTCCCGGAAAAACATCGCTCCATAAATATTCGGGGTCGGTGATGATGGAGAGAACCCCATCATAGAAACTATTAGTGAGCATGGCTGAATGAGCAGAAGCTAGATTACATGAGGCCGGATATTTCCCCATAATCCAAGTAAGAAAGAATATTCCTAATGTTGTTTTCCCCGTCCCGGGAGGCATTGAGATTGTAAGTAAATCCAATTTGTCATCTTCTAAATCCTGTAGGGCTTGAACAATCGGGAATATCTGTTTTCGTCTGGGTAGGTAAAACCTCTTTTCAAGCTCTCTATCGTATTCTATATATTGCATATATGCGTCAAAATCAACTTTAGCGTCAAAGAGTAGACAGCGTTTATTAAGAAAATAGAATTTCTCACGGGTTTTCAAATCATTTTTAGTATTTCGTACTTGTCGAGGAATCAAATTGCGTAAATCTTTATTGATAGAACGAGCTAGTTTTGGGTCATCTTGTTCCACTATTCTAACCATTTCAAACAAATCGGATACCGCTTGGTATTCATGAGGTTTTTCGGATACGATTTTCTGTAGCTTGTTTATTATTTTAATGTTTCTATTCATAAAAAAGAGCACCTCCTCTTTCGAAAGGTGCTCATTGGCACTCTAAATATTACAAAATCACACTTCATTTTTTCTTTAATTATACGACCGTTCTTCAAGGGCTTTTAAGATTGCAGCGTTGGTCTCTTCGTCCGCTAGATTATTCCAGATTTTTAGCACGTCTTTCTAAAATAGGAGTATGTTGGCCCACTACCCAATCGCTATTACCGTATTTATAATAACCTTCGTAAGTTTTACGGTTATTTAGTATCGTTTGAATAGTGGATGTTCTGAAAATTCCACCTCGGTGAGTTTTTAACCCACGGCGGTTCATCTCATCGGCTATTGCTTGTAGAGTATACCCTTCTTCGTGCATTTTAAACATATCTCTAACGGCTTCTGCTTCTTCTGGCACAATTACTAATTTTTTATTCTCAACCTTATACCCATACGGAGCTTGCCCTCCAGCGTAACCACCTTTGGAGGCTTTCACAGTTCTCCCGGCGCTGGTTCTACGTGTAATATTGGCTCGCTCTTGTTCAGCTGCGAACATGACGAAAGCTTCAAGTATTCCAGCGAAAGCTCCCATTTCTCCAAAATCTTCGGAGACCGAAACTAACTCAATTTCTTTCTGATAAAGTAATTGTTTATAATAAAAATATAACTTAATATCACGTGCGACTCTGTCGCTCTTTGCAACAATCACATACTCTACAGGCGGGTTTTCAACGTCTCCGTATAAAATACGATTAAAAGCTGGTCTGTTTTCTTTGACTCCGCTTACTCCCTCGTCTATAAACCATTCCAAAATTTCGTAACCATTGGATTTAGCATATTGAGTTATTTGTTCTTTTTGAGCTTCGATTCCAAACTTATCCTCACCAACTTGACCATCGGTTGATACTCTTATGTAACCAACTGCTCTTTTCATTTACAACACCTCCCGCTGTTCTTTACAATTTTATTATACTGTAATTACAA
>JAKOQC010000368.1 GCA_029778565.1 bacterium
GGTAGTTTTGCGGCTTTCCGGCGGTTCTTTCTCGGACATTTGCCCGGCTTCATAACCGGTTTCTGTATCATCCGTTATTTGCTCAATCTCATAAGCGGAACGGCGGTTGCGCCTTGCTTCACGTTTCAGCTCGTCAATAGACTTGCGCTGTGCAACCAATATATAAGGCTGGTCTTGTATGTTGTCGCAGTTAGGGTCTCCGAAATACACATTCTCAACATCAAGCACTTCAACAGCTATGTCACCCTTAATAGGCTGTGTCCTGCTTTGGTCGGCATATAGCCCGGTTCTAATCCGGTCATCCCAATAGGTGTAGACAATGCCGGTGCCGGATATGTAGGCATTACGCAAAGCCTGTTCTTTGATATCTTCAAACTTCACTCGCTCGGCAGTTACTCTGAAGTAATCGGATAGAGCAGACATAACAAGTGTTACTTCCTCGTCCGTCGGTAATTTTTCTTCAAACATCTCGTTCACACGAGCTAATGCGTTTTCGGCGCCTTCTGCTAATCCCTCTCTAATTATCTTGATTCTCTCTTTGAGAGAGAGGGTATTAGGTATGCCGTCGATTGAATAATTGACAGAAATAGGCTCAGCACCGACAACGGCCATTTTGTACTCGCCTATACGCTTAATGACATTGTGGCGGATAAGCGGGCGGTCATTGCCGCAGTTTACGCCATACCACTGGTCGCCGACAAAGTATCGCTCGTTCATTTTGGATTGCTCATACAATCCGCGAGTGCCTAAACCGGATTTAAACTTTATGCCTGTCTGGTATTGCTCGAATATGCTAGACGGGCTGTTTTTATTTTTCATCCCTTAGCCTCCTTAGCCCATTCAGACTTTTTAAACATCTCATACAGGGTCTTATTTATGTACCGCCCTTTGTGGTAGATATAAGGATTAAAGAAATACAGCGTGTCGCTTCCGGATATGTTCTTTGCAATAATGCGCAAGTCCATCAGTTTTTGTATTGTCCGCATTGCTGTCTTATGAGATATTGCAAGCTGTTTCTCAACATAAGCGATATTCACAGGCTTGTAGTTGCCGTATGCGATTAAGCCGCTGTTAGGTCGCACAAGCGGAAGTAAGAGCATAATTGCCTTATAGTCTGAGGCAGTTAAATCAAGCCTTGCAAGCTTGTCCAATGCTTCGGCATACATCTTGCCCCATGTGCCATTAGTCAATAGAACACGATTATTCGGAGTTTGCTGTTCTTTCTCAAAGCGTTTTATATAAAGCCTGTCGCCTTTTTGAAGTTGATACAATATCTTGCCTGTATCTGTATCTACAATGGCACGAGGAATAAGTTCCATTGTCCATTGCTCCTAACATTGTTAAGTAATTGTCAAAGAGGACAAATTTTGTCCACGAGCAAAATGCCCGTAAACCCGCATGAACACTAGCGTTGAGGGTATTTTTACCCCGAGTTGGTGTATCTGTATAATATAAAGCCAAATCATACGCCAGACCTACGGGGTTGATGTGGAGCTTGCGGCACGACTCGAACGTGCATCTTCTCGCTTACAAGGCGGGTGCATTTCCCTTATGCTACGCAAGCAGGCATGCGGCCGTAATGCCGCTCACTCAAATGCAAAACGCGATTAAGTAAATCGTGATTTAGTTGTGAAAAGCAGGACAATTCATAAAATCGCCGCCTTTTTGTGAGAAAAAATATTGGATGGGGGGTATAGTTACCCTCCCCCCCGGGGTCTGGGGTGGCATGGGGTACGGTGCTCTACAATGTACCACCATTGTTGTTGTATGCCTTGCCGCCCCAGCTTGGGCAATAGGCTTGATGGCTGTAACAAAAACAAATGTTAAATGTTACATGGGTTGACGCCGTTAAAGCTATGCAACAGCCTTGAAAATCATGGGTAAATATGTAACATAAGTATAATAGGGTTTTGTGTTACAATGCTATTAATCGGGTATATTATCCTCATTTGTAAAAATAACGGTATTGGCTGCAATGGCTGGTGCTGGTTTGTCGTCGTATCCGTAGTTAGCCTTACAAACAAAAATATGCATAGCGGGATTTTTAGCCACAAATCCAGCGTCCATGACAGCCATACGGCAATAGTCAGCCGCTTTTTTTA
>JAKOQC010000369.1 GCA_029778565.1 bacterium
GGCACTTCCCCCAAAATCATCTTATTTTTGACGAAGTTTAAGCCAATCTTGATATTACTTACCCCTGACCTGTTTTTCCTCACATGCAACCAATGGTCGGGTTCGAAGCCTTGCGGGTAATCGTAAACTTCTTTATCGTTGTTTTTAACCTCCAGTAACCGTAAATAAATATCACATTCATTTTCAATTCTCTTACTCCCGGCCAGTTCTTCTTCTTCGTTGAGTTGAGCCAGCATGACAACCCCTATCTTTAACTGTTGTGCTAACCCTTTCATCTTCTTGGCCGCTTGTTCCAGCACTTGATATTCATTCGGGTAACGCTTGTCCCACCCAATATCAAGCCGCCCAATATAGTCAAGTATCAGTAACTTTAAGTCCTGTTGTACTTTGAATTTTCTTGCTATGCTCATTGTTTTGCTCAAGTCTAAATCGTAAAAAGCATCTGTAATATAAAGCCGTCCTTCTCCAATTTTTTTGTAAGCAGACAAAACTTTATCCTGCTGTGTGGCATCTAAAGCCCCTACCCGGATATTGTAATAATCTATACCCGTCAGCATGGCACATAGCCTGTCAGAAACTTGCTCTTCGCTCATTTCTGTATTAAGATATACTGTTGTTAGCTTATTCTTAATCCCCACATGCCTTGCAATGTTTAACGCTAACGCCGATTTTCCTCGCCCTGTCTGTGCTGCTATAACTACCAAATCGCCCGGGTTAATACCAGATATAATCCTGTCTAACCTATCAAAGCCTGTACTAATCCCCGTTATCTCTTTGGGATTGGCAAGCCGTTCCTTCATCCGTTGCACATTTATTTCTGCTTGTTTTTGCGGGGAGATAATTCTACTGTCACCACTAGGCAGTTTGGCAGTAACATTTTCTTCTATGTAAGCGACTATATCGTCAGGGTCTTTGTCATCACGAATCATATCTGCTACTATGTGCAATGTTTTTTTGAGTTCTTTAATCTTGCTCTGTTTTTTGACATCATCGATCCAGTATTGATAGTTGGAGGGGTCTACGTCTAAACTGACTAGGTATGTAATAACATCCATTGGTATTTTCTTATAGAGTTCTTTCAGGACTACTGCCTGGTCTATTTTTACGCCTTTTTCATATAGCTCTTTCAGTGTGAGGTATATTGCCTGATTTACGCCAGGGTCAAAATCATCTACCGAAAGCTGGTCAAATAACTCAGTTAGGTAGCTTTCCTTTCCCTTCCAGATATTCAGCGAAAAGATTGCGTGTTGGGAATTCCAAGGGTTCGGGTTTTTCATAAAGCACCTTAACTCCCTCCGACGACCTAGTAGTGACGGAACACTGTTCAACAACTGCGGGTTTCTTTCTATCTGCTAATTGTTGGCACTTATAGCGTAGGAAACTCCTAGCATGATTAATATCTTTTATCCTTCCAGCCAATTGCATCTCACACAACTCTATCATCGCATCATCTAAGACATCAGCATAGGAGTTATACAACATCCTGATAAACGGTATCTCCTTATTCGATGATTTTTTATCCAAATCCATAATGGTTGTAAAAGATTCCCAAAAGTATTTCCAATCCAATTCCTTAGATATATCGTTAGATATATCTATATTATTTTCTTTATATATATTTCTTTTGTGTGTGACAATTTTGTCACCCCCCTTGGTGACAATTTTGTCATGTGACAATTTTGTCACCCCCTTATTTCCGTTCCATTTACATCTCCAGCTTTCTGTATATTTATTCAACATATATACATTACCTTGAGGGTGTTGTTCCTTAATTAATAAATTTTTGTCTACTAAGGAGTTAATAGATCTTATTACTGCTCTTTTACTCAAGTTTGTATGCTTTACTATTTGTGAGATGCTGATTGTATCACTTTTCTTGTTAAAACCCCAAGTCAATCTGATTACTACAAGAATAATATTAAATTCCGAACTACTTAACTGTATCTTCGCCA
>JAKOQC010000370.1 GCA_029778565.1 bacterium
GTATAATCCCTGTTATGTTTGTGCATAGCTGTTTTTATCTCTTGTTCTAAATAATCGTCAGACGGGAATTTTACTTTTGCTTCATCGCCAAGCCTTATCCTTAAAATAGATACTGCCTCTCGTAAATTCATATACCACCACCTACTTTATTAAATCTCGTTCACGCAGAACTCTTTCAACATCTTCTGGTACTCTCTGCTCTACTCCTTTTTTGAAAGTATAGTACACACCACCTATATAGACATTATTCAAATCTCTCATTGGTACGACTTTCACTAACTCTACTTTCTTCTTTACAATAATTGGGTCAATAATCGTTACCTTCTCCACCTTATCGGTTTCCTCAACCTTACCCTTTTCTTCCTCTTGTACTTCTTCATTTAGTTTTATATCTAAAATTTCAACCGTTTCATTCTTCGTTGACTTCTTTTTAGCCATTTTTCTTCCTCCATTCATCTAAATATTAGTAAAGACATAGCCACTTGTGCTATGTCTTTACCACATCAGGCTACGCATCTGCTACGATTGTAATTTCCCCTGCTATACCCGTTACCTTTACTCCAGAAGGAAGCGTGTAGTCAGCAACAGCAACAGTGATTTTCTCACCTGCTTCATAAGTACCAACAGGTACAATAACCGTAACAGTAGTCGCACCATTAACAAGGCTAACGGTACCTTCATCCAATGCAGAAGTAGTATTTGCATCTGCAATATTGTCAGAGATACTTACCGTAATGTCCCAATTTGCAGGAAGAATCGTTAGATTTCCTGCTTTAGCCGTAATATCACAAACAACAGAAGTACCTTCTGTAGCCTCGGCAACTGTCAAAGTCGCCACTCTCGGTACAACAACAAGTTTCATTTCTTCAAGCAACATAGCCTGAAGCAGATTAAGACTTGCACCTTGAGCCAAGTCAACTACAACATTATCCCCAAGTCCTGTGGTTAGTGCAGACACTTTGGCATCAACTTGAGCCTTAGTGTAGTACACATCACCATAATCATAACGCTTTTTCATTATCTACCCCCCTATCTGGTTTCAAGGATTAGGATATTATCTCCCTCGATAATTCCTGCACCCATAATGGAATACCACGCTAATGAATGACTTCTTCCAAAGTCCTCAATTCCACCATCTCTCATTTCAACTGGCAATGCCTCTGCCCAACCGTATGCGTTATCTCCAAACATAATTGCTTGATATACATTGAACTCA
>JAKOQC010000371.1 GCA_029778565.1 bacterium
ATGTTTAGTAAATCGCCATACTTCACTACCGTTAGGACTTATCTTTCTTACTGTTTTGTCCCCACTTCCACTATATACATTACCGTTATTATCTACAGCAACAGCAAGCACAGAAGAAGTATGTTTAGTAAATCGCCATACTTCATTACCGTCAGGACTTATCTTTCTTACTGTGTCGTCATAACTTCCACTATAGACATTACCATTATTATCCACAGCAACAGCATACACATAACCAGTATGTCCAGTAAATTGCCATATTTCACTACCGTTAGGACTTATCTTTCTTACTGTTTTGTCATAACTTCCACTATAGACATTACCATTATTATCCACAGCAACAGCATACACAGTATCAGTATGTCCAGTAAATTGCCATACTTCTGGTGCAAATAGATATTTACTTGGATTTAAGATATCTCCTACCTTATAACCTTCAACTCCAGTTTCAATTTGTTCTATCTTGTTTGCAAGTTGACTAAATGTATCGCTACCACTTGCAGGTATTCCCTTGTCAGTAATGGCGGTAGCGATAAGAGTCTTACCATCACTGACAGACGTAAAAAGCTCATTCAACGCTCCTTCAACATCTGTTGCTGTAAAGTTACCTACCGTATCCTCAATACCGATGTTCTTCGCTAAGTGAGCGTTCTGAGTACTTTCTGCCTTATGTGCAGCTAATTCTTGATAGGTTTCATTTAAAGCTAATACTAAATTAGCTTTTTCTGGTGTGTCTAAGTTTTCTAAATCTCCTATATAGCTCATCAAATCTAATATATCATCTGCAGTTGTGTCTGTATTTCCTTTCAATGTTTTTATGTTTTCCATTAGAGCATTATAGTCATATTCTGTAAAATTTCTCGCTATTACTGTACCTGAATTCCAACTTCTTGGTACTCCTTGAAATCCTCGCTCTACTGTAAGGGCATTCCCGTTTACTTCCAACACTTTTACTGTTTCAGCACTTGTACCGGTTCCTAAAGTCATGAGATTTGGAAGTTCTTCAGGTAATTTTGTTTCATCTAACACATATATAATTGTGTCTTCTGCATTAATACTGTTTGTTATGATTGTTTCGGGAGAATTAACCA
>JAKOQC010000372.1 GCA_029778565.1 bacterium
CTATAATCCCACCAAGTAATTTTACGATTGGTGGTGAAGTTACTTATGACTAAACTTATAGGGAGAGTAGTTCCACAAACGAATATAAATGTAAAAGTTTCTTTGGCAAATAAACCTTACAAACACCCAGACACGCACCCTGCATCAATGATAGAAGAAGAAGACAATAGAATGTTTATGACTATGACGGAGAAGGAAGAATTACAAGGATTATTGGAAAGGGAAACATTTGTGCATACACAGATAGAGGCAACAAAGGAATGGATAATATCTCATCCTTTAGATAAACACCCCGCAGTAGCAGTAGTGGATAGTGCAGGAAGTATAGTGGTTGGTGAGGTAGACTATATTAGTAAAAGCATAGTGAGATTGAGGTTTACAGCAGAGTTTTCTGGGAAAGCATATTTGAATTAAGGAGGTAGAAGCGTGAAAATACTAACGAATTATGACTTTAATGGTAATGAAATTCAAAATGTAAAAATTCAGAATTTAGCTTCTCCACCGCCTTCTCCAACTAAAGGTATGATTTATTTTAACACTACATTAAACAGGGCTTTTATATTCAATGGGGAAGATTGGGAAGGGGCAGACGCCAAAGACGCAAAAATGACAGGTGCGGATATAATAACAGCGATAAACAATTCAAATGGAATAATTGATAATGATAGGCTATCAGAAGAAGTAAACGATGCAATAAACAAAAGACACAGTTCGCACTCTATATCAGATGTAACGGGACTTCAAACAGCACTTGACGGGAAGGTAGACAATAGTAGGGTATTGACAGATGTTCCAGAGAACGCTTTATTTACAGATACCATAACTACGATAAATGGTAAAACAGGAGTAATAACTAAATCAGACATAACAGCTTTAGGTATTCCTGCACAAGATACTACCTATAATGTTTTCACCAGTACAAAAGATGGTCTAGTTCCTAGTTCTGGTGGAGGAACAACGAAATATTTAAGAGCAGACGGAAGTTGGGCAGTGCCACCAGATACAAAATATACATTGCCAGTAGCAGGAACAAGTCTAGGCGGGGTAAAAGCAGGTGGAGATGTAACTATAAATGCTAATGGTGAGATTTCAGTAAATGATAATAGCCATAATCACACGATAGAGAACATAACAGGATTACAGAACGAGTTAAATAGTAAGGAAACTCCTGCAGGAGCAAGTGCTAAAGCAAGTGTCGCAGAGAATAATGCAAAGGAGTATACAGACAGTAAGATAGCTGAATTAATAGGTTCAGCACCAGAGACATTAGATACATTATATGAAATAGCAGAAGCATTAGGAAGTGACCCTAACTTTGCAACTACTATTCTAACAAGATTAGCAGAGAAGACAAAGAAGTATACTCAACAAATAGGTAATGGTTCAGATACAGTAATAGAAGTATCACACGGGTTAGGTAGTAGAGATGTGATAGTTCAATTAAGAGAAACAGCTTCACCATATGCAGTAGTAATGACAGATGTAGAAATGACAACCAC
>JAKOQC010000373.1 GCA_029778565.1 bacterium
AAGTTTTAATATTGTAGTTGAAGCAAAAGCAAATGATACAGATGATTATACGCCTGTGTCTGTGGTTAATCTTGAAACGTTTGCTATGTCACCTAATATTACTGCTAATGGAAAGTACTCTTTGCCATTAGAAGGATATGTGAGAGTAAGATTAAGATTATCAGCTATAGGTGCAGGTGCAGTAACGGCGAAAGGTACGGTGACTGACTAATGGCAACAGATATTATAGCTAGGGCGATTGGTCAATCTGCTAAGGATAAAACTGATAAAATTACATATGACCTTAATGAGCATTTGGAAGATGGTACGCAACACGCAAAAACAGCGAGATTTGTAATAGGCACATCTACAGCAGGTTGGACAGAAAAAGATTGTGATTATCTTTGCGATGGGACAGATGACCAAGAAGAAATTATACAAGCACTAAATGCTTTGCCTGCAACTGGCGGGGAAGTAGTCATCCTTGATGGAACTTATAATATTACGGCGAGTATCAATATTCCAAAGAATAACGTGTCTTTAAGAGGTAACGGCAACGCTACCATCTTAAAGCGAATGTATGATTCCACCGATACGGATAATGGGCCTACTGCGAGGGGCTTGATAACCTTAAATGAAAAAAGTGGTTGTAAAATACAAGGTTTGCAGATTGACGGAAACAAGGCAACATATACTGCAAGTTATAACTGCGGCATCTACCTAGTTTTATCTAGTAACAACACGGTAACAGGCAACACTTGCAACAACAGCGACTACAGCATTTATCTATATGGAGCTAGTAACAACACGATAATAGGCAACACTTGCAACAACAGCAACTACGGCATCTACCTAGCTTCATCTAGCAACAACACGATAACAGGCAACACTTGCAACAACAGCAACTACGGCATCTGCCTATATGAATCTAATAACAACAACACGGTAACAGGTAATACTTGCAACAACAACTACAACAGCGGCATCTACCTATATTCAGCTAGCAATAACACGATAACAGGCAACACTTGCAACAACAACTACTACGGCATCTACCTAGCTTCATCTAGTAACAACACGATAATAGGCAACACTTGTATTCGTGGAACAGGTACACCAGAAGATTACACCACAGACCAATACACGATACTTTTATCCGGCACATACAATGAATACAACCTCATATCCTTGAACAATTGCATGGGTAAGGCGGTAGTGGTTGAAGGCGGTACTGGTAATAGTGCTTGGGGCAACAAATTTGACGCTACAGATGATTTACCATAAGAAGGTAGTAGTATGTTTAGGCAGGAAATTCTAAACAGTTATAACGCATTAGGATACGATGGTGAAGTGGTGGAAGCGGATAATGGAGGAACATCTGCACAACTACCGTCACCGACAACTGAGGAAATGATTATCACCACACCACAGATACCAGCGTAGTTACCTTGACATTGGAACAATTATCGAACTAACAACTTTCAAAATAATTCTCTAAAATCTACACAAACTACTATAACGGGTCAAACCGTTCATATAAGAAAGAGCAATGATTTGAAGATTAACCTCTTCCCCATTGCTCTTTTGTTTGTGTTTTTATTATAATCGCCAAGAACACTTC
>JAKOQC010000374.1 GCA_029778565.1 bacterium
CCGGCAGCTTGGGCTTCTAGTAACACTAAACCTAAACCTTCATAAAGCGAAGGAAATAGAAAAATGTCAACAGCACCCTTTAAAATTCTCGGCACATCAGAACGAACACCCGCAAAGATGAAGCGGTCACTCAAACCTAAAGACGCTACCTTATTCTTTATAAAATTGCGTAAATGCCCGTCCCCCAAAAGGAGAAAATAGGCGTTTGTGTTTCGTTTGAGCACTTCGACAGCGATATCTACCAAAAACGAGTGGTTTTTAGGTTCTTCAAAACGGCCAATATGGCCAATAACAAGAGCATCCTTCGGAATGCCTAACTCGGTACGTACTTGTGCATGGCAAATAGACTCTCGAAATGGGGCCAAATCAATGCCGCAATAAAGAACTCTCCACCTGGGATCGGTTTCCCAGTTTGCACCATACAAAGCTACAGCAGCAAGTCTGCTGGCAGCAAGGCCGCATGTTGCATGTCGACGTATTAAATGTTTCATAAGAGTAAGGTAGGTCTTTCTTGAAAATTTAGAGCTCTTATCTCTAATTAATGTATTACTATGGCTATGGGCAATACGAATGGGGATCCCTGCCATATGGGCAGCATACAATACCAATCCGCTAAAATGATGTAGATGGCTATGTACTATATCGTATGGACCATACTCTTTTAAAATCCGCTTTAGATTTCGTATGTATTGCAAAGGTCGTGAAGGATTAGCGCAGAAGATGACCTTGCTCCCTAATGCTCTAATTTCGTCATCGTAAGCACAACGCTCTGAGGTATGAACCAAAAAGTCCATATGAAATTTTTCGCGATCAGTGTTACGTAAGATATGCATTAGCCAAGTCTCTGTTCCTCCGCGATTCATTCCGCCAACGACATGAAGAACGCGGACAGGCTTTTTAATGTTGTCGCTCATTACCTGCCTCCTTTTACCCTGCGTACAGCCAAACTAACAATATACATGCTGCCCACTAGCTGAGCGAAATTACTTAAGCCAACTGCTAACGCAGCTCCGATAAGTCCAAGCTTCGGGATTAACAATGCCGCAGCTATTGTTGTAATAATGGTTACTATAACAAATAACGGCAACTGTGATCTAAAATACCTGGCTGCGGTCATGCCATAACCCGCAAATGATGCCACATAACTTAAAGCCGCTGCTACCATTAATAATACAAAAACATTTGTCTCTTGGGCATACTCTGGAGTATAAATCAAAGAAAGCAACATTTTCCCGCCCAAAACAGCAACCAATATACCGATAACGCCAATGATGGCTCCAATTCCAAGCAGCTTGTAAAAAAGCTTGTTATATGAAACGCTATCTTGAGATGCATAATATTTTGCCAATCTTGGACTCGCCGACTGCCCTAAAGCTCCAATAACTGTTCTTCCTGCTACCATCAAATAAGCCATAGCAGAATAAATTCCTAGCCAATATTCACCCTTATAATGCTGTATAAAATAACGGGGTATATTGGCATTTAGTGAAATAAGCATCATCACCACTCCAAGAGGTAAAGCTAACCAGGCAAGACGGTAAAGAGTTTTTATATCCCATCTCGGCCTTATTTTTATTAAACTTTGCAACCACATTCCGCATTTTTCTTTTTCGCCTAAAACCATCGCTCCATTATGGATATCATAACTTAAAAGGACAATAGCCCAAGCAGCCCCAAGCGCAAGAGCACCCCAAAATACACTGCCAGTTAAATATACTGCCACACCCAAACTAACTAATGAGAGAGGTCCCTTAATCATCATTGATATAGCTATACGATCCATGCGCTCATGTTGTTGCAATAACCCATAGAAAACATCACTGATGGATTCAAAACATTTCGCTAATCCAACCGCAGCTACCACCATTGCTGTGCTTAATTTGTATTTAGACATGGCGATAATAAAAATTATAATAATAAATGCTAACATGGTGGTAGTTAACCTTAATGCTAAATAATCGCAAAATTGATATTCACGTTTTGCATCAGTTGCCTGAACACCCCTTAGCTGTAAATTGGTTAACATAATCACGGGGGCCGTTATCGCTAAC
>JAKOQC010000375.1 GCA_029778565.1 bacterium
CATATTTAATGTTACAGCCGCTGACTTGTAATAACCTATATCTACATAGTCACTTACGTACATTTCACTTAAGTTAGTACTTAAGACGTAAGCATCTTTCTTATTTTGATTAATGTCTTCATAAACCATCTTTATATATGGGTAAAAGCTTACTGTCTTATTGTTTGGTATTACAAATCCCATAGCCGTATTAAACTTCTTGCCTTCTATTTCGAATTTCAAATTACTGTTATTTTGACCTTGTGCATTAGCTATGTTAGGCTTACTACCTGTGTAAGTCCTCACGACAGCATCTGCTCTATGGTCTCTATCGCTTGGCATTGTATGAGTTTGGTTAGCAGTTTCAGAACTTACATGAGGGCATCCCCAAGTTGTTGTATAATCACCTGTATCGTCTTTACCTATTTTTATATTGACTTGATACAAGTTATCCTGAGCACCTTGGTCAATTATTCTACCTTGAGGAGTGATACCCGAAGTAATACCCAACTTAGCCAACTCGTCTTTAATTGCAGTACTGTTCTTAAAGGACGCTAATGTAGGTCTATCATAACCTCTCCATAATATGAAGTCGTAATCAGGTGATACAGTTATATCTGATTTACCACTCTTAGTAACCTTTTGGACACCAGTTGTATAATCCTTAAGTATCGGTTTAAACGGTGCTTCATCAACAGTTGCTATTACATTACCATCAATGTCATCCTCATTAGTGACTTTATACTTATGCTCGTAAGTATCGTCAATGGCTTTTGTATAATCAAATGTTCTTATATCAGATATCCACTTGTATCCATATATAGGTTGACCAACATACTTCCATCCACCAAGGTCATGAGTATGAGATTTACTAATAGCTGATATGCTACTCATCATACCTAAATTCTTGCCATCATAGTCTTTCAAAGCATACTTCTTAGTAATCTCATTTTGCTCAAGTATCAAATCTCCAGTTAAACCTGCTAAGCCGCTTTCTGTATACCTTACAATTACGGTCTGACCTCCCTCTATTGGCTTAACTGTTGAAGTTGTACCTGAGTTTACTGTCTTACTAGGTACATCAGACCAACCTATGATACTATCTGGTAAATCTTCAGTATTTACTACAACCCACTCTTGTAAATCGCCTACACCACTTCCACTAGTACCTGGTACAACTACTTTTCTTGCTAATACTACTTCTGTTTCATCTGCATTGGTAGTTGGCTCAACCTCTTCAACTATTGTATTTCCGTCATAAGTCTCAATGATGTTAATCTGTCTAATAGGTTCCTTAACTTTTACCAACAGTACTAAAATTGGATGAGCATTTCTATCTTTTGCATACATATCTCTATCATATTCAGTTAATGATATTAAATATTTACCAGTAATTTCTTCTGTATCACCAGTCGCAGTAGTATATTTATATCTCATGTCTTTCATAGGCTGTAAGTAACTAGCCATACCCTTAAATCCCAATCCTTCCAACAAGTTAACTTGACTAGGGTCTGAATTCTGTAAAGCTGTTAATATATTCTTACCTATACCAGAAGGTATCTCATAAATTCCTTTGTTCTCAACAGTTGGTACTAAAGCCACATGTTGCACTTCAACTTCAATATTACCTAACTTGAATGCTTCAGCTATATCTATATAAGTCATTACATGAGATGGTATACTTGTGAAGTTCTTAATTAAGTCGTGATACTTCAGTATAGTACCATTGTTGTCAACTTCTATTAACTGAACATCAATAGGTATATCTTGGTCGAATACAATATTACTTGTAGCTATCTGACTATTGTCGCCGTTTACTACAGCTTGGACAGGCCAACTTCCATTTTTATACACAAAGTTGTAAATTATCAGGTCTTTAGACAGCTTTGCACTATTTTGTAATGCCAAAGAAGCTATAGTATCCATTGAAGTAGCTATTTCATCAATCGTAGTACCAAAAGCCTTCATGTCAACTAACTTAGATAATCTGTTATCATGATTATCTGTTAAAGATGTTTTACCTTCGCCTAACTTAGCTGGATTGAATATAGCATTAGAATTACCTGGCAAGTAAACTACGGCACCGGAGTC
>JAKOQC010000376.1 GCA_029778565.1 bacterium
AACTTACCATTTCTCAATGAACCGATTAAACAGCCGCCGATCAAGTAGTACTTGAGTCCGTTTTTTCTGCATACATCATCCAAGACAGTAAGTATATCAATTAGCCGTTCATGCAGTAGATCCATACTCATTTCCTCCTATCAGATTACGATAATACACCTAAATCGTAGTTTACCACGGCGCCGAAAGATTGCACATTTTACGTACCTGTACCTGAAAACCTTCTTACCTCTATTTAATTCTAACAAACATATACCCACACCCCAAACCCCATTATATACGGCATCGCTAGATGTTTGACACGATAAATTTTCGCCCACTATGCAAAAGCGCATCGAGAGATTTTAGATTGAACTATGACAGCCCTTTCATCGTTGGAAAAGGAATCCCGAACCCTACAAGCCTCATGTATCTGTTAAGCATCATTCTCCTCTACTACTGGTTTGAAACGGAAGTTTTATGTGGGTCTGTTATTCTTACAAGAATGCTAGGCAGGGTCACCAATCAGAGAATATACCAAACGTTACACTAAACGACAAGCATGACAGGTATTGTCAGCAACAACCTATAATTAAACGATATCCAACTTTATCATCCATGTACAGGTCCCGTTGATACTTGCGTTTTATCCTCCTTGTATATCCGCCGACAATAAACTATAATACCCGTTCAGGCAACAACTTGCCATATAGAGTTATGAAATAGACAGTTCCACCATCAACATACCTGGAAAATCCAATCTTACGACCTTTACATAGTTCACATTGTCAAATTGTACCTGGCTTTTCATTTAGGCTCGACACAAGTGCTCCCGAAGCACTTTTCCAACCCAATATCATTTCAAGTTGGTCGGCAAGTATTTTGATGTCATGGTATTTCTCAACATATCTCCTGCCATTCATACCAAGTTGCTTTCTTACTTCCTTAGGCATTTCATAAATTTCTATTATGGCTTTTGCAAGTGCCTGAGGATTCTCAGGTTCGACTGCAATTCCACAGTTTGCCTCAAGCACAGGATTATGCCATGAATCGATAGCAGTCACAACTGGTCTTGAACTAGCCATATAGTCAACCAATTTATTAGGACTAATTCCGTAATGCGCAAAAGTCATAGGTCTATAAGCGATAACAAGAAGATCAGACTTCGCAAGTACGCTTGGCACCTGCACTTTCGGAACAGCCGGTAAGATAGTAACGTTTCGGAGGCCCTTATCTTCAATTACCCTAAAGAGACCTTCTTTCTCCGGACCATCTCCTATAAAGAAAAAGTGTATGTCGTGATGGTACGCATCGACTATGGATGCACTTTCCACAATGAAATCCAACATATTTAATAAACCAAATGCACCTACATAAACCACTTTAAATTCGTCCTCATACCGTTTGAAACACTCCTCGATTTCTGAATCTGCCTCGAGAGGCTCAGGATTATCAAAACGTTCCAAGTCTATACCCTGTGGAAGCCAAACAACTTTGTCTCGACTAACCCCTCGCTTCGTAACATAGTCCAAATCTCCAGGCTTTAAGACGATCACTTTCTCTGCCTTGTTATAGAGAAACGATTCTAGACGGTATAAAGCACTGGCTAAAATACCATTTCGTCTAAGAATACCGGCGTCTACTAATGTCTGAGGCCACAGATCCCTCTCCTCGAAGAAGAATTCAGCTCCATACCTTCTCGAAAGCCACCAACCTGATAAGGCAGCGAAAGGGTGTACGCAAGACCCAATAATAGCATCAGGTTTCGCCAAATCCTTTGTGCAACCCAGAACCCGCCAGCTGTAAGACAACATATTAAGCACTCTTCGCCAATCATTTTTGGAGTAGGTGGAAGTATTTATCCAAATAAAACGAACACCATCGTACATTTCCACTCTAAAACGCTCTGTCCTGTTTACTTTTACATACTTTCTAGTCTTATGACCAAAACCTGAAGCAAAAATAGTAACTTCATGGCCCCTCTTCACCAGCTCTCTGCCGAAATCGAAATGCCTGGTTCCTCCGGGTAAATCGGGAGTCACAGCGTAATGATTCAAAATCCATAGTCTTTTACCCATTTTTTCCTCCACCTGCCATTTTCATTCATTTAAGTTTGTTTAATGCCACCTATATTCTACATTAGAATATCATCCCCTTCCAAGATGCACAGTCAAAGTGCTTTTTTCTTTAACCAGCAAAAAATAGAAGATTAGAACGCTCTTCTTTACGACTCCGATAAGTTGCATAAAATGCTCACAAAGCCATAATGTTTTCTGTTAATAAATAACTTGTAAAGGTGTTAGAATAACATGGAAGCTTATATGTACCTCAGTTTTTACAAGGAGGGATAGTAATTGGACGAACAACAGCAGCTCATGGAAGATGAAATTGATCTTAGAGAGATATTTCAAACATTAAGACGAAGAGCAAAAGTAATAATCAGTGTGACACTCATATGTGCAGTTGTCATGGCAG
>JAKOQC010000377.1 GCA_029778565.1 bacterium
CTTCCATAATCCTTCATTTTAATCCACCTTTCTTTTAACATATTACTGCCTAAATGGGTAACCTGAAACTGGTTAAAAAAAATAACTTTAATTGGTAGTAATCGACAAATTCAACCTACCCATATATTTTAAGCTTTAAGATACCTGGGGTACATACACCGCCCCGCCGCCGAAAGCCCGACCACGAGTAGCAGACGAACTAATCACATGCCAAAGGAAAGCACCAGCATACAAGCCATAATACCAACTACCGCCCAAATGGGCAACCCGCCAACCTGTTTGAGTGTTATAAAATCTATCGCCTACTGGAAGGGCAGAATTGCCAAGTGTTTCTGTTGGCAAAAATAAGAAATCACATTCTTCTGACCATCCAAATGCAGAAACATAACCATCAGTATTTGGTGCCAGATTAAAACCAACATGCTTATATGGTGCAGAACCAGTATCATCTGCAAAATTTTCAGCAGCCCAATAAGCATCTGTTTTTCTTGTATCAGGGTCAATATATATATTTAATCCATCAATCCATTGATTGATGTTACCCCAAAAGTTTTCTTCACCCCTGTAACTTATAGAAACTAATCCATTTGTTCCAACAGCCATTCCTGAAGCATTACCAAGGTTGGTTGTTGCACCTGTAAGTTCACTCATATTGGTTGAACCATCATCAGTTTTATTTACAATACCCAAGCCAATCTTATCTTGTGTATTAAAGGATGCATATTCAATAATAAAAAGTATTTGGGTTACTGATACAGATAGAACATCTGACAACTGCCATCCAGTTCCCCTATTATTAGCAAGTTTTCTTGTATTTGCTCTTGTAAGGTTTTGAGTTAATCCGCTTGCTGGTTTAGCATAAGCAATTGAAGAAAGCTTATCTGCATTAAAATCAGCAACCTGTTCATCAGCCAATAAATAAGCTGCTGCCGATACATCATAAATGCTGCCTTCATAGGCGGACAAGTAAATTTTATCTTTTACTACACCATTTCTGATGAAAGCAGGATGAACTTTAAAGCCTGCTTTTGGCGTATCAGAAACATAGTATCTTGCTTTTCTCATGTGATAACCCTTACCATCTTGAATTTTTTCAAGTTGTAAAGGAACAACCTTATAATAAAACTTTGGTTGTTCAACCATAACCTGACCGTTTGAGCCATCCTCTTTGTACCCCGCATCACCATAATAAGCATTAACTGTTCCATTATCCGCAAGGTTGCATCTTCTTCTTCCACCAAAGGCGTTTATGCTGTCAAAGTCAGCACCGGGTGTCTTTCCAACCGCACCCGCAAGTCTTGTAAATTTA
>JAKOQC010000378.1 GCA_029778565.1 bacterium
ATATCCACAAATATTAGCCCATTCACGCATTAGATACAAGATGTTATTTTTGCTATCCTTCATCCAGTGTTGTTTATTCAAATCTCCTTCAATCTGCCCGATTATCCAGTTTGTGTTACTTAAAAGCGTGTTTAGGCCGTAGTAAACGCTCACACCCTCCCAGTTTATATCTTCTGGATACATGCGTTTGCCTAGCTCAGTTGCCCATATTTCATCACATTTTACGTGTTTCCACGCCTGGTTACCTTCGCGTTCATCTTCAATCTGTACAATGTAATATCTTCGACCGCCCCACACGATTTCTTTATCTACTACTACATCCGCGGCCTTCGGATCCGCAAGTGGTAAATCAAATTCCAGTGTTGAAATGCCTTGTAATTCCTTTTCCTGGGTTACATTCGCCGCGTTTTCTAAATACGCTTCTAGTGTTTCAAAATAACTATAAAGTTTAGGTATTTCCATTACAGCCACCTCGCGTGGTACTTAAATGTTACATTAGCGGCCGCGCCATTATACGCTAGCCAGTAAACGCTATTAATACCGGCCCACAATGGCATAAAGGTGCCTGATATGTTCGCAAGCACATTTGCCCCGCCCTTCGTAGCCGTAAGTTTACTTGTATCAAGAATAAGTTTTTCACCCGCATTAATCGGAAGGTTGATGTTTAACTTAATCCCACGCACCTGAAGCTGGCCGCCAGCTATATTTGATGAAACAGGTGATATTTCAATCACGGGGTATGTGTAGGCCGTTCCTTCTACCTGCACATACATCGTGCCACCAGATACCACCTGCACGGTTTTTTCATATTCTTGAACGGAATAAATAAAAGGTTCGCAGTTAAAGCTAATTGTGAAAAAACTAACGTTTAATTGGTGATTAAATTCTATTTGTTCATCTACTTTTGCCATAAAGTATACTGTTTGATCAGTGGTAAAACGCAACTGTGCACGTTGTTGCGGCCGAAGTAGCCAGCCTGTTATTTCGCGCTCCTTTGCAAGTGTTTCTTCTACAGTGCTACGTGCTATGTAACAATCCACTTCCACGCGCCGATCGCCGTAAGCCGCGTTGAAAATGTAACTTCCATCTTTGCCCGGTATGTATTCGTATTCATCCCTTACTTCCGGTGAAAAGATGCGGATATCTGTAACATTCACGCCATATGTAAATGCGGATGTGCCATTAAATGTAAAATCCACTACCTCACCCCCCGATATTTCTGGGCCTGTAATACCTTGCTAGCCAATTGCTGTGATATGCGATCTATGTCAGCTTCTTCCCGCACTATCATTTGCTTAATTATAATATATCCGCCAATACCTTGTCCATTTAATGGCACTACTGCTTCAGGCCCTGCTTCACCCACCACGGCTAGTGTGGGCCGCGTGACAATGCCGCCGGTAGCTAGTTGTGGTATGGTTGCGATGTTAATACCAAACGATTTACCACCAAGGCCAGGAACCCAAGAAGGGATAGAAAATCGTATTTTATTCAGGCCGCTAATTACGGTGTTTACTGCACCAATTATCCAGTTCAGCGGTGTTTTAAGCACGTTTACCAGCCCAGACCAGATGCTTGCTACCGCATTCTTAATAGCCGTGAAAACGTTCACAAATACATCAAATACGGGTTGTAGCCAACCCCGAACGTCATTCCATAGGTTTTGAAGCGGCCCCTTGATGGTATTCCATAAGCTTGTAAAAGTATCCACTATCCATTTATAGGCCGTTTTTATAAACGCGGATATTTGGTCCCAATATTTAACTACCACCGCTACACCGGCCGCTACAGCCGCCGCCACAAGCGCGGGCCAACCAATCACACCTGCGATAGCACGTACCACGCCAGATACAACACCCCCTAAGCTTTGTAATGCACCTGC
>JAKOQC010000042.1 GCA_029778565.1 bacterium
ATCTTAAAACTATTCTGTCGTATCGAGCATAAGATACATCGGCTGCGGGTATAGTTATTTCTTTATCAACCGTATTTTGATACCAATATCCTTGTAGCCAAGCAGCACCATCTTTAACTATTACTTTCATAGTATTTGGAGTAGTTGGAATAACCTCTAATCTATTACCAACTCCAGCAATTACGCCATCACCGGATAAACTAGCAATTACCGTTGCCCAATCTTCCTGATTGTATTCTCTTGTATCAGTAGGAGTCGAGGCAAAAAATCTATATAATTCAGCCATTCACATTACCTCCTCGAGGTTGCATAGAAAAGCTTTTTGTAATATCTCAGTAACATTTTAATATCCTGACTTTCTTTCCCTAAAACTAAATTCATTCTCTTTCCCTCTCTTGACCATTCTTCAACTATGCCAGCCACTCTAACTATTGCTTCCGCTACGTTAGGATAAGATACTTGAATAAAATCTCCTAAATTAAAATCTGTTCCCAACTCAAAGGGACCATGAGGAATAAACTCACAACTCAGTGTCATCTTTTCAGCCATTTCCTCTAATGTTTCTTTGCCCTTTTGGATTAACTGATTATCGGGTAAATCGTTAGCACTGACAAATACTTCTCTACGGCTTAATATGTTTGCTGGCAATAAGAAAACAGTTCCTTTATCTTGCTCAAACAAAGAATCTTTCTGGTAAATCTCTAAAATTTCACTCGGTGTTCGAACTCGATTAGTAATGCGGAAGTTTTCTATTAGCCCATTCCAAAAATAATCATTAGTATTTAAGCTGCCCAATCTTATATTACTCGGGAACGGTTGTGGTAAATTAGTCTCTGCTTCTACTACACTTAACCCATCAATGTATAACCTTGCCCTATTACCATCAAAAGTTAACGCCCAATAATGCCAATCAGTAGGGTTAGAAATAGGATTTGTAGAATAAGCAAATTTTTGTGTTTTGTCCACCCAGCTTATTAATACTTTATTATTAGGGGCTATTGAAACATAAAATTTATTCCAAGCGCTAAACGGCATTCTGTAACTTCCGCTCTCTTGATTAGTTTTTGCCCAAGCTTCCATTGTCCAATTATTCAGTTGTGGGGTAGGAACATCCAGAATTTCGTCAGCACGGGTAGAATTATAAGCATGCCATGTAGTTTTGTATGATTTTTGTTCAAGCTGGATATCTTTAAGATAAATCTCGCTTGTGCTTAAACCGTCTCCTATGAATTGTATAGTATACTTTACTGCATCTGTATAAACATCACTTGGTATTTTGTAAGTAATCCATCCTTCTGAATAATCTGGTGTGTTGTGGTTATTCCAGTTATATTGAGCCAAAATATCTGGTGTATAGTTTGTTTTAATGCATGTACCTGCAGAATTATATAAAGCAAGACAAAGGGGGTGTAGTGGATTTTTTACATTTTTTATATTTGCCCTAATGGTAAAATATGTATCTCTTTGAATATCAAGGTAAAAAGAATGCCCATTGTGGCTGCTACTAAAAGAAGTAACCTTCAATGCTTTTTCTGTTGCACTGTATTCGTTAACACAACCCCAGATTATTCCACTTGTTGGAGCAGCATTCCACCAATTAATGTCAGTTGCTGGGTCGTGAGCTAAGTTAGTTGTTC
>JAKOQC010000379.1 GCA_029778565.1 bacterium
GGTATATTCAACTTTCTTTTTATTATTTTTCCATATTTTATAACCCAAAAACGCCGCAATGAGTGTCCAGCCCCAAAACGTAAACAATACGGTACCTATTACCTGAAATAAACTTGAGAAAAATGTAATGAGTTGATTCATAATAGATGTATAAGGTTCGCGATAGAAACTACCTGAGTAAGTCTGTTATTCCCTCCTAAAGAAAGTACTTTTTTAGCAAATTACGCTTTGGCAGGTTTGCGACCACCACGAGTACGGCGACCAGTTTTTTCTGGTGTGTATCCAGCGTTGAGCTGATACATACCCTTGGCAACGCGTTCAAATTGAGACTTTTCTTGTAGATTTAGCGTAATAGTAGTGGTTTTTACCTGTCGACGTGCAAGCACACGAGAAATAATTTCTGCCTTACTGAGCGGTGACTCTTCGCGTAGTACCTCTTCTATAATATCAGCCACAGTACCGGCTTGATAGCCCCACTCGCCGAGGGCATATATACCACGACCAATTAAAACGAAACGGTCGTCTTTAATAAGTTCGTTATGTACAGCCTGAGTAGTAACTTTTTTAGGGTTAGCTGGTAGGTCGGTAATACGGGTGGCAATTTCGGTAAAGTGCATTGGCCGTCCACCCTTTTTAAGAATGAGATAAATTTTATCACGAATACTTTTTGGGTTTACTTCTGGCCAAACGCTAAGACCCCAAATACTTTCGAGATTTGCCATTTCATTCGATACAGTGGCAAGTTCCATGAGAGCTTCTTTTTTGTGACTACCAGCAATAACATTGGCAATTTTATCGAATTTTACTGGTTTACCAATATTTTTGGTGGTAGCAATAAGCTCATCGTGTAGCTTTAGTACATCATTTTCTTTATATGCTTCACTGAGGAATAATACATCACCATGACGATCATTCTTATCGAGAAACGTAAAACGTGGGTTAAGTTTTACCAAGAAACTCAGATGAGGTTTTACTGAGCCATTAGCACCAACTTCACTTACGAGTGATGCAAAACCAATAATTCCACCCTTTTGGTCGGTAATAGCTACTAAAACGTCATTTAGCTGATGATCATGATTAAACTGCTCGCGAATTTTTATCATGGCAGCTTTTTCAATCTGTCGTACACGCTCACGGGTAATACCAAGATCTTGACCAATTTGTTCGAGAGTTTGGGTTTTGCCTGTCGCAATACCATAGCGGCGAAGCAAAATTTCGCGGTCGCGGTCTTTTTTGAGTAACTCCAGGCTCTCGGCAATGAGCTTATCTAGCTGTGCCTTGGTGATCGTATTTTTGGCTGAACTCATCTGTTCTCATCTCACTTTCTAATTTTATCGCTTTTATAAAGGCGAATCACCCGCTCTCTCGGGGTGATTACACCGAACTTGAATACGATTATATCATCTAAGCATAATAAAATCAACGCTTTTTAGGAGATTTTTTGCGTTCTTGCAAGAGCTGTTTGGCTAGTTTTTCTGTAATCTTCTTAGGGTCTTGATCTTTAGGGATTTTAGCATTAGTAGTGCCATCAGTAATGTAGGGACCAAACCGGCCGTTTAATACCGAAATGCCTCCACTAAATTCAGCAATTACCTTCTCTTTATCGGCTTTAATCTTAGCGGCTATGAGTTCGCGAGCAGTTTTTTCACTTATCGTAAATGGATCATCATCTTTAATAGAGACATAGGTGTTACCAAACTTCACATATGGTCCAAACCGACCAATGTTGCTGGTAATCTCTTCCCCCTCGGTAGTTGTACCGACCACACGTGGGAGTTTAAACATCTCAAGAGCCTCATCTAAGGTAACATCAGCCAATGTTTTACCAGCTGGCATTGGCGCAAATTTTGGTTTTTCTTCGTCTTCTGCCTGCCCTATTTGAATCATCGCACCAAAACGACCAAGCCGTGCAATAACCGGCTTACCACTCTTAGGGTCTTTGCCGAGTTCTCTGCCCTGATTAGCATCTTGACGGCTAATATCATCACTTTTTTCGACTAGCTTATGAAACGGACCATAAAAATCGGCAATCATTCTATTCCACTGTTCTTTGCCATCGGCGATTTTATCAAATTCAGCCTCTACTTCGGCAGTAAAGCCATAATCTACCACATCAGCAAAGTACTTTACTAAGAAATCAGATACCACTTTGCCAGTGTCGGTAGGAATAAGTTTATTCTTAATCTCTCCATATGTTTCTTGCTCTACCGACTGCGATACCTTGTTGTCTTTGAGTGTATAGACAGTAATATCGCGTTGTTTGCCTTCTACATTACCCTTTTCGACATACCCCCTGGCCTGAATAGTTGATATGGTAGGTGCATAGGTAGATGGTCGACCAATGCCCTCGGCCTCAAGTTTTTTTACCAAGCTAGCTTCGGTATATCGGGCCGGTGGCTTTTCGTGGACTGGTCTGGCGCTAATTTCTTTTGCGCTTAAGTCTTCACCTTCTTTTAGCGCGGGCAAAATTTTATCTTCTGCGCCCTTTCCCCAGACCTTTAAAAATCCATCAAAAGTAACAACTTCACCTTTAGCAACAAAGAAGCGTTTACTATCTGTTGAGATAGCTATTTTAAGCTCGGTTTTTTCGACTAGTGCATCAGACATTTGGCTGGCAAGGGCTCGAGCACGAATAAGTTTGTACAGGCGCTTTTGTTTGTCGTCGGCACCAGCTGCTTCGAGGCTAAAGTTGGTTGGACGAATAGCCTCGTGAGCTTCTTGAGCACCAGCTGATTTGGTTTTATATACCCTAGTTTTTAAATATTTGTCACCATATGCTGAGGTAATTACCTTGCTGGCCTGGTCGATAGCTGTTTTCGAGAGGTTAAGTGAGTCGGTACGCATGTAAGTTATGTGCCCGGCTTCGTACAGCTTCTGGGCCAAAACCATAGTTTGGCGCACGCTATAGCCCAAACGATTACTTGCAGCCTGTTGCAGCGTAGAGGTGGTAAATGGTGCACCTGGGCTACGTTTGCCAGGTTTCTGTGTAATTGCACGTAGTGTATAACTAGCCTTTATAATAGAATCTAAAAAATTCTCAGTAACTTTTTCGTCACTCAGTTTTTCGTTTAATTCGGCCTCAAATACTTCTCTGCTCGAGCCATAAAACTGGCCAGTTACTTTATAATTTACCTTACCATCAAAAGCCTCTATCTCGCGCTCGCGTTCTACGATTAACCGTACCGCAACAGACTGTACACGTCCGGCCGAGAGCCCAGGGCGAATCTTCTTCCATATAACTGGGCTGAGCTCGTAACCTACGAGTCTATCTAATACTCTACGGGCCTGTTGGGCGTTAACCAGATTGATATCTATGTACCTAGGGTTGGCTACAGCATCTTTTATAGCTCCTTCGGTAATCTCATGAAATACAATTCGCTTGGTGGTTTTGGGGTCTAACTTAAGAGCCTCACACAAGTGCCAGCTAATAGCTTCTCCTTCGCGGTCTTCATCGGTAGCGAGCCAAACAGTTTTACCTTTGGCTGCACGCTTTAGCTCGTTTACTGTCTTGGTCTTATCGTCGGGAATGATATATTCAGGCTCAAACTTATGTTCTACATCAATAGCCATACCAGATTTTGGCAAGTCGCGAATATGTCCATAGCTAGAAAGCACTTGGTAATCAGAACCCAAGTACTTCTCTATGGTTTTGGCCTTTGCCGGGCTTTCTACTATTAATAAATTCTTTGCCATATGTTTGATTATGCTAACGCTTAATGAGTGTTAGTGCAAGTTTTTTTACTTGCTCACAAGTTCTGCACTATATATGAGTGGGTAATAAATTGTCAAATTTTATAAATAAAAAACCTCATCTTTCGATGAGGCTAAGGGCCTTTACTCACTTGCTAGTTTGAGATTGTGTTGTGCAAGTACAGTAACAACTACCTCTAAAGATTTTTTGCCAAAGTTGGTAAGTGCGAGCAAATCTTTCTCTGTCTTTAGTAGTAGTTGTTGGGTGGTAACAATTTGTGCTCTACTGAGACAATTACGTGGTCGTTCAGTATATTTTAGCCCACTATTATCTAAAAGCATTGATACTGTTTTAGGTACTCCACTTGGTAGGTATTCACGTCCTGGCGGCGGCATAAGTTCGAGATCTAATTCACCCAGCGCCTTAACCACTGCACCTGTTGTCCACCATCGACTATTACCTCTGTGACACAGTTGAGCATAATCGAGCTGTAATACATCTCTTACTGTCTTTATACCAATCTGCTCTAAGTCTGCCAAATTTCTCTTTCTAACATTTGCTGCAGCATCAACTTTTGGTACAGGGACTAAATCAGTAATTGACCTATTGAGAATATACTCAGGTACACTTGCAAGATATTCTTGTAAATTTTGGGGTAACTGTTTAGTAACATTATCAACACTCAAACCCGTTTCGGTATAAAAAAGATTAACGTGTTTATGTTTTGGTAAACTATCTAAGATAGCTTGGCATGTCCCTGGCAGATTTTGTTCTGGTCTGCGCTTAATTACATTTACTGTCGCAGCAACGATTTCTTCTAGAATACTAACTCGCATTCGCTCGGAGTCTGGGCCTTCCATAAATCTATCAAGTACAGGGTCTGCCATAATCTGAAATTCTAGACGGTTGAACGACTTATTCTCTTGGTAAAACATATTGAGTCTGCGTAACTCAGTTTTAATACCACTTTTTCCTCTAATAAGAACACAGATTCCAAAAAAACAAGTAGATCGGTTTCGGTAGTGGTGGTTTTCTAAGCCATACACAAGATTACCAACTCTTACATAGACTGTGAGAATATAATGATTTTTTCTAGGTGTATTTTTTAATTTGTAGCCAAGCAACACAAAGCTATCGTCGTTAAAAACTAATCTCAACCAAGAAGCAATAACATTAACACGGTCTAGCCAAATTTGGCCCTGCCTAGCCATTTCTTCTTCTTTACTTTTGGCAGCCTCTTCTGCGAGGGACGTATTAAGAAGCTCGCTAAAACCCTGCGACTTATCTGTCATGGTCCTTCTTTCTCCGGAAGTCGAAAGATCAGAGATATACTACTATTTTTTTGTAAATTTGTAAATAATTACCGCACTATCCACTGCCCGGCGCCCATGTTGCGGATTTTACCGGTAATTTCCATCAGACTAAGTATGCTGGCTATTTGCTGAGCACTAATATTACTCTGCTCTATTAGATCATGGGTAGTGTTTACTCCATCATTTAGTAGTTCTAATATCCTTGCTTCTTCTTTACTATCTGCTTTAACAGTTTTGGGTGCCAACTTAGGGCTTACCAACTCTAGCTCGGCAAGAATATCTACCGCATCACAGACGGGTTTGGCACCAGTTTTTAATAAATTGTTGGGGCCAGCACTACGTGGGCTATCTATGTTGCCAGGCACTGCCATTACGAGGCGGTTATTGGTAATGCCAAAATTAGCGGTAATCAGGCTACCACTACTAGCATCGGCCTCGGTAACTACTACTGCTAAGCTAAGGCCGGCAATAATACGGTTTCTGGCTGGAAAATTAAAGCGTTGAGTATTGGTACCTACCGCATATTCGCTAAGAATGGCGCCATCTTTTTTGAGGATGTCTTTGGCTAAGCTCCGGTTGGCGGCCGGGTAAATAGTATCGAGTGGTGTGCCAAGCACGGCTACTACCTGGCCACCCGATTCTAGTGCGGCTTGGTGTGCAATAGCATCTATGCCATAGGCCAAGCCACTAACCAGGCAGATGCCAGCTCTGGCGAGATCGGCAGCTATTCTATAGGTTGTTTTGCGCCCATACTCGGTGGGTCTACGTGTACCCACGATAGCCACCATTGGCAAGTCTGGGATTGTACCCAAACAGTAGAGTTCTTTGGGTGGTGAAGAAATATCACGTAAAAGTTCGGGATAATACTTGCTTTTATATTTTATGTGTTGTATATTCATATTTCTGGCTACTCCTGATAAGAATAAGCGCATTAAAAATAACAGCAAATAATATCAAGTAAAAATACTTGACAAATAAGCATAGGCGTGATACAATACACGCGTAAATTAAAAGTTCAATATTCCTTTCAATTTGTCAAAGGGAATAGTCTGCTAGCTGAGGCTAAGATCTAAAACTCACCCTCCTTTTAGATTTCTCACTAGCAGACTATTCCCTTTAACGCCACGGTCTATGAATGATTTATGAGACCGATAAAACCAGTTTAGGGGGTGTTAAAGGGTGTTACAAGCAGATCTGTTCGATTCGTACGGCAGGTCTGCTTTTAATATAACGGACTTTTCTATGCCGTGCTAGCATGGAGCGGAATAAACTTTTTATTTTATGCAAATAGGTGCGCATTAAGTAAAAAAGTCGAGATATTCTCGACTTTATTGTACAAGTTATTGGGTCTTATTTAGTACGGATAACTTCATTAAGCTCTGTCAGCTCGCCCTCAATAAACTTGCTCAAACGAAGACGGAAGTCGTGGCTCGATTCACCACGCGTTACACCAGGAACACCGTAACGCTCAGCCATCTCTACAAGTACGTGTTCGGCTGGTCTATGTTCTAGTTTATGCAAATCGAGCATGCCTTGGTTAAAAAATGCTTGCATTTCTGCTAAGGTACTCATTTTGTTACCACACTTTCATCTGAATTTTGTGCTGCAATCATTTCATGAGCAGTAACCATTTTACTATCAATTAGACTTAATAATTGTTTGCAGAGTATCCTTAAACCATGCCTTGTCTCGCCAGTGTCGACACCATGATTTCTGGCAATAGCATTAATAGTATCCATTCTTTCTAGATGGTTTTGTAAAGCTACTATTTCTAACAATCTTAGTCTTTGTAGAGTAAGCTTGTTGAAATACGTCTGTTGAGGTGATGGTTCCATAAGGCCTCCTAGGTACAAGATTTAGCTAAAGTATATCTCAAGTATATAAATAAGTAAAAAGCCGTACACATTGCTGTGTACGGCTAAAGGTAAATAGGGCTGGCTACTACTTGCTGAACCGGTGGTGAATCTGCATCTGCAGACGGCGACGCTCGGTCTCGAGCGTCTTGATCTTGGCTTCGTGCACATCGATGCTCGAGCAGATCTCGTCGATCTCGGTTTCGGCGACCAGTGCAGATGCTGATCCGGGCTCGCTCTCTTCGCGCAACTTCTGCGCTGCTGCGAGATCGTTGCGGGCCATCACTACCTTGCCCTGCAGCTCAATGATGTCCTCCTCAACGAGAAGGATCTTGAGCTCCGGATCGCTCGTTGCGCTCGTTGCGGGAGAAGGCTGTTGAGTCATGGGTATTCCCCTCTGGTTTTGGTACGGATCGAACAAATATATTGTATCATAAATAATACTATTTGTAAAGTATTACGTGGCAGAAACTAGTTATTATTGCTGTTTTGGTGTGGTTTTATTTGTTAGTGCTTGTGTAAGTATGGTAACGGTATTTTCTATGACTTTCGGTAATTCTTTTACCTGCTCATTCGAAAAAGATTGTAATACATAGGCTTCAGAGGGAATATTGTGAGCTCGGTTACTCCCTACTCCTACTCGAATTCGTACAAAGTCTGGCCCGATACTGTCGATAATGTTTTGTAGACCATTATGTCCACCACTACTACCACTGTTGCGAACTCGAATAGCACCGAGCTCTAGATCGATATCATCACTCACTACCCAAATATCCTCTGGTTTTAGTTTGTAAAACTGAGCGATTTTTTGTACAGCAATACCACTTACATTCATAAAAGTTTGTGGCTTGGCCAACAGAATAGTTTCTTCACCATACATAGTGGCGAGCATTTCAGACTTGAGTTTTTTATTGGCCTCAAAATGTACTCCCCACATTTCTGCTAAGGCATCGAGCACCATAAACCCTAAGTTGTGCCGAGTAGTTTCATATTCTCTGCCAGGGTTTCCCAGACCTACAATAAGTTTCATACTTTTTAGTATAAAGCATTCTTCTTAATTACGTCGGTTCTCTTCGGAATATTTCGAGCGATATTCGATAATAATTGGCACCCCAGAGAGTTCATAATTTTCACGTAGTCGATTCTGTAAGAATCGAGTGTAGCTCCAGTGCATTTGGTTGGGATGCGTACAGAATATAGTAAATTTTGGTGGTCGGGTACCAGTCTGCGTAGCGTAGTTTACTTTTGGTCGACGCGTTTTAACCGCACTCGGTGGATTAATGGCATTGGCATCTTCAATAAATCGGTTCAATTTGGCGGTAGGCAGGGAAAAATCTAGACGAGCATACACATCTACAATAAGCTTCTTTAAATCTTCGAGGTTTTGTCCGGTTTTCGCACTGGTAAAGATAAGGGGTGCCCAGTAAATGTATTGCAGCTTAGACCGCAATGCCTCGCTATATGCAGCCATAGTATGGCTATCTTTATCTTCTATGTTATCCCACTTGGTGACCACTACAATACAGGCTTTGTGTTCGTCTTTTAAAAGGCCGAGTATTCGTTGGTCTTGGGCCGTAAGTGGTTCGCTACCATCTACTAATGCGAGACAAATATCAGCAGACTCTACGGCTTTCTTTGTGCGCACCGAAGAATAAAACTCAATTTCACTGCCCACTCCTTTGCGGCCAATCTTGCCAGGCCGGCGCAAACCTGCTGTATCAATTACTTCAATCTCTCGCCCAAAAAAATTAAGCGCAAATCGATTGGTGTCGCGTGTAGTATGAGCAGTCTCGCTTTCTATGGCTAGTTTTTCACCGGCCAAGGCATTTAACAGGCTAGACTTACCTACATTAGGACGACCAAGCAAGGCAACGCGTATTGGGTCTTTAGTCTTCGTGGGTTTTGCTACTGGTACTACTTCTAAAACATCAGTAATTAGCTCATCAACACCTCTCCCATCGAGGGCAGCGATGGCATAACTTTGTTTGAATCCAAGTTTTGTAAAATCTTTGCTTGGTTGAAGTAGTTTTGTTCTATCTACTTTATTAATAGCAAAAAATACTGGCAACTCACTCTTGTGTAATTGCTTGGCTAATTCTCTGTCGGTTTGAGTAAGTGAGGTTGTACCATCTACCAAAAAAATAACAGCTTGGCTTTTTTTGAGCTCATGTAAAAGTAGCTGCATAGCCTCGGCAATAATTGGCTCATTTGGCCTGGTAAAGCCGGCACTGTCTACTACCCAAAAAGCGCGTTCGCCAAAGCGCGCTACAGCTTTATTTGTATCACGTGTGGTGTTGGGTTGTTCAGAAGTAATTGCTGCACTCGAATGCGTTAAACGATTAAAGAGTGTACTTTTACCACTATTGGGCAAGCCAACAAGAAGAATTTGAGGGATTTTAGTGCTCATAGTAAATTATTGCCAGATATAACTATTGAACGCATAGTTTACCATATTTTGGCTCTCAAGGAAACGATTTGGGCTACGTAAAACCACAGTAACGATTTCGTTACCTGATTTATTGCGCCCGAGAAGCACCAAACATTCACCCGCTAGGTCTGTTTGGCCAGTCTTTATACCATATACATTTGGCAGTGCTAAATCATGATTAGTGGTGGTGAGTGTGTATATTTTTCCGCTATTTGAGGTGATGGTAGTTTTTTCGGTGTTTACTATCTCGCGTACTTTAGGACTATGTAAAAGAATGGTACTGAGTAAAACAAGGTCTTCAGCACTCGAATAATGACCCTCGGCATCGAGGCCAGTAGGATTTTTGTACTGACTATGTTTTAGACCCCAGTTGCTTGCCTGGTTGTTCATTTTCTCAGCAAATGCATCTATAGAGCCCGCATCCCAAATTGCCAGTGCATTCGCTGCATCGTTTGCCGAGTAGATTAGTGTGGCTTTTAGAAGATCGCGCAAGCTAAATTGTTCACCGGGAGTTATTCCAATTTTTTGGTCTGCTGGACCAAGGGATGGTAGACTATCTGGAATAGTTACTATTTCGTCAAGATTCTGATGATTTTTTAATATCGTTAGTACCGTTGTTATTTTGGTAAGCGACGCCATTGGTAATTGGTTGGTAGTGTTTTGGGCATACAGCACTTTCCCGCTATTAACATCATAAATCTCGGCGGCCGCTGCAGTGGCAACGTAGTTGCTCGAACCGGGCTTTTTGACGGCAGCAAACTGGTTAGGGGTTGGTCGATAGGCTATTTTTTCTATTTTTGGTAGTGGCGCCTGACCAAGTGAATGCATAATGCTAGTAAGTTTGCCGCCAACACCCTGTGTGCCTAGTAGTGATTGTAGTAATAGGCCAAGGGCTAGTATGAAGTTTGTAACAATATTCATCTTACAATACCCCTTCGGGTTGAATGACAGTATGTTTACCACTTGGTAGTGTAGAAAGCCCATAGTTACCAACCCGTATACGCTGCAATTGAATTACCGTATAACCGAGCGCCTCAAACATTCTACGTATTTGCCGATTTCTCCCCTCTGTAAGAATTACCCGAAAGGTAGTTGGGGTTATTCGAGTTATTGTTAAAAATGTACGCTTTTCTCCATCAATTACTACACCATGAATTAACTGCTTCTTATCGCTTGCCTGTAATGCTTTATCTAGACCAACAATATATTCCTTCTCTTTTTGGTTAGATGGATGAGTAAGTTGATGAACAAAATTTCCGTCCGAGCTTAAAATTACCAGTCCACTACTATCTTCATCGAGCCGACCAGCAATTTTTAGGTGGGCAAAAGATTTTGGCAATAAAGAAAATATCGTTTTACTATTGCCTTGGGCAACGTGCGAGCAGACGTAGCCAACAGGTTTATTTAGCGCGACATAAATCGGCTTTCTTGTAACCCCAGACTTACCACGTAACTGTATGGTGTCACCTTCACTAACTACTGTACCCAAACCGGCTGCCTGACCATTCACCGTTACTTCCCCCGCCCGAATAGCTTCGTCGGCCTTTCGGCGTGAAGTAACCAGACTAAGTTCGACCAAGCGCTTATTGAGCCGCATTTGGTGCCTTATTTTTAGGTAGAGGTGGTAATTCACGTAGTGAGGTAATACCAAGGTGAGCTAAGAACGCTTGAGTAGTAGAATAGTGTGGTATAGAAATACCATCTATTTTTTTTGCCTTTGGCTGTATTAAATTACGCTCTACCAATCCTTTAATTGTTTGCTCGCTACCTATTCCACGCATAGTTTCAATTTCTAGTTGAGTAATTGGCTGATGATAGGCAACAATTGTTAATACCTCGAGCAAAGCAGCACTTAATTGTTCACTTCGCAATTCTTTTTGTAAATCTTTTGGTAATATGTCTGTTTGAGCGGCTAATTGCACTATCGTTTCAGTTTGTAGTAATACAACACCACTTTTATTTAAGTATTCAGAAAGCTCTGTAAGGTTTTTTTCTAGCTCATCGGTAGAAACATTTAACAATTCTGCTAGTTTTAATTTTTCTAAACCACCAGTATTTATCATTAGTAGGCTATGAAGTTGTTGAGTGATTAAATTCATACAAGCTCCACCATAATTCCTTTCGTATCATTTACGATTTTTGCTTTATTATCTTTTACCATCTCGAGAGCCAACAAAAAGCATACTACGGTTTCATAATGCGAGTCGCAATAGGTATGTAATTGTTGAATTTCGAGTTGTTGATTAGCTTGCCACATAGAATGAAGTTTTTTACGTAAATAAATAGGGTTTTGTCGTTTGAGTTTGAATGATTTAGTGGTTGGTTTTAACTGATGTTGCTTGGTAGGATAAAACTGTGTAAAGTTTACTAAATCTAAATTTGTAAAATGAGAAACTTTTGTATTTGTACTACTTTTTTTAGCGAATTGCAGGCTGGGTTTGGCCGAGTCTGTAATTTGCTTAATGGCTTGGCGGATTGCGGAGAGTTCTTGTAGCTGTTCGGTAAGGTCTTCCAGCGGCTCTTGATTATCTTGGTTATGGTTAGGTAATAGCGCACGGCTCTTAAGGAGAATAAGTCTGCTCGCAATATCTAAAAACCAATTGGCAGTTGCCGGATCTAGCTCTATATTTTGAATACTTGTTAGGTAATCATTCGTAACTTTAGCAAGCGAAATATCGCAGATATCAAGTTTATTACGTTCGATTAATTGCAATAACAGGTCGAGTGGACCAGCAAAATTTTCGAGCTGAACAGTATATGTCGAACCCTCCACTGTAATGCTCCTTACGGTGCCAAGCGCTGCATATCGCGCGGGAATAAGGTGGCTTCTTTAACGTTTTCAAGACCAATAATCTTTTGGGTTAAACGCTCTAGGCCGAGTCCAAACCCCCCATGCGCAGGCATTCCATATTGAAATGCCTGCAAGTAATGTTTGAATCCAGGATGCTTAGGGTCGCCACCAATAGCTTCTAGTTGTGAGAGTAGCGTTTGATAATTATTTTCACGCATAGACAATGTAGTTATTTCTACACCTCTAAAAATGAGGTCGGCACGGTCTGCTACTTTAGGGTTTTTTGCGTTTTTACGATGGTAAAACTTCATTGCAGATGCAGGAAATTCGGTAATATATATTGCTTCACTGCCCCATTTTTTTAATGCATATTCGCTTGCAAACCGTTCTTCTGCGGGTGTTGGATCTTTTTCGTTGCGTGTATCTTCGTTGGTGGCTTTAAAGTATAGCTCGTGTAACTCAGCTAGGGTAATTTCTGGAATTTTTTTAGTAAGTTTTACCGGTTTGGCCTGTAATTTTTCGAGCTCACTCTTATGTTTGCTCCAGAGTTTCTCGCATACATAATTAATCATACCGCTAAGAAATTCACACACTTCTTCGAGCTGGGTAATAAATCCCATCTCGCCATCTACGCTAATGTATTCACTCATATGACGTGTGGTAGTACTTGGTTCGGCTCGGTATACTGGCCCTATCTCGTATACTCTCTCATATACTCCGACCATCATTTGTTTATAAAACTGAGGGCTTTGTGCTAAGGTTGCTGTTTTACCAAAATAATCCATCTTGAACACCTCTGCTCCCCCTTCGGTAGGTTCGGCCAATAATTTTGGGGTATGAATATTTACAAAGTTATGACTCTCAAAATATTCTCGTATATAGCGCTCGACAGCTGCCTCAATTTTGAAAATCAGCTGCTCGTTGGTGTTACGCAGCCCAATAGTACGGTTTTCAAACAACGTAGCATGATGTTCTGGCTTGTGACTAATAGGCTTATCTATCTCAATAGGCATAACATCTTTTACCGCGGTCAAAATTTCGAGCTGAGGCTTGTGAATTTCTACACCCCCTGGAGCACGATCATCAGTGAATACTTCGCCCGTAACTGTTAAGACGGTTCCCAGTTGCAAACCATCAAGTTTTTTTAGTTCACTCTCATCTTCTAACAATATTTGTACTAAGCCAGTTCTATCACGAACAACAAGAAAATTAAGCCCACCCAAAAGGCGACGTTTGTATAACCATCCTGAAATGCTGGCAGTTTTTCCAGCTAATTTTGGCAAATCTGCAACTAATACTCTGTTTTTCATATCATCCTATTATAGCTGACAGATACGATTTGCTCAAATACCTTTACTGCGTGGGTGGTGTTGGGGGTGCTGGAGATGGTGTATTGTCGTCTGGCGTTGAAGGATTCGGTGCTTCGCTTGGCTTGCCTTCTATTTGTGGGGCTGGTGCAGGTGTCGAAGTAGTATCTGGTGCTGGTGCCTCTGCGCGTTGCCCACCACTCCCAAGTACCTGCTCATTATTACCTGTAGTAGGCGCAGCCGAAGAAAGCACTTGCTTAATAGCATCTACCATTTCCTCGAGCGTTACTTGTGACTTTACTAGGTATTTATCTACGCCGAGCTTTTCACCACGTTCTTTGTCTTCTGGAGCCGAAAGTGCTGTCATCATTATTACGCGTGTATGGGCAATTTCTGGAGTAGTACGTACTATATCGAGTACATCAAACCCAGAAATCTTGGGCATCATAACGTCGAGCAAAATAAGATCGGGACGCTCTTTTACGGCAGTGGCCAGGGCCTCTTCTCCATTGGCGGCAACGGCTATCTGATAACCTTCTGCTTCTAAGCGAGCCGAATAAACATCGCGCAAGCTAACATCGTCTTCTACAATTAATATTTTTGACATTCGCATATTCTCCTTATCTACTTTGGTTTTATTGTACCACTTATGTTTAGCTCTTGACTAGCGGTAAGGTAAAGGTAAATGTTGATCCCTTGCCCGGTGCAGAATCTACCCAGATTCTCCCACCATATAGCTCTACCAACGTGCGAGCAATATACAGCCCGAGTCCTGTGCCACCTACCTCGCGGGTCATAGAGTTATTTACTCGGTAAAACTTCTCAAACATATGCTTTTGCTCTTCGGCCGGAATACCAATACCCGTATCCCTAACACTTACCTTTACGTTGTTTCTATCCCCAGTAAGTGTAAGGTCTACACTACCATTTTGAGTGTATTTGATAGAATTACTTACTAGATTGGTAATAATTTCACGTACTCTATCTGGGTCAGCATTTACTTTAAACTGTGGTGCTACCACTAACTCAGTACCATTGCCGGCTCCCTCACTCCCAATGTGACTATAGAAACTCAAGCCTTTTTTCTTGGCAGATATTTCCATTTCTGAAGCAACCTGGCTTACTAAGTCGGTCATATTAAACACCTGTCGCTGGTCATTTAAGCGCTGGTCTTCTATTTTGGTAACAGATAATAAATCTTGAAAAAGCTTACCTAAATGCAGTGCAGAATTTCGGGCTTTTTCTAAAAAGTTACGAGCTCTATCGTCAACAGTGGCTAAATTGGGGTTTGTTGCCATAGAAAGATAACCCTCTATTGCTGCTACTGGAGTACGCATCTCATGACTGGCGGTCGAAACAAACTCATTTCGCTGGCGCTGCAGGGCTTTTTGTTCTGAAATATCATGAAACACGGCTATAGCACCATTAATCTCGTTTTGCATATCAAATGTTGGAGCTACAGAAATAGAAAAGCTAATTTTGGCGTTGTTGTGAGTTAGAATATGAAATTCATCGGTAGTGAGTTGCTCACCGGTACTAAAGACCTTTAAAAAAGGATTATTGGCTTTAGTAGTCTGGTTATCGTTTGAGTCGAGTAATTTTATTACACTACTAAATAACGTATTTTGGGCGTCCTTTGTACTCCAGTTAGTTAAGTCTTCTGCAGCCGAGTTAAACAAGATTATCTCGAGTTTTTTATTTACCCCAATCACCGGGTCTGCAATTGCCGCTAGCATGAAGCGCTCACTTAATTGTGTGCTATCGAGCTGATTGGTAATGGTGGTAGCAAGATGAGAAGTTTCTACATAATGATCAATCGCCCTGGCTACTAGAAGGCCAAAAATGATGCCGATGAGTGAGTAAAATATTTCTGGTAAGAATAAATTAAGTTTGTTTGTATTTATCACATTCAAAATGATAGCGACAACTACAAATAGCGCTAGACCGCTACTACTCATTAGACAGGCTCGTGCGCCGAGTATACAACTCGCCATAACCAAAATTACTAGTACCGGAAAATATACCGATGCTAGTCCACCACTATAGACTACGCCAATTACCAGACATATCGCCACAAAAGCCAGTGAAATATATGTACTACCAAATGGCCAGCGTCCTTCAATTTTAGGCCAGACAAAGAAGTTATAAATTACCCCAAGTAATGCAATAGGAATTACTGTATATGCAATTGGTATTCTATTGGAAATATCAATATTCAAAACAGCCACTATTGCAAAAAATACAATCGACGCGGCTAAACTAAGAGTTGTAGCCGATAGAACGAAAGTTTGTAAGCTTCTGTCGTAGCTTTGTTTGGTGGGTTTGTTTACCGAGTTTGCAGGGGAATTTTCCACGACTTAATTATAGCATAAGTGTATTCAGCCTTACCCTATTGAAAGTCGAGCTCCAAGACAATAAGTATGGAGTGTAGTTGTTAAGCGTAAATTACCTTTACTATCAATAAAGGTAAAAAGTTCTTGATTAAAGTTGTCATTACTTCTAGGTTGTAGGTTAAATGCTCTTACAAGTGTTTCATTAAATAAGGCTACTTTATCTGTGACCGCATTGCGAGAATCAGGAAGTTGACCTAAAGACCGTAAAGTAAATACTAATGCTACCCCTTCTAAAATACTTGGAACACCTATATCCAAATTTGGTCTCATTCCTCTAATTTGTGTGAGAATCTTTAGCATTTTTTGTGTATTCCCACTTTCTGCCTCCGGGCCACCTTTATATTCGGCAAACTCTAAATTTGGCTTAGATGGTAATAATCTAAGTCGTAAGGGTTGCTCTGGATTAGTTACAAGGCCACTCAATTCTGAGGGACTAAATTGACTACATAATTGTTCTACCTTTTTTTTGATTTTATATTCTATTTCTGTTAAGTGTTGCTCTCTAAAACTATCTGCTAATGAAATGATTTGTTCATAATCAAATTCAGCATTTGGTACTGGAACGATGTTATGTCGATTATTATTTCTTATGAGTTCAATTGTAAGGTAATCGAACACACCTCGTTCCTCCCAGTCTTTCATTTTTTCTTTGAGAATGTATATATAGGCCTCTGGTTTATAGTCTTCTCTACCCAGACCCTCCATAATTTGACTCAGTGTTTTTGAGGTCTGGATAACGTTCTTTTCAGATCGCAGTCGCTCAATAATAAGGCTCTTTACTTGCTCGAAGTCGCGAAGGTGTTTTATTTCATCATCACTCATTCCTTCATGAAAGCCACGTCTTTTCTTTATGCCTTCAGTAAGGGTACTTAAAGCTTCATTTGCTAGATCTTTGTCGACACTATAGACCAAGCTTGCCTCATCTTGAGATAGCTCAATTTCAGGATTGTCAATTACACGTGCATATAACTTATCTAAAATATCAAGCTGTTCAGCTTGGCTAAGTTCGGTAAGAGTACGTGGCTTTGGTTCTTCTGTTTCTCTTTGACTATCACCAAGTTCCATGTAAACATTCGGTCTCGAAGGCCTTTGTGTGCCGGTAAAAAAAGGATCATCAAATTCACTCGGATCTACTTGAGGGTGTCTTTTGGGCTTTGGTACGCCAAAATAACTCATAATGCTTAAGTATAGTTGAAAAGTATTAATTTGTCATTTGTCATATCTAAACTAGTACTTCTCTTTATAGCCAGGAAACCAATCTTGATGAATATGTTTTTCAGTAACATTTATCTTTAGTAAGGTTTCTTTCATGGCATCTACCATGGGTTCGGGACCCGAAATATATATTTGTCGTTTTAGATGGTCTGGTACAGCCCTTTGAATGAGCGGTGCGGTAATATAGCCAGTATAGCCTTCCCATTTGGGAGGTTTAGACTCAGAAAGTACTTGCACAAGTTTAAACCGTGGCATTACGGCCTGGCACTGTTTAATTAACTCAACTGCTGGTTCTTCATTAATCGATCGCAAACCATGAAGTAAGACAATATCACGGTTATATTCTTCGGTATCTAGTAAATATTGCAACTGCGAGATAAACGGCGTAATACCAATTCCGCCAGCTATCCATAAAATTTTGGCGGATTTTGCCGGCAAAACAAAATCTCCCATCGGGCCTTTGGCGTCTATTTTGTCACCAGACTTCAGTGCAAATAAATCATCTTTAAACTCAGAGTGTTGTTCTACCAGACGGGTTGTAATAATAATATCGGCCTGGGTTGGTGAGGCACTAATAGTAAACCATCGTTGGTTTCCTCTCTCATCTGGATTTGGATCGTCAATATTAACTTCTAAATATTGACCGGCAGTATAGGTAAAACCCCGTGGCTTTTTAAAGTGGAGCTGCCAGATGTCGGAGGTAACGTGATTGCGACTAATAAATTCAAGTTTGGTGTTCATCTGATATAATTATACCCTATGAAAGACACAAACCCGCTTATAAATCACAAAAAGATTCCAATTACGGTAATTCTGGGCTTTTTGGGTGCCGGTAAAACCACCTTGCTTAATTACATTCTTACTCATAACCAAGGTATGAATATTGGTGTAGTGGTGAATGATTTTGGTGATATTAATATTGATAATGAGCTGGTAAAAAGTAAGACCGACAAAAAACTCGAGCTTACCAGTGGTTGTATTTGCTGTAGTTTACAAACACTCGACCTACAAGAAGCGATCGATCAGTTTACTTATCCAGGGAGTAATATCGACTATATAATTATAGAAGCTAGTGGCTTGGCCGAGCCAAGAGATTTGGCAATGACTCTCAAGCAGACTATTGGCGTGCGTGTGCGCCTAGATGGTATTGTTACGGTTTTAGATGCCCATAATCTAACTAAGAATGCTAAAGACCATTCTGCTATAGCCCGAGATCAGCTTCTCTTTACTGACTTTGTCGTTATTAATAAAGTTGATTTAGCCAGCAAAGAACAGCTTGCTGAAGTACGAGAGATGATAGCCTCGTTTAGCCCGAAAGCGCGAATCCTCGAATCTATAAAAGGCAAAATAGATGTACGTTTAATTCTTGACCAAGATCAGTATAAGGTTCGCACTCAGCAAGAAAAACCAAAAGAAGATGATAACCATATTCACCACTCTCACCTACACGAGCAGTATTCTACTTTTAGCTGGACCAGCCAGAAACCCCTCGACCCTATGAAGATGCAAGAATTTATCAATCGCAAAATCCCAAGTAATGTATATCGAGCTAAGGGTTTTCTCAACTTCGGCACTAAAGGTCATATGCGCAAGTATATTTTTCAATTAGTTGGAGCTCGCCCAGAGATAGTCTGGGAGAACTGGAAGAATATTACACCCGAAACCAAGCTGGTGTTTATTGGTAGGGATATTGATGAAGCTAAAATTATATCTGAACTCGAACAATGTATCGATAAAGATCCAGAAGGTTCATTGCCTGAAGGTATTGAGCTACAGCTACCTCAAAAAGCTGAACTCTAGGCTTATTGCGTTACGGTAACGATACCGGTCATGCTTGGGTGAATAACACAACGGTATTTATACGTACCCGGTGTGTTAAATGTATGACTATATGATTTTCCTTTGGCTAAGCTATCACTTGCAAAGCTTCCATCGTTAGCTGTAACGGTATGAACCTGACTATCTTCATTTGTCCAGGTAACTGTAGCACCTGCTTTGATAGTTATATTATCTGGTGTAAATGCCATATCTTTTATGGTGACTGCGTTTGTAGTAACTGGAGAACCGGTTGAGCTGGTTGTGGTGGTTGCTGTTGAAGTGCTGTTTGGTGCGGTAGCGGTTTTCTTTCTATTGAGAACGTAAAATAAACCAACTGCCAGTAACAGCACGGCAATTATTGCTACTGCTATTAAGAGGGCCGAACCTTGTCGTTTTTTACTTTGCATGTTTTTTTAAGTTTCCTTGTTTAATACTTATGCTAATTTTAGCACTTTATCGTTACTCGAGCTAACAGTTAATTGAGCGTAAATTGTTTTGATACTGGGCGTTAATAGAACTTAAATTTGCTGAGTGTGTAGCATCTTCAGCAGCAATTGCTGCAGCCGACGCTCCACTTGAAGTTAAAAAGTTAATAACGTTTTGATGACGGGTATTTTCGGCAGCCACTTGAGAATTATACTGAGAAGTAAACGAATTGCGCTGAGTAGTATTACAGCGCTGAGTTGTGCTACTGCTACCACCAGTATTTACCTGTGGTTGGGTAATATTGGGGTTAGACTGATTATTTGTAGGGGCGCTGTTTTGATTGGTATTGGTGTTCGTTGTGGTTTGGGTATTGGTAGGAGTTTTTGGCAAACTTGCGGCATATCTTGCCGTGCTCCCAACACCAACAATAGCAAGTACCGAGAGTACTGCAACAGCCGCAATACGTAGTGGCATGCTAATATCGCTAAAGTGAAAGCTAAATTGATCAGGGGTTGGCCGCATATAGCTATATTATAATTCTATATCTCTAAAAAGCATAACTTTTATTGAGATTCTATATAAAACAATATTCTTACAATAAAACAATGCTAGACGCAGCAGCTACTTCGGCGTAATATTAAGTATAAGTTTTGTTTTTGAGGCGGAGTTTTTACAAAGGGGGTATTTTTACGTTATCTAGACTGTAGATAGTGTACTTTCGTACTATGTTCGTATATACTACATATATACACACTGCGTAAAGTATGTAGTTGACGATGCAAATAAAGCCATATATAGTGTCTATTAGTTAGCACAAGCACTATATGTAGTGATAGTCACAACAATTAATAAGTCTTTTTGGAGGGTAAATGACTTTTACAAATATAAAAAAACGCAATGGACAGGTGGTAGATTTTGACCGCGAGCGAATAGAATTAGCTATTTCAAAAGCTAATTCGACTGTCGATGAAGAAATTCCTGCCGATGGCATTACAGCTTTGGTCGATAATGTTATCTCACACCTCGAAAGTGTTACCCCCGATGGTGTGCCAGAAGTAGAAACCATCCAGGACTTAGTTGAACAAGAGTTGATGCGTGCAGACTATTTTAAAACTGCTCGCTGTTATATTCTGTATCGTGAAGAACATAAAGCTTTGCGCGAACTTGAAGCCGAAAGAAGTGCAGAAAAACTTGAACATAATGCTCTTAAGGTTACTCAACCCGATGGCAGTGTTGAGAACTTCAGCTACTCTCGCCTTATTACCGATTTAGTTGAAACAAGTAGCGGGCTTGAAACTGATATAGATATTGATGAGTTGGCTCAACTGGCTAAAAGTAATCTTTACGATGGTATTACAGTAGATGAGTTGCAAGAAGCATTGGTAATGGCCGCCAAAACAAATATCGAAAAAGATCCGGCCTACTCTACATTAGCTGCTCGTCTCCTTCTTCGTAAGGTGTACCGCGAAGTGTTGGGTGCTGATAGCGAAACCGAGCTAAAAGAAGCATACAAATCTACATTTGTAAATTTCGTTAAAGATAACGTTAAAGGTAATCGTCTGGACAAACGTCTTTTAGAGTTTGACTTAGAGGCGTTGGCTGATTATATGCAACCAGAACGCGACCATGAATTTGATTATATGGGGCTTGATATGTTGCATGATCGCTATTTTATGCAAATAGAAGGTCGCGGTACTCGCCTAGAAGCGCCACAGATTTTTTGGATGCGGATTGCTATGGGTCTTTCGGTACTTGAGAAAAAGACTGATAAAGATGCATCAGCTAAGAAGTTTTACGATGTTCTTTCTACGTTACGTTATGTACCCTCAACTCCTACCCTATTTCATTCTGGCACAACCTTTGCGCAGCTTAGTTCGTGCTTTTTAAATACCGTAGAAGACGATCTTAAGCACATATTTAAAGTGTATCTCGATACTGCTCTAATGAGTAAATTTTCTGGTGGCATTGCGACCGACTGGACAAATATTCGAGCTACAGGCTCACTAATTAAAAAAGTGAATATTCCATCGCAAGGTGTTATTCCCTTCTTAAAGATTGCCAACGATACTACTGTAGCTATTAGCCGTTCTGGTAAGCGTAAGGGTGCAACGTGTGTGTATCTCGAAACATGGCATCTAGATATTGAAGACTTTCTAGAGTTGCGCAAAAATACTGGCGATGAGCGCCGCCGCACCCACGATATGAATACCGCCAATTGGATTCCAGACCTCTTTATGAAAAGAGTCGAAGCTAATGCTGAGTGGACGCTCTTTTCGCCAAATGAGGTACCCGAACTACATCATCTTTACGGCAAAGAATTTGAGAAGAAATATGAAGAATACGAAAAACTAGCTGACGAAGGCAAAATAGAAATGTTTCGCCGTATTCCAGCCAGCCAGCTATGGCGTAAGATGCTGACTATGCTTTTTGAAACCGGTCATCCATGGGTAACCTTTAAAGATCCATGTAATGTGCGTAGTCCGCAAGATCACGTTGGTGTTATTCACAACTCAAACCTCTGTACCGAAATTACCCTTAATAATTCAAAAGAAGAAACTGCTGTGTGTAATCTTGGTTCGGTTAATCTTGGTCGGCACATTGTGGATGGTAAGCTCGACCAAAAACTTATGGAAGACACTGTTACAACAGCTATGCGTATGCTTGATAATGTTATTGATATTAATTACTACACTACCAAAGAATGTGAAGTATCAAATATGCGCCATCGCCCAGTTGGCCTGGGTATAATGGGCTTTGCTGATGCACTCTTTATGCTTAATATTCCTTTCAATTCAGAAGAAGCTGTCGCCTTTGGTGATGAATCAATGGAGCTGGTGAGCTATTACGCAATTCTTGGTTCTAGTCAGTTAGCGAAAGAAAAAGGTAAATACAAGAGCTATAAGGGTAGTAAATGGGATCGCGGTTTATTACCAGTTGATACTCTCGACCTACTCGAACAAGAACGTGGCCAAAAAATAGACGTAAAACGCCGCGGTAAGCTTAATTGGAAACCGGTGCGTGATCATGTCAAAAAATATGGTATGCGTAACTCTAACACCATGGCTATCGCACCAACTGCATCTATTAGTAACATTTCTGGATGTTACCCTTGTATTGAGCCGATTTATAAAAACCTATATGTTAAATCTAATATGAGTGGTGACTTTACGGTAATTAATAGTTACCTAATTGAAGACCTTAAGAAGCTCGATATGTGGAATGAAGAGATGCTTAAAAAAATTAAATTCCATGATGGCTCTATTCAGAAAATTACTGAAATACCACAAGAGATTCGCGCTAAATACCAAGAAGTGTTTGAGATAGATCCAGAATGGTTGGTTAAAATAGCTGCCCACAGAGGAAAATGGATAGACCAAAGCCAAAGTCTAAATATCTTTGTGCAGGGTGTCTCTGGCAAGAAGTTGAGTGATATTTATACCTATGCCTGGAAGACCGGATTAAAAACCACCTACTACTTGCGCTCGCTAGCTGCTAGTCAGGTAGAAAAATCTACTGTAGACACTGCAGAGTTTGGATCGACTCACAAACGAGAATTTGCCACAGTTGCCGAAACAGCACCGCAAAAAAGTAACGAATAAAATAAAACTACTCGAAGGGAGATAATAAGATGCCAGTTAAAATGACCAAAGTAAGACCTGATGTAAATAAGCGTCGTATAATTAATGGCGAGGATGCCGATGTTATTCAGCTACACCCAATGAAGCACAGTTTTGCTTGGGATGCCTATCTAGCTGGTAATGCCAATCACTGGTTACCAACCGAAATTGCTATGCAAGACGATATTGAGCTCTGGAAGTCTCCACGACTCTCTGATGACGAACGACTGGCATTTAAGACGGCGCTTGGGTTTTTTACTACTGCCGATAGTATTGCAGCCAATAACTTAGTATTAGCCTTTTACAAGCACGTAACGAGCCCAGAATGTAGAATGTATCTACTAAGACAAGCCTTCGAAGAAGCTATCCATACTCATGCGTATCAATACATTGTAGAAAGTCTCGGTATTGACGGTGGCGAGGTCTTTAATATGTACCGCGAGAACACTGCTCATAACTCGAAAGCCAATTTTATTCTTGGTTTTAATGAGGGTATATTTGATGACAATTTTCATACTGGCACATTCGAAAATGATCAAAAGTTTCTCGAAAACCTATGTGTATTCTCGCTAATTTTAGAAGGAATATTCTTCTATAGTAGTTTTGCGGTAATATTTGGGTTTCAGCGTCAAAACAAACTAGTCGGTTCTGCCGAACAAATTCAATACATTATGCGTGACGAGTCTCAGCATCTTAACTTTGGCATTAATATGATTAATGCTATTAAGGAAGAACAGCCAGAACTTTGGACAGATGAATTTCAGAAAAGAATTATCAATCTAGTAAAAGAAGCTGCAAAACTCGAGTATAGTTATGCACAACAAGTATTTCCAAAAGGAATATTTGGTATGAATGCCGATGGATTTAAGCAATATATAGAGCACATCGCTGATAGACGATTAAGTGCTGTTGGCTTGCCTAAGCAATTTAATGTAAAAAATCCTTTCCCATGGATGAGCGAAGCAGTAGATCTTAGCAAAGAAAAGAACTTCTTCGAAACGCGGGTTACCGAGTATCAGACCGGCGGTACTCTCAGCTGGGACTAAAAAAACTCGAAGTCCCCTTCGAGTTATAAGTATCTATTAAACATTACGCTGCTTACTTAGCTGTACTCCACGCCGAATTTTACTTATCCGTTCTGGTGAAAGTCTCTTGCTTTTCATTTGATGAGGTTTGCGTTCAACTACAGGAAAGCTAATTTGAGCCTCTAGAAACTTAATTGTACTAAGCAAATTTTCGTCTTTGGAGTTTAATAAAAATTCAATCTTATTTCGTGCAGACACCATTGTTGTGTGGTCGCGTTTATCAAAGTAATTACCCATCCAAACAAAAGATACCGGAACGAAACGATAAATAAGGTAAATAGCAATATTTCTAGGTTGACTGACTACGTATTGGCGTTTTCTACCAAGTAGATCATCATAAGAAATGCCAAAATGTTTTGCCACTAGGTTTAGTATATAGTCAACCTGCCGGGAGACAGTAAGTGGTGCTAAATCTTCAAACGTAACATTAATGTTGACCTGTGCAAGAGCACCTGTTAACTCTGCTTTTAGTAGCAACATTCTCTCTTGTGTATCAGTTATAGCAATACTAAAAATGTTCTGAATGTCCAATTCAGCAGAGTTAAATATCGCGTAGATCCTTTTTTTAAGTTGTTCGGTGCAATCCGGCTCTACCATAGCTTCTCCTGCTATTTTGAAGAATAGATCTTAAATAGTATTGCACAAAAATATGAAGGAATAAAAGCTCAGGCGCTTAGAATTTATAATTGAGAGATAATGGTCTGAATTCTATTGAGCGACTCTTCTTTGCCGAGTGTGGCAAGAATATCAAATAGTCCGGGTGCTTGCTCACGGCCAGTGAGCGCAATGCGGATAATAGAAAAAAGCTGCCCAGTTTTAATACCGAGTTTTTCAACCAAATCTCTAAGACTTTTTTCTAGGTTGTCGTGACTAAAACTGTTCTCTTCTAGTATATTAATCGTTTCAGTTAACCAAAGGTTAACGTTAGATTTTGATTCTTTTTTGGTAAGGAGTTGAGTTTCTACTTTTGGTGCTTCAAAGAATATCTCCATAACAAACTTGGCTTCATCGAGTCGCTTAAGCCGGTCTTTATCGAGCGTTAAGACTTTTTCGAAGTAGGCCTGGTCTTTGTACCATTCTTTGGGTACAAATGGTTGTAATTTGTCTGACAGCTCGGTTAGGCTTAGTTGCCGAATGTATTCGCCATTCATCCAGTCGAGCCGCGTAATGTCGAATACCGCAGGGCTTTTTTGTAATCTATCTAAGCTAAATTTACTAATAAGCTCCTGCAAGGTAAGAACTTCCTGCTCGCTGCCATCATTCCAGCCAAGTAGTGCTAAGAAATTTATCAAGGCCTCTTGTAGATATCCCTTGGCTTCGTATTCGAGTACGTTAACGTCGCCATCACGCTTGCTAAGCTTCTTTTTACCATCTAGGCCTAGAATTGGTGGCAAGTGTACAAACTTTGGCTCTTTCCATCCGAGCACTTTATATAGCAATACGTGCTTGGCAGTACTGCTTAAAAACTCATCACCTCTAATAACATGACTTATCTGCATTAAATGGTCATCAACTACGTTAGCGAAGTTGTAGGTTGGATATCCATCGGCCTTCATAATAATAAAGTCATCCATGTTTACTAGGGCATCAGAGAATTCACCTCGAATTTCATCGTCCCAATCCACTCTTTCATATAAAAATGAATGTTTTTCTTTCTTGAATTTATCGCGTATTGCTGCTATATCAATACGAATTGGAAAATTACCCTCAGGTGGTTGTAGTTTGGGGTCATGATACTCGGCTTCCAGATGTTTTGAGTAAACAAAGGTTCTACGATTTTTGATTGTTTCCTCTTTCCACGAGTTATATTGCTCAGGAGAAATATAAGAATAATAGGCTAATCCTCCATCAATTAATTCTTTAGCATATTTTTCATAATGTGGCAGCCGCTCTGATTGAATATACGGACCAACTTCACCGAGTTTTGGTTTGGCTTCGTACCATACACCTTCATCTGGGTGAAGACCAATCCAGTCAAGACTCTTGATAATTTGTTCTACGCCTTCGGCAACAAAACGTTCTCTGTCGGTGTCTTCAAGGCGTAAAATAAATTCACCATTATTTGCTTTGGCAAATACATAGTTAAATAGTGCGGTGCGCACTCCACCTATATGCAATAGCCCAGTTGGGCTGGGTGCAAATCGAGTTCTAACTTTATTCATAAAGCCAATTATACCAGATTGGCAAGCTAATCGCTTAACATTTCTTCGGGGGTAATTTCATTCCAATACCCATCAGGCATTTGTCGATAAAAAATAACCTTTTTACTGGTTTCTTCTGGGTCGTAAATATACTCCACATGATTCGCTGCACCACGGTGGTGATAAATAGTCTTCTTATCGAGAATAGTAGGACTTTCTACGTTATCAATACGATATTTTGTATTGTCTTTTTCAAATTCAATGCGCTCGATGGTTCGACTAAATTTTGGGTTATCGGGTAATTTCTCGCTAAATTTGTTACGCACATCAATCGTATACATATCGTCGATACGCATGGTTAACTCATCCCAGTTTTTCTCATTCATAAGCTAGTAGCCATGCGAATAAGTTGATCTTGACTGAGATTGGTATTATCACCCTCTATTCGGTACCAGGTACCATTGTTCACCCAGCTAGCTTGATTCCCGTAGACATAGATGGTTAACCCGGCTGCTTGTAGTGAGAGGTATTTGTCAGACTTATTACTTACATAATTTTCTGCCAATGCCTGACTATCCCAATCGGTCTTACTCTGATTGACAGTAGCAGAAGCCCTACCATCAGCTGAGCTTATCTGGTAAGAGATAGTACCGGGGCTAGAACTGATATTATTAGAAACTTGCCAGCCACTTGGTAAATAACCTGGAATGCTTGCATTAATACCGGCTTTAGAACTGGCCACCTTTAAGGCTAAGTTGGGGTAGTTTACTTGCCATACATAAGCTCCTAACAACAGTAACCCGGCCATGGTTAGTGTTACGGTAGCGGCTTTGGCGCCCTTTTTGCCAAGAGAAGATTTCTTTTTTGGGGGCAGTAATGGCTCATCTGGCAACGAAGGCGTACTTGTGAGTGTAGGTTCTGGTTGTAAATTTGATTCAGGCTGAACAACACCAGGCGTAACAGTTGAAACCGATGCACTCGCGGAATTGATTGCATCCGGATTTAGTAGGGGCTGGGGTTTTGGTTGTTGTGTCGCCGCTGGTTGTGTTGTGGCTATCGGCTGAACTGAAGCTGCGACAGGTGCAGGAATAGCACTAGCGGCAGATGTTTGTGCAGCCACTGGTCGGATGGTATCCATCGGCACAACAACTGGTGCAGGGGCTGGTTTAGTATTTAAGTCTTTTACTGCTGCCGGGCGTTCATTACCTGAGTTGGCTAATTGATTAAATTGATCATCAGAAAATACTTCTTCATCTTTACTGTCTAATGAGGCTATCTCATTACCTGGTGAATTCAGACCTGGCGCAACTGAGGATGGTGCATTAGTTATTACTGTATCAACCGAATTACTATTTGGTGGTGTTACGCTTGAATTTGGTTGAGGTGTAGGTTGATTATTCTGCGCAACCGGACGAAGATCGGTAATATTAGTTGATGGCGTGAATTTATTAATAGATGAAGGCGGCGTAGTCATTGATGGTGCCTGCGGAGCGGGTTGCTGTTCTGCCGTAGGCGCTATATTATCTGTTGATGGACTAGCGGTGGGGGTTTCGATAATCCATGAACTTGCAGACTGATTCTCATCTGCCGATTGAGTAGATGTGGGAGTATCTGTGGTAGATACCTGATTAGTAGGTTCGACTGGTTTTCCTGAAAGAGTTGCGGTTAAACTATTTACAATATCGTCTCCATCGTTGGTTGAGGTAGTGCCAGTGCCTGTATTTGTGGTTGCTACATCTGTGCTTGGTGCCATACCTATACTTGGTGAGTAACTGTGGATTGAAGGATTTGGTGTAGTACCACCATCTATCACTTCATTACCTACTGCTGAAGCAGTAGCTGTACCACAATTAGCACAAAACGTTTTACCGGCTATGCTAATTTGCTCGCTAGAGCTACAATTTTGACAATTATCTGTACTATTCATTCTTGCTTCTTGCCCTATTCGTTTATAGAATTACAAACTTTACCGTAAGCGGTTATCGTTATTGTAGCAAATATTACTTATGTTTAACAGTTTTTACTGCTGTTTTGACTGTTTTTTTACTAACCAAACAAATTTAGGAATAGATGACTGTCTGCCTATACGTTTTGGTTGGCGCAAAAGCCGCCACAACCATTCTGTTCCGCTCTTTTGCATCCATAATGGAGCTCGTTTTATTGGTCCACCCATTTCGCTATAATCAAATGTTCCACCCTCGCCAATCATTACTTTCGCGAGCTTGTTTTCTCGATTTCTAAACATAAATCGCTCTTGTCGCGGAAATCCCATAGCAACAAATAATACATCGAGTTTTGCTTCGATAATTTCTTTTACTACATCACCTTCTTTGTGCTGAGCGACTTCTTCTGGTTCAAAAAATCCTTTCCATGTTTTTACGAATGCTAATTTGGGAAATCTCTTAATTACAGCATTATGTATTTCTTCTGGTGAATTAAGACCACCAATAATGCCGATGCGCCATTTATTTTTTTCGGCTAAGGTTAGTAAAGCTTTGGTTTGGGTTACACCAGCCATTTTTTCTGGTAACACTTGGTTACGCCACTCAGTGTTTTGCAACCAACGCAGACCACTGCGTGGTACTTTTAATGTTTTTTTGGCGGGTTGGCCATATAAAAAACTGGCTGCCCACTGCAATGAAACACCATCGGCAATGCACAGATCGGCAGCATTTAGAATATTCTTTATCTCTGGGTTATTTTGAGCAGCGGTAAGAAACTCGACATAAGGTTTGACTACGATTTTTGAGCGATTTTTGAGTGGTGTATTTACAAACTGCGCAATAGTATTGTTTGCTTCTGTAATGGTGAGCTTATCAACTTCTACGCCCAGTATGTCTATAGTGTTATTTCTTGTCATGATACTGATTATATAATTTTGTAATCTTACTAGGAAATTCCTTTGTAAAACTTTCGGTAGAAAATTGCTTAGCAGCTGCATGTAATGTCTGCTGAGAGAAAGAAGTATTCGCAAATCTAGTAAGAGCAGACTTTAGCGATTTCGTACTGGGGGTATCAAAAAAAATACCAGTCTTGTTTTCTTGAATAGTCTCTAATAAGCCACCTGCTTTTAAAGCGATTACTGGAGTGCCGGTAGATAGAGCCTCCACTGGTGCAATACCAAAATCTTCAATGCTCGGAAATATAAACGCCCTCGCGCCCTGTAATAGTTTAATTTTACGTTCTTCACTTACTCTGCCAACAAATTCAATATTGCTACTGTTAGTAGCTATTGATTCTAAGCGAGATCTGTCGGGTCCATCCCCTGCAATAATTAATTTCTGACCAGTCTCCATAAACGTACGAATAACAAGCTCGATGTTTTTATATTGCGAAAGAGTTGAGACACACAAAAAGTATTCTCTGGAGATGGTTTTTTCTGGTAGTGAGTAAATCTTAACTGGTGGATAAACCAATTCGCTTTCGCGATGATAGTATTTTATAATTCGGCTGCCAATGTAGTGACTTATAGCAATAAAATTATCAACATTTTTTGACTGGTAAAAATCCCAGAGACGCAATTTAGAGACTCTACGCGTAATAATAAAGCGGCTAACAGCACCTAGTTTGAAAGGACCAAGCTTTTGTGTATCGAGGTATTTGGGCCAGCTATCCCAGATCATCCTGGCTGGACTATAACAATAACTAATATGGCACGTCTTCTCTGGGACAGTAATGTTTTTTACCCATGCGCTCGAAACTGAGATAACTAAGTCGTACCCAGTAAAGTCCAATGTATTTACCGCCTTTTGAATATGAGACAGTAACAGATAGGGGCGTTTTTTAATAAATTTTGGAAACTTATTGAGAGAACTTGTAAAAATGGTACGATTACCAAGATATTGGGAAAATAATTGTTTATTGTAAACCAAACAATATATATCAGCATCAGGGTAAAGTTTAGCAATTTCAAAAAACGTTGTTTCGCCACCTCCAACTTTTACATTCAACCAGTCGTATACTAAGGCGACTTTCATTTATCTCTCCCCTTTATTATTCCCAGCAAACTAAATCCGATTATTGATAATGTAGAATCTGCTGGAGCATGAAGAAACATTGAGGCAACACCAACTGCGATGAGTATTGCTAGTCCAGCTGATGGCCATATAGGTTCTATACCCTTGCGGCTTCTCATTTGATAATATTCTCGTCCCAGCAAAGTAAAGTAAGCCAGATAAAGCAACAAACCAAGTATTCCGGTTTCTATGGCGAGTTGAAGATACCAATTTTCGGTAATCAGTGGCTTGGCACTATAAAAACTGGCAGGTCCAGCCGAACCAAGTCCATAACCAAATGGCTGTTGTGTTATGGTCGCAACTCCTCTGCGTTGTGACTCAACTCTCTGCTTATCAGACCCGCTCAGTAGTCCCGTATCACAGCTACCATGAATTAATGGTTTGGGTAATGCATTCACAAACGTACATTGATTTGGTGAGAGAAGTAAAAATAGTAGCCCTGCTAGCACTACAGCAAGACTAGCAAAAGTGGCCAGTCGTAGCTTAGATGGCAACCGGAGTGCTATCAATACGGCAATACCAAAGATTAAACCAATCAGTGCACTTCGAGAATATGTTACATAAACACCCAAAGAAAATAGTGTTGCCAAGCATAGATATGTCCATTTTTTTTCAAAAATGAAATATCCAAAAGCTATAAGAGCCGGAATAAGCAAGTATGTTCCTAGCTGGTTAGGACCACCAAGGGTGGCAAATGCCCGTACGGTTGTGGCAGCGGATTCGATATATTGTCCAGCCAAAATAGTGCCACTTGCTCCTTCTGGACCATAGCCAATTCTTAATAGCAAACTAGGATGAAATACATAGGGCTGTATAATTGCTAAAACCGTAACAATCGCGGCTGGAATAAAGAGTAAATATCTTAGTTTTTTATTATCGAACCCGCTAGAAAATATCTGTGCAATTGCAAATAACAGCAACGGAAATATATTTGTTTTAAGCCCTACTAAAAAAGCACCTTGGTGAGTGAGGTTTGCAATACTAATCAGCAAACTAAGTCCAACAATTCCAAGAGCTAAAGTATTGATGGCATCAAATTTATATAATGATTTATTTTTAAACCAATAGACTAGTGCAGAAATCGACAGTAATACTATTATTATTTCTTTCCAGGCAGAAATAAGTGTTTTGTGTCCAATAAAATGTGCACTTACGGTAACAAAAAATGCATGAAAGGGCATTAATACAAACAAAGCAGATAATAATATCGTGCTCCACCATGCTATTCGAGAGTATGTGCTAGTCATATGTTATCTATTACTTATTACTGAGCGCATATAGTCATCAAGATTTTCTAGGGCTATTCCTGTACCTTTTGCAACACATAGTAGTGGTTCTTCGGCAACATACGTTGGTACGCCGGTTACTTTTGTCATAAGTTTGTCGATATTTCTTAATAAACTACCACCGCCGGTCATAATCATTCCCCGATCAATAATGTCTGATGACAGTTCTGGCGGGGTTTGTTCTAACACTGCCTTTACCGCCAAAATAATATCATCTAGCCTATCAGAAATAGCAGCGGTTATATCGGTAGAATTTAGCTCTATAGTCTTTGGTAGACCAGCCACCACATCTCGTCCTCTTACCTTCATTTTCATTGGCTTATCGAGAGGTAAAGCCGAACCAATTTCTTTTTTTATATCTTCTGCGGTTTGAGCACCAACAACTAGACCATATTTTTTGCGGATAAAGTCTGCAATAGCACTATCAATTTTTGCACCAGCTACCCGAACACTATGTTCGGCAACGATACCACCAAGGCTTATAATAGCCACTTCGGTAGTTCCCTCACCAATATCGACAATCAAATTACCCGCTGGAGCAGCAATAGGAACATTAGCCCCAATAGCAGCTGCGACGGGTGCTCGAATAATGTATACACGCCTAGCACCAGCACTCATAGCCGCATCAATAACCGCTCGTCGCTCAGTTGATGTTATTCCTGTTGGCACGCTTATCATTAATTCTGGTCTGGTAATACGAACTCGACCAGCAATCTTACCAATAAGATATTTTAATAAGGCTTGAGTTATCCGATAATCAGCAATCACTCCATCTTTAAATGGACGGCTGGCAGTAATAATATCGGGCGTTCGGCCAAGCATTTCTTTTGCCTCATTACCGACAGCAACTATTCTATTATCATCAACACTAACTGCGACAACTGATGGTTCGTTTGCAACAATACCTTTCTTTGGGAGGTATACTAAAGTATTGGCTGTGCCCAAATCTATAGCGAGACGTTTTTTTAACATAGACTCTATTGTAGCTAATAATACACTAAATTTACAGACAGCCACTTAACGGTTTTTGCTATGTATTGTATAATCATTACTGATTCACTATGAAAAAATCTCGCAAACCCCTTCAGTGGTTAATGTACACTATCGCGATTGGTGTGCTCGTTTTTGGCACAATTGGTTTGGTGTATTTTGCGCAAGGCTATAGCTATGACTTTAAAAGTGGTCAAATCCGCAATAGTGGACTAGTCTTAATTGATTCTCATCCAAATGGTGCCTCTATTGCTCTCAATGGTAAATCTATTCCTGATAGAACCCCCTATCGATATGATAGTGCACCTGGGGGTGATATTACTGTTGATTTACAAAAACAGGGATACAGAGATTGGAAGACCAAGCAAAAAGTTGTTCCGGGAGAGGTTACATTTATTGAATATCCTCTTTTACTACCCAACACATTGCCTCGACAACAAATAAATGAGCCCATTACTTTATCTGGTATGAGCAGTAATTATGAACACAAAAAAGCTGTGAGTGTGAGTGGTCAAAAGGATCTTTATCTTGTTTTAGATAATGGTAATGTCACCCGTATTTATTCAGCCGGTGTAAATACTATTACTTCAGCAAAAATTGCACCAGATGGTAATCGGGCATTAATTCAGCAAACCAACACTGACAACTCGATAAATCAAATTCTCGTCAGTACAACAGGTGGTCAGGCGATAAATTTAACAGCTCAGTACGGCTTTGTGTTTTCTAATTTAGAGTTTAGCCCACAAAATTCAGCAGACTTGTTTTGGCTCAACAATGGCTTGTTACGCAAAATTGACACCAATAACAGGAATATTAGCTCGGCTTTGCTAAGTAATGTTATAAGTTATTCACTTAGTCGAGATAGAATTATTGCTACTTTGCCTGGGTCTATTCCAGAATTAACCAATATGATAGTTAGTACAAATTTATCTGGTAACGATCGGTATGATGTTGCTGCTATACCAGCTGACAAACTTGGATATAGTGGGATAATTATCCATTCACGTTTTCATACATATTTGACGGTACTCGCGAATTCAGAGCCAAAGAATCTTTACTATATATACGAACCTTTTAGCCGCAACGCCTTGCCGTTTAAAATTGCAACGGGGGTAAAATTATTCACATCAAGTCCAAATCAAAAATTCTTAACCTACATAGATGCAAACAATATTTATTCTATAGATCTAGAAACTACTCGTGAATATCGTCATTCGCTCGAAACCAAACAAATTACCACTCTTAATTGGTATGACGATTATCATCTTATCTTGCACACAGCTAGTGAGAGCTCGATAATTGATTTTGATGGATACAATCAACACAGTATTATGACAAACACATCACCTGACTTTCTCTTGCCTGGTGATAGTAAGTCGGTGTTGTATATCGCACCTTCTAATATAGTAGAAAAAGTTTTCTTAGAAACAAAATAGCTATTAGGTCAGCTAACTTCTGGTAAGTGGTTAGGTTGTGTAGTGTTGGGCTGTGTGGTGGGAGTATCGCTACTATTATTACTGGAACCACCAAAGAAGCGCGAAAAGAACCCGGCTACAGAACTTTGAATTTGTGTAAATATAGAGGGTGATGCACTGGGTAGTACCCCAGACTGAGTTGCAGCAACAGTATTCTGTGTGGTCTGCTGGGTTGTCTCAGCCTGCTCAGTACTCGGTGCACTTGGTGCAGGTTCAATCTGGTCTGCGCTTACCACAAAGCGACGCCAACTCGTACCTGGAGGTGTACAGGTAATGAGTGTTGAAGTGGGTGTGCTTGTTTGAGTAAGAACACTAAGATCTGTCGGCGCTACTACCTTTGTATTTGTAACTTTGTACACATATTTATGTGATTGATAATGAATCTCATATGTGTCACCAGGAACGAGTTTCTCAAGCAGTACAAATACAAACTTATAATTCCCCGGCTCCCACCAATCATTGCTAGAATGCCCAAAAAAGACTGCGTTACCATTTTCACCTGGGTTAGCTGTACCGGCATAATGAACAACACCATTTTGTAATGCTTTTAACATTTCAGCCTCAGAAAGAGAATTAATAAATATCAAAGGTGCACGTACGCCAATTTTTGGAATAATTAAAACATCTTCTGGACCGACTACCTCAGCAGGAGCCGTGGTTGTTGTACTGGTTTTTTGTACGGTGGTAGTAGGAGTGGTCTGAGTTTGTGTAGAGGTTGTTTTGGGAGTAAAAAGAAAGAGTATTTGACTGTAAATAACTTGAAAATTAAAGACTATTAAAAACACAATAAAGCTAATTATGGCAAATCGTACTGTTCCATAATGTTTATGTTGGCGTATCTTTTTAAGCTTCTCGCGAGCTTTGCGCTTTTTTTCGGTCTCAACTGTCCCGGGGTGAACATTTGACTGCGGTAGTGTAGGTCGATGGACTGTTGGCTTATTTTCTATTGGCTGGGTTGGGGCACCTGCTTGTTCCTTTTGAGGAGTTGATTGGTTCTGTGGATTAACAAAAGGTTTTATACCTTGAAGAACCGGAGAGTTTTCGTGTGGTGGCTCTTGGTGCGGTACTGGATATTCATCTGGATGTTGTGGGTTGGGGTTAGGCATTTCTATTTTTTGCTACTTTCTATTATAATACACTTTAGCTTTCGAGTAATTTGTTTAAATGTACTTTACGCCGCTGTGGTGGAACTGGTAGACACGCACGACTCAAAATCGTGTGTCGAAAGACATGTCGGTTCGAGTCCGACCAGCGGCACCAAAATATAGCTATAACAAGAATATGTTATAGCTATATTTTATTAACTTACGTTTTACTGAGTGATGGTACTTTTTAGTCCAGATATAAAACCATTCTCACTAGCAAGACTTTTGCGCAGCAAATAACCAGCAGTGAGTATCCTTGCCATAATATCTTGATTGGTATTAGCGGTGTCACACAATAGACCGAGTAAGAGTGCAGTATACAAATAATCGAGAGTAAGATGGCCAGGATTATTAATATTTACAATAGCTGCTTTTGAGGTATCGCTATAGCTACAGGCAAGGATTTGATAGCTCTCTACACAGATAATGTGAGCCTGCAAATGTTTGGCAAGTTCTTTTAGTAAACCTATTTTATTATAGATACCAGCATTTGGTTTAAAAGATATGGGTACGTGAAGATAGTTAGCTAATTCTATAAGACTTTTCGTCGAGCAAACATACAAATCCCCAGCTCTGCTTTTTACCAATTGAGGAGATGTTTTAAATAGACCTATAGATTCGGAGGTAAAAACGACCGGTGCTTTTCTGCTAACAATACATTTTTCGAGAAAAATCTGTAGTCGTGAACCAATTTCGATATCCATACCGACAACTGCATAACTACACTCACTAAGAGCTAGAATGGCCTCGTCTGAATTACTAAATGGATCAGATATCTTTCTACCAGCGTGTAAGTATACTTCTGCGGGTACTCCTACTGTTTGCAATTCTGCCTCGGCTACAATGATCGTTTCGTGATTCATTGCTTGAATTATCTGATGGATATCGTTAATTTTTTTTAAGCGAGCATGTTTGCCAGCTAGAAGCCCGATTTTTCTGGCTTGCAATCTACTAATTGGCCGTTCGAAAAGAATTTTCTGATAAAGACTCTCGTTTTCGTCTCGAATTAAGGTTACATCCTCCATGTTGCGCCTACCAGTACCTATTGAGGTCGCTTGGTAATACAGAAGATAACCTTTGCTTTAATTGCGGCTGAACAACAGCGAGTGCGTGCATTACGCTAGTAATTCTATTCTCTGCTTCTGTATTGTCAGTTAGGTCTAGTGTTTTTACAATTCTAGTAAGAAATATTTGCTCGTTAAACTGCTTGAGTTCTTTTTTTCGATGTAAGAAAAACTGGCGTTTGGGCTTTATCTGCAAGTAAATAGGTAGTGTAGAGTTGATGCGAAAGAATATGTCCTCATCGAGTGTTGCTGCCAAACTCGAAACAACCGCAGCTGCACTTCGCTGGGCTTCGTTATTATTTGCTAAGTTTGCTTCTTGTTTAACCAGTGCTAAAAAATGATCTGGCATTACCTACCTCTGTTTTATCTGCCGATAATACCATAAAAAATTAGAAATGTCTATTATTTTTTGTTATCGAATCTGGTCTGTATGGTGGTTATTGTATTCTCAGCTTCAGTCAAATAATCTTGTAGCTCACGAGCAAGTTCACTCGCCTCTTTAAATTGCGCCAGCGCTTCTTCGACATTGCTGTCGGTTTCGAGTGAATGGGTAATTTCTTCTAAACGATGCATTTTCTCGGCGAAATTGAAGTTATTATCTTTAGATTTTTTTGGTGATTTAGTTTGAGTCATCCTGCACCTTCTTTGCTATTAGTTTTCCTTTGGCTAATTGTACCATAAGCAAAGTATTATCCTTGATTTGGTGTGGATCATAAACAGTTTTACCATCAACAGTCACTATTGCATAGCCACGTTGTAATATTGCTGCAGGGTCGAGTGATTTAATAAGTTCTAGTTGATGCACTACCCGTAAACGCTGTTGAGTAACAATGGTATTAATATTGCTAACAGCTCGCGATGATAACTCGGTTATTCGCTGCTGAGTAGAAGCGATATACTGTTTGTATACCTGTTGAAATTCACCTAACTCAGATTGTAAACGCAATACTTGTTCTAATAATCTGTTGCTACTACGAGAAACAGTCTCATTAAGAGAAGATATAACGGCATGCTTATCTGGAACGAGAAGACGGGCAGCATCGGTAGGTGTTGCTGCTCGCACATCGGCTACGAGCTCACCTAGACAGGTATCAGTCTCATGCCCTATTCCTACCAGAGTTGGTATTTTGCTCGCATATATTGCACGTACTACCTCTTCATTATTAAAAGCCTGTAAATCTTCTGCGCTACCACCCCCGCGAATTATTACTAAACAATCGTAATCACTACTTTTGTGATTAAAATATTCAATTGCAGCTACTATTTGTTTAGGAGCATCTATGCCCTGTACTTGCACTTGTGCATGGTCAATTGTAACTCCCGCCCAGCGATCGTTGAGTATTTTTGTAAAATCCGCAAATGCTGCTGCTTCTGCAGAGGTAATGAGTCCTACCCGGCCCGGATACAGTGGTAACGCCCTTTTTCTTTCAGTTGAGAATAATCCTTCTTGTTCAAATTGAAGTCGTAGCTTCTCAAAAGCTTTTTGTACACTGCCCTCGCCAGCCTGTTCAATTGCTCTTATGGTTAAGGAAAACTTCCCCCACTTAGTTATATTTGGATAGGCCTTAACTCTTACTAACATGCCGTCTTCTATTGCTGTTTTTAGTTGGTAAATTGGCATAAAACAAGAAATAGTTGTCTCACTATCTTTTAGATCAAAAAATACCCATTTACCTTGATTTATTTTATAGCTAGAGACCTCTCCTTCGATTATTACTTCGGGATATGCATATTGCAAAGTTTGATTTACCAGGGCGTGAAACTCAGAAACTGTAAGAATTTGCTCTTCCATTATTCTAGTTGACTCTTTTTATTGTTTGCTTCGTCAATAGTGGTGTGTTTATAAAAAAACAGACCGATTGGCAAAAATAACCACAGGGCAATTACGCGATAAACTATGGTTACCGAGAAAGCTAAATCGAATGGAATACCCAAGCCGGTAAACGTTGCAATCATCCCGGCTTCGTATGCACCTACGCCCGCAGTAAATATTGAAGCAAGCGAAGTAAGAGTCGCAATAACGTATCCAGTCATCACCACCCCTGGGTTGACAAGCTTGCCAAAAGCTAAAAAGACCACAAAAATTGATGCCATATCGAAAAATACCATCAAAAATGCATATCCGAAGGGTTTGTGGAGGTCTGACCAATTAAGACGTAAGAAATCAATAGACGTACGAAGTTCGGCATAAAATTTTTCGATACGTTTTTTGCCATATGGTCGTTTTTTAGCTTTGCGTAAGACTGCATTTACGGGTCTTGCAAAAAAATAGGTAATTTCTTCGGTTAATCCTTTGTTAAACAAGAATATGACCAGACTTATTGCAATAAATAACAGTACAAACACAATTACCAAAAGCAAGCGAGAGCTGATACGCACTACTTGGTTACTAAGAAGCAGTAAGACAAAACCAAGACCAAGCATTATCACATAACTCAGAGCAGTCAACAGATACCAGACAAGCTGTCCTAGCGTACTGTCTGATTTTTCTATATCGGGTGATAACTGTTGAGTAAAATAGGTAATACCAGAGATGCCAGCTGTTGGAAAAGCAATGTTTACAAAATTAAGCGTGGTGGTTGCCGAAAAAAGTGGATTAAACTTTAGCTTTTTTTTAAAGACTTCAAAGAAGCGTTTAAAATAGAGCGTATTTGCCCAGTAATAGCAAACACGAAGTAAAATGACCAATAGTAATACCCACCAGTGAGTTTTTTTAAGCAGAAGGACAAAATTTTGGATTTGTCCAAACTGCGCCACTATTATAACGATTACCAAAACCAGACCAACAAAAAAGAGAAAGTGGCGGATCTTCATAATTCATATTGTAGCCTATTGCCTATCTATAGGCCAATTACCTGATTGGTTGTATAATAAAGCGATGTTTATTGCTATTACCGGTCGAGAAACTGAGTTGGCGCGTGCCGAACTAGAATCTATTTTTTCGACAATTACCATACTAAATCGTAACGTTGTGAGTATTGATACAGAAGATATTTCTTCTGCTCATTTCGAGCATATTGGCTTTACAAAAAAGATTGCCAAAGTAATTAAATCGGAAAATCAAAAAGATACCTTAGCTCAAAATATTGCTACTGCAATTTACGAAAACTCTCATTCTGAGAGTGAAGGTAAACTATCATTTGGTATAAGTTGGTTGTGCGATCAGCCAGCCAACAAAAAGAATTATATTAATTTGGCCAAGCAAGTAAAAAAACACATTCAGACAGAAGGTCGTTCAGCCCGATTTATTCAACCAAAAGATGGGTATGAGCTAAATGCAGCTCAGCTACATTACAACAAGTTGCTTACAAAGGGGTGTGAAATTATCCTTTTTGGTAGTGCTAGCAACCCAAGTATTGCGATTACTACTTGGGTATTTAACCCAAATAGCTACTCTCGCCGAGACTATGATAGACCGGCACGATCTGCCAAGGTAGGTATGTTTCCGCCCAAGCTCGCTCAAAACCTTATAAACCTAGCAAGACCAAACCAAACTGATGTTGTTTGTGATCCTTTTTGTGGTAGTGGTGTTGTGCTACAAGAAGCCCTTTATGCTGGTTATGATGTTGTAGGTTCTGATAATTCTATCGAGATGGTACATGCCGCTCAAGAAAACCTCGATTGGTTTAAAAAAGAATTTCGCATTAAGCAGACTTTCTCACTCAAACAAATGGATGCTCGTGATTTTACTGCACCACAACAGTCTTATGTTGTAGTCAGTGAAGGATATTTAGGACCTGCTCTTAGTAAAAAACCCAATCTGGCAATACTAGAACCAATTAAGGTTAATTTGGAGCGCTTATATATTAGCTTTCTTACCCACCTAACCGAATTAGAAAATAAACCTCAAAGTGTAGTGATAACCATTCCATTTTGGCGTTCCACAACAGGAATAAACTACTTAAAAGTTATTGACCAAATTAGTGACTTAGGCTATACTATAAGGCAGTTCAATTCGGTTGATTCATCACAATTACTCTATATACGAAATGAGCAAATCGTAGGTAGACAGGTGATGGTTCTCGAATTAAAAAAGTCTTAATAAGAAAAGGAAGTTATGTCACATACTAAAGCCGGCGGTACTACAAAAAATGGCCGCGATTCACAAAGTAAGCGTCTTGGAAATAAACTATATGGTGGTCAAACCGTTAAAGCCGGTGGTATTATTGTACGTCAACGTGGGACGAAATTTGAGGCAGGTAACGGTGTGGAGCTCGGTAAAGACTATACTATCTTTGCAACTCAAGACGGTATAGTAGAATATTCACAAAAACGTATTAGTAAGTTTACCTCAGCAAAAAAATATAAAACAGTTGTTTCTGTAGTTAATTAAGAGCCGTCAAAAAACTGTAAAGCAAAACAACTACCCTTAGGTAGTTGTTTTGTTGAATATGGGTTTTGCATTGGTTTTTGTTCTGTTATAGTGTGTGGCTGCCCCAATAAAGTCACGAAATAGTGGGTGTGCTCGATTTGGGCGAGATTTAAATTCTGGATGAAACTGACTAGCTACAAAAAATGGATGATTAGCAAGCTCGACAATTTCTACTAACTTACCGTCTGGACTAAGACCACTAATTACTAAACCGTTGTCTTGCAAGATTTCGCGGTAGTCATTGTTAAATTCATATCGGTGACGATGACGTTCTACAATATTTTGTGTGCCATATGCTAAATAGGCACGCGATTTTTTTGTTAATTTAGTTGGATAATCACCTAGTCGCATTGTACCGCCCATGTCTACACCCACCTGATCTGGCATTATGTGCACAACTGGATGTACTACATCTGGATCTATTTCTGCTGAATTGGCAGATTTTGTTTTTAATACTTCGCGAGCAAACTCGATAACTGCCACTTGCATACCCAAACAAATGCCAAGGTAAGGAACGTTATTCTTTCTTGCATATCGAGCAGCTGCAATTTTACCTTCTACCCCGCGACTGCCAAAGCCACCTGGCACCAAAATACCCTGCACTTCAGCTAGCTCTTTTTCGATGTAGTCAACATTTTCGGCGTTTATCCAGCGTATCATTACCTTTATATTATGATGCCAGCCTGCTGCTCGTAGTGATTCAAAAATACTCATATAGGTATCTTCGTGGTTCATATATTTTGCAATCACACCAATATTAACTGTTTTATCTACAGACTTAATTTTATTAACTAGATTACTCCAGTCAGTCAGCCTGGCTTTACGTTTGGGTAACTTTAATTGTTTGCAAATATAATCAGCTATGCCGGTTTCTTCCATGCGCAATGGCACTTCATAGACTGTCTCGGCAGTCTCGAGCCCCACTATCGCCTCTTTGGCTACATCGCAGTACAAACTCATCTTATCAAGCCCTTCGGCATTGAGAGGGTGGTCAGAACGAACAAATAATACATTTGGTGATATCCCTGCCTCGCGCAAATCTCGCACGCTATTTTGCGCCGGCTTGGTCTTAATTTCTTTGCTAGCTTGCAGGTATGGCAAAAAGACTAGGTGAGCATACAGAACATTTTCTTCTCCCACAAGTCGTTTCATCTGTCGAATCGCCTCTATAAAAGCCATAGCTTCATAGTCACCAACGGTACCACCAATTTCGACTATATGAATATCAAATTTTTTACCTGCTTCAATAATTCGCCGGTGTATTTCAGAGGTGACATGGGGAATAATTTGCACGGTTTTACCAAGGTAAAGGCCCTTACGCTCATTTGCAATTACTTGCGAATATATTTGTCCCGAAATTGTCGAGCTGCTACGCTCAAGTTCTTTATCGATAAAGCGCTCATAATGGCCAAGGTCTAAATCGGTCTCTGCACCATCTTTAGTAACAAATACCTCACCATGTTCAGCTGGGTTAAGGGTGCCAGCATCGGTATTAAGGTAAGGGTCGCATTTTTGCATATTAACAGAAAAGCCTCGGGCTTTTAAAATTTTACCGAGACTTGCCGCGGTGATACCTTTACCGAGTCCTGAAACTACCCCACCGGTTACAAAAATATATTTTGTCTTGGTTTTTTTTGTTGCCATAGTTTCACCTCTCCCCTTATTAACTCAATTACTATTAATGATAGTCCTTGTGGTGGGTGTACGGCAATACAAAAAATGTAGTATTTTTTACAGCTAAAGCATTTTTATTGCGCTAACTTTTGTTTGGCAACTTCTAGGGCCTTGTCGAGTTGTGGATCGCGCCCAGCATTAATATCTTCTGAGGTAATTTTAACTTCTACATCGGGCTTGATACCTTCTTTGCTAATATTTACTCCATTTGGCGTATACCAGTGCGCCACGGTAACTTTTAGGGTATCGTCTGGGCAGGTTGATGTTAAGTTAAGCCCTGTTAAACAAATTATCTCTTGCACCGAACCCTTACCAAATGTCTTCTCTCCCACTAGTGTAGCCCGGTTATTATCGTGCAATGCACCCGCCATAATTTCTGACGCCGATGCTGATCCGCCATCGACCAACATGACCACTGGAATTACAGTCATTTGTCCGCCTGGTAGGGCAGTAAATTTCTTATTTTCACCTTTGCGTGATCGCTCTTCTACGATTGTGCCCGAACTCATAAATTGTGAACTAATTTTAACTGCACCATCAAGATATCCTCCAGGGTTACCTCGAACATCTATAACAATTGCCTTAGCGCCCTGGCTTTTAAGAGAAGTAATAGCATTTTGTACGTCTTGGATAGTATTTTGACCAAACTCACTTATCTTAATATAACCAATTTGTCCTGGTTTCATTTCACTCTTCACACTAGGAACTGTAATATCTGCACGCGTAATTGTATATTCTTTTGGTTCTGCACCAGCTCTTACGATACCTAATTTAACCGTGGTGTCCTTTTGGCCGCGAATCTTGGTTACAGCTTCATCTACAGTCATCTTTGAGGTATCGGCACCATCAATGGTAGCGATAATATCACCAGATTTTAGTCCAGCATTAGCAGCTGGTGTACCCTCTATAGGCGCAATAACAGTCAGATGATTATTCTTTATACCGACTTCTATACCAATTCCGCTCAGTTTACCCTTAAGCTGATCGGCCAACTCTTGGTTTGCTTTCTTATCTAGGTAAACGGTGTAGGGGTCGCCCAGCGAAGATACCATACCTGTAATAGCACCTTCGGCCTGTTTTTTAGGATCAATATCTCCATCGAATTTTTGTTTAAGCAGTGTATTGACCTGCCAAAACTTTGTTAAATCAATGGGTTGTTGATTATTACCACCTGGACCAAAAGTTACCTTGGCACCAAAGGCATTAAAGCCAAAACCTAGTATAAAAAAGATTACGCCAACAATGATAAACTGCCAGGCCGACGAACTATATCGGCGTGGTTTTTTTATGACAGAATTAGATTGATTATCTGGTGGATTTGGATTTTCCAATATAATACCTAGAAGTGAATAAACTGCAAGCCGGCTATCGAAACATCACTTGTTGAATATTGACCATCCCAATTCGCATTATATTGACTTACATGAACTTTATTTCCATTGACCGACTCAACATACATTGCGTGTCCAAAACTACCTGCCATAGAAATCGCAACATCACCTGGCCGCGGATTGCCATCTACAGGTATACCTGCAGCGCGAGCATTGCTTGGCCACTGATAAGCATTCCCCCTACCGCCCCAATAAGGCATATGACGTCCGCTTGAAGCTACTTTCCAAGCTGTATAGCTTACACACTGACGTTGATACATACCCCATGGGTCAGCAATACTATTCGGGAAAGGTGCTCCTGCCCAGGGATAACCGCCACTTCCGCCATACCGCACATTACTTGAGAATGAGGCAATTATTGCTGCTTGCTGGCGACGCAGATCTGCAATTTTTGCATTGTCTTGATCGGCTAACTTACGGTAATTTGCTTCATCACCCTGAGTTTGCGCTAATAGGTTTTGTTGCTCGGTTTTTTTTGCATTAATTCCAGCAACTACACTTGCCTGTTGATTTGATTGCGCATCTAGCTGATCCTTTTTATTTGCAAGTTCTTTTTTTAAACTATCAATTTTCTTTAGATTATCATCAATTTTTTGTTTTATCGCGCTCAAATACTCCTGCTGTGCCACAAAATCACTTAAATCCCGCGATGAGGCCACCACCTCTATTGGTGAAACATCACCCTGTTTATAGATAGTGCGCAAATTGTCTTTTAAGATTGCTTTCTGATGGTCTAATTCTCTATTAGCCGCTTCAATTCGTACTTGAGTCTGTTTTATTTCAAGATTAGTAAGATCTAGTTGATGTTGAGCAGCGTCTATATCAGCTTGAATACTAGCAATTTTACCCTTTAATGTATTAGCATCGGCTGCTTTTGCATCTGCAGCAGCTTGTGTAGCTTGTACTTGTTTCTTTAGTGCGGCAATCTGTGCATCAAATTGATCAGCCTTGGCTGGTCGGGAAGAAATTGTAAAAACAGACAACAATACAGCAATCATTCCAATTGCTGCTAAAGCTTTTGTTTTGGTAATTTTTACGTGATTTTTAGAAGTTTTCTGTAATTTTGTGTGAATAGTCACTATATCTGTCACCCTCCTTTGACATCAAGTTACAGTATACCAAATAAAATGCTTATGTTCAAGTTTGATGGTGGTAATTATCTACAATTTTAGGTAACGCATAAGTGCAAGCCAACTACTTACCACACCAATAAAGACACCCACCACTAACATGCTCAGTGCAATTATGCCAAAATGCGCACCAAAGTATTCTAGAGTCGGCCCAGCACCCAGCTTATCAATAAGGAATGGACCAACGCCCCTACTAAAAGGAATGAGTAATACTAATGCGATTAATGTACCAAATACCCCATAAAGAGTTCCCTCAACCAAGAATGGTCCTCGAATAAACCACTTGGTTGCACCTACGAGCTTCATAATTTCAACTTCTTCACGACGAGTAAAGATTGCCATCCGGATTGTATTAAAGATAATCAGAAGAGCAATTATCAAGAAGACTACACTAAGTGCCAAACCGATCTTACTAACCGCATTGCTTATTTTAATAACATTCTCTACTACCCCTTGTCGGTTTTCATCGCGATTATCATAGCTGGTATCAGTGATAATCTTAGATTCTTCAAGGCCCTTTATATCGCTATTAGTCTGACTTATGAGATCGATGTTGGTTAGTTTTACCTCAAAACTTGCTGGTAATGGGTTACCAATACTTTGGGCTGATTGAGCCAATTTCTCACCTTCCGAGCTACTAGTAGAAAGTCTATTTAGGGCATCAGCTTTAGAAACATAATCGACTGATTTGACATTACCTAATGTATTAATTTTACTCTGTAGGGCTTGAATTTGGTCGGCCGTAGCATCGTCAGAAAGGAATATACTTAAGTCTATTTTTTGTCGTACCTGAGCAACTTGCTTGCGTACAAATATAGTTGAGAACGCAAAAAACGTCATTATGAGCAGTGTAACCACCATAATTGCCGTTGCTGCAGTAGAAAGCCAGGCATTGCGAAAGATGTTGCGGAATCCAGTCCGCCAAATGCGCCAGAACGTTATCATAGTGAGTATTTCCCTATCTTTTCATCTTTTACTACCCGACCACGATTAATTGTAATAACGCGTTTTTTTAGAGCATCGACAATTTCTTTGTTGTGTGTTGTCAGAACAACGGTAGTACCAAAACGATTAATTTTCAGCAGTAGTTCAATAATATCCCAAGAATTCTTAGGGTCTAAATTGCCCGTTGGCTCATCGGCAATAAGAATTTTGGGGTTCCGCACCAGCGCTCGAGCAATAGCGGTACGTTGTTTTTCACCACCAGAAAGTTCACTTGGGTAATTGTGCATTTTTTCTGACAAACCAACAAGTTGTAAAATCTTTGGCACAGCACGTTTAATTTCGCTAGTTTTTACACCCGAAACTTCTAGCGCGAAGGCAACATTCTCATAAACAGTTAGATTGGGTAATAGCTTAAAATCTTGAAACACCACTCCAATTCGACGACGTAAGTGTGGAATATTCGCCTTATCGATAGTGTCGTAGTCGATAGAACCAACAATAATTTTACCCGAAGTTGGCACTTCTTCTTTTATTAAAAGACGAATAAGGGTAGATTTGCCGGCACCTGAGGCACCGACAATAGTTACAAATTCTTTGGGGTTGATGTGAAGCGAGATTCCAGAGAGTGCAACCGTTTTGTTTGGATACATCACTGTCACTCGGTCGAGCAATATCATATTGTCTTATTGTAACAGAAAAACCCTTGTCCTTTCAAAGCACTATTCAATATTTTATTGCTACAATAGAAAAATGAAACAATTAGTTACTAAGCTTTCTAATATGCTCGAGGCAGTTAATCTAGCTATGCATCAGCTTGGTTTAGCTGAAGATGAAAAAACTCTCGCTAAGCTAGAGTCACAGATTCTCGAGAACGACTTTTGGAGCAACCCAGAATCTGCTGAATTAATTAGTCGCCAGGCGGCCGAGCTCCGTCGCTATATTGATACCTGGAAAACATTGGCTGCTGATTTAACCCTTACTCTAGAACTTATTGAGATGGAAGTGGATGATTCCTCAGAAAAACAATTTTCTACAACTGTTGCAGACTTAGAACAACGCTATAACGAGCTGATGATTGCTACGAAGCTCAATGGTGAGTTGGATAAAAACCCTGCTCTCGTACAAATTTCGGCGGGTGTGGGTGGCACTGATGCGCAAGACTGGGCCGATATGCTCATGACTATGTATATCAAATATGCCAATACTCACAATTTGACTGTAGAGGTGTTAGAAACCAGCTATGGTGAAGAAGCTGGTATTAAGTCGGCTACACTTCGTATTTCTGGCCCATTTGCCTATGGTAAATTGATTGCCGAAAAAGGTGTACACCGTCTTGTTCGTCTCAGCCCATTCAATAGTGATAATCTGCGTCAAACCAGTTTTGCATTGGTAGATGTTGTGCCAGAACTAACTGACACACACATTCATCTTGATGAGAAAGATTTAAAAATCGATACTTATCGTAGCAGTGGACATGGTGGACAAAGTGTAAATACCACCGATTCTGCGGTACGTATTACCCACCTCCCTACCGGACTAACAGTCGCCATTCAAAATGAACGCTCACAACTCAAAAATAAACAGCGCGCCCTGAGTATTCTAGAGTCCAAGTTGGCTGAGTTGGCACGTTCACAAAAACTCGATGATATTTCTAAACTTCGGGGCAGTGTAAAATCTGCCGACTGGGGTGCGCAGATACGTAGTTATGTTTTACATCCATACAATAAGGTAAAAGATCATCGCACTAGCTACGAAACCAGTGATACGGCCGGGGTTTTGGGTGGAGACATAGAGCCTTTTATAGAGGCCTATTTGGATCAAAAAATTAAAAAGTAACCAAACAAAAAAGACCCGCGAAATAATTCTTGGGTCTTTTTGCAAAGTATTATCGAGATTTATTAACTTTAGTAGTTACTAAACCCTTTTTACTTTTACGATACGCACGGGTAAAGCCGGCAAGACCGGTCATACCAATAGCAGCAGCCAAACCAGACTCCATACCAGTTGCTGGCAAACTAGGAGTGCCGGGAGTTGGTGTAGGGGTTGGGGTTGGAGGAATTGGAGTTGGTGTAGGGGTTGGAGTTACAACATTGGCAGTATCACAAATTGGGAATGGTTCTTCGTTAGAACGAACACATGCACTATTTGTAAATGTACCAGTGGCATCAGGCTTAACAGTTACTTGCATAAGCACGTAACCATTAATCTTTGCAGCGTAATCGCCAACACTTTGTCCACCTGCGCTAAAGAGCGTATTGTCTGGCAATGCCATACCATTTGGGTTTTCAGTATTGTAGAGCTTAATCGTACCAGGAATAAGCTGCACTTGGGCAGGCAATTTATCGGTTAGGGCTAGATTGTGCTGTACAACATTTGCAGAGTTGTTAAAGTCTATCTTGTAGTACAGTCTATCACCTGGTTTAGCTTCTACGGATTTTGCAAAAGCTTGGCTAGGATGAGCAACAGACTTAGTAATAGCGAGCGGAACAGCTTCAACTTTTACCTTTACAATCACATACTCGGCATATTCAAAACAACCTGGAATGTTACCATCAGCTTGGTTTTCACCAATTAATGCACCTGTAGTAACAATACTATCTGAAAGCTTAAGATTAGCATTTTGGCGAGTTACAGCATGAGCTGAACCAGCTACATAGCTGAGATGAAATGGTGTACCATTTGCGCTCTTAAACTCTGTGGTGTCAAAAACACTGCCAGGTTGTGCATTAGATGCACTTATCTGACTAACTGCGTTCATAGCAGTACCAACAGTACTAGGTAGTTGGATTTTTACAGTCGTATTTCGTGCTACACCAGGACCATCAAAGTTGGCACCGTTTAGGTTGGGGCCAGCTCCGTTGTGTACATATGTACGCAAGTAAATTTCTTGTCCTGGTTGAACATTTTGTACGTCTGTGTAGGTGGGGTTAGCACTCTGAGCACTATCAAAGAATTCTGTTTCGTTACCATACCCTGGGGTATTGTAAAACGAGTTGAAGGTAACATGATCAAAGCCTGGGGTATTTGGACCGTCCCATTTGCGAATTTCGCGATTAGGATACCAACCAGCAATGGTCATAAGCGGCGCTGCAATAGCAACAAAGGTTGCAAGCGAGGCCAAACCTATTTTGGTTGTGAGTTTCATATAAAAACTCCTTTCGTTATTGATTAATATTGGGCGGTGTTTTGACAAACTCCAATTAATATTTCAAAGATCGTGCGTTCGCTATAAATAATATCATACATAAGTGCTTATGTCAATAGTTTTTATGGTATTTTATTATCAAGAGCCTATCTGTTAAAATTTTCACAAAGTAAAGCCCCCTACCGAATTTCGGTAGGGGGTAAAAGGTATTACCACTCTCAGGCCGGAGCCGTTGGTGGTGAGGTAATGGGTGCCGTCACAGTTGGCTGCGGTTGCGGCAAGGGAGCCGGCGGTGGCAGAACTGACGAAGGCGGCACAACAGTAACAGTCGGCTGCGTAGAATCCGGCGGGCGTGGCGTCGGCGGTCCAACTCCTGGCTGGCAGGGATGGGCCGGATCGGCACACTGCGCCGGTGTCGGCGGCACATACGGCTTACAGCCCTGCGGGACCGTACACCCGGTGGTGGTCGGAGGAGTCGTAGTAGGTGGCGTCGTTGTCGGCGTCGGACCACAGTTCCTCGTACACACCGGTGGTGGTGTCGGTGTCGGACCACCGGTCGGTGGCGCAGGTGGCGGTGTACCTTCAGGAGGCGGTGGGAACTGTCCCACGGGCTGGAACCCGCAGTCGAGTTTGTAGTCCCACTGGCTGCCATCTGGGCACGAGAATCGCAAGACCTGGTAGCTCGGCCTGTCCGGATCGGCTGGGTAGCTCGACGGAACCGGCTGAGTCCCCTTCATGTACATGGTCTTGTATTCACCGCTCATGGTCTCGACCGAAGCTGAGCACTTGGCTTCTGCAGCCTCCATGATGCCAACCGCATTTGCCCAACTAGCACGGTCATTCACATAACCATTTGTAACATCGAGCAGAGCTTGCGTTCCCGCAAAACTGCCCGACTGATAACTGGCATGCTGAGCAACCAACGCAGGGTCGCTACAACGCCGGGTGTGCAACTCTGCTTTCGCAGCATCCACCTCGGTGGGCGCGGCAGGACCATTGTTGTCAACAGAAACATCATAGCGGTAATAATGCACATTACTGGTGCAGTCACCAGCTGGCGGTCCACCGGGTGGTGTTGGTGGCTGCGCATCCACTCGTGCCACAATGGGCACAATGAGAAGCAGAGCCACAAAGGCAGCCAGACTGAAGCCCAGCAACAATCGTCGCCTCATCTGATCATCACGTGTATTCAAGGTGCTTCCTTTCCTCTAGGAGGGTTCTTACGAACAGGACACTTTCTCACATACCATATATGAGAAAGTCGCTATTTTCAAGAAATATTTCTGGTGAGGGTCTTTTGCAAGACCCCCACCAGATTAAAAGTGAGAAAAACGCTACTACTGCGCGGCCGGTGCCGGAGCGTTGCCACCCTGGCCGACGTTGGCAGCAGCATTGGCCGGCGGCGGTGGGGCCGCAGGCAACTCGAGCGTCGGCGCGGGCGCCGGTGCCGGGTTGGCAGCAGCATTGGCCGGCGGAGCTGCATTCGAGCGGTTGTTCCTGCGAGGCAAGATGAAGCTGAGCACGAAGGCGACAGTAAACATCACAACCACACCACAGGCAATCGAGACAACCCACATCCTACCCGGATCTGCCGGGATGTCCACGACCAGCTGGTTCTTGGGATCAGCGAAGTGCTTGCCCAGACCATACTGCTCGAACACCCAGAAGTACCAGAACGGGACTGAAACAAGACCAATCACAAACGAAATCAGCAACACCATCGCCCAGTCGACACGGTCGCCCATGCGGGCGAAGATGGCACGGAACCAGTTGTCATGCTCATTGATCTGCAACTCGTGACGATCAACGTGGGTCGCAGTGGTCTCATGCGCCTGACGAAGCATGTCCTGCTGCTGACCCTGACGATCAACCAGACCAGTCAAATCACCCAAATTGGTCTCAACCGTATCAACACGACCCCCGAGTGCATCGATCTGTGCACCCTGAGCCTGAAAACGACGGCCAACTGCCTGATTGTGCGCATGCTGAGCACGATCACGGGCTTCAACACGCGCAGCAATACGACGCAAATTGGCTTGAATTCTCTCTGACTCTGTTGTCATTCTATTTTTTCTCCTCTATCGGGGACTAGAAGGTACCGCGTACGTGCCACAACCGAAGTTATGTCACGTAGTAAGACTTCTAAAAATGCCGGCAGGGGTGGGTGTTACCCCACCCCTGCCGAGAAAAGAGAAAGATTTATCAGCTATCGAGCAACTCAACCAAGCTTCGACAACCCTTCACAAACCAATCATCATCCAGATCGCTCAAAGGGTCGTCTGGATCGACAGTGATGTACTCATAGCCGGTTACCGGCGCAGGGTCATCAACCTGCAGACTGTCATCGGTCGGGTCGGCCTTTGCTGAAGGTTTGATACCGTTATCAAGCTCATCTTCATGCTCTTCGTAATCAAACGGCTTGTCATTGGGGTTCGAGATGCCCTGCAGCGCCTCAGCAACCTTCTTGCGCGAAACCATAGTCTTGGCATTACTGCCCTTTGCTGCATCAGCAAGGGCCAGTACATCAACTACGGCACACTTCAGAAAGGCTGCCAACTCACCAGCAGCAACCAAATCGGCATCGACATCTCGCTTTGGCTCGACATACTCTTGCGGAGTAATATCGTTCCAAGCCAACTTGCCCTGCAGAAAGCTACGCACCTGAGCATTCAGGTTGCGATAGTCAACTCGCTTGTCATCCCGCTTCAGTTGACTACGACGATATGCCAAGCCGCTCAAAACACGAACGACTGCTTCAGAAGGAAGATCTTGTTGACTGCAGAGGGTGCTAACCAGCATCTGCGTCTCATCATCAGAAGCAGCAACGGTATCGAGTACCGCCGAAACCTGACGATCGAGCTGTCGCAAGTCCTTGGGGTCAGCTTCGGTAATGGCAGCCAGAATGATCGTAATCGAGTTTGGCTCGGTCACATCACTCGGCTTAGCCTCATCATCCTCTGGCTTCTCATCATCATCATGATTGTCTCCAGCCGAGGGGGGATCTTGCGTATCGGCAGCCCTCCTTTCTTCATCAACAAGTTCATCAAAGATATCGCCAAGCTCAGCATCGCTCAAGCCTGTTTCATCTGTCACTGTTGTCTCTTTTCTCTCATCGGTTCAAGGAACCTGGTTACCATAATTGATAACCAAGTAATTAAATCGAAAAAAACTTGATGCTGGGGCACCACTTTGTACCCCAGCACCAATCACAATTACTTACAAGATTGCTTTGGCCTTTTGCAGGATCTCATCCTTGCGGGCAAGGGCCTCATCATATGTCAGACCTTCAATCTCGCTACGGATGAAGGCCTTCACCGAACGGATTGTCCGCTCTCGCTCAGCATCCTGCTCGGAACTAGCAGGGGGCGGTACAGGTACAGGATTGGACCGACGCGGCGGCCGCTTGGCCAGGAGATTCTCCTTAGGCTGAGCATCGCGCTCTGCCCACTCTCTCTGCTTTTCAGCAAGAAATGCGCGAAGCTGATCGGCATCAGCACCCTTAATTAGCTCACTGCGAAGCCAACCAAGCAGCGTGCTGTCTACCGGCAGATCAAGCAGATGTGCAATATCTTCTTTGAGTGCCTCATTGTCTTTGCGGGTCATCAGGATGTAATTGCGCGGGGTGCCACGCTGATCGGAGCCATCCTCACTACGTGGAACAGAGTCGAGAATGAGCTGTCGAAGAGCCTCGGTATCACCCGGGTTGGTGACAGCGGCCAGTTCTTGATCGGTAACACGCCTGTCAAACTGACCCTGATAAGGAGAATCCTCACTGCCCTTCCAGGGATTGTTGTCCTTACCTAGAATTGAGTCATAGCTTAGCAACCAGGCATGATTACTCTGTGCTTGGCGCAAGCGAACCGTCTCGGCACGCGGAACGAGCACGTGTTTACCATCAATCTCAACTTCCTCGACTTTGCGAGCGAACTCACCAGCCAGGTAAGAGAGATAGTCAGCAAGTTGGGTCAAATAGTTATCATCAACACTCTCACC
>JAKOQC010000380.1 GCA_029778565.1 bacterium
AGTAATCTTTACTGGAGATGTTCCTGATGAGGAGTTGCCTTACTACTATGCTGCCTGTGATGTTTATGCTACTGCTACCCTCTGGGAGGGGTTTAATCTTCCTTTGGCAGAAGCACAAGCCTGTGGGAAGCCAGTGGTAGCTTTTGATATAGGGCCACATCCGGAGGTAGTAAAAGATGAAAAAGCGGGGTTACTTGTACCTGAAAATAATGTGGAGAAATTAGCACAAGCTATTATTGCAATGTTAGATAAAAGAACCGGAGGAGGTAAGTGAATAAACCTTTGTTAAGCGTCGTGATGAGCGTATACAACGAAGAAGAGTATCTAAAAAAGAGTATTGAAAGCATCTTAGACCAGACCTTCACAGATTTTGAGTTTATAATAATTAACGATGGCTCTACAGATAAAACACAGAATATTTTAGAAAATTATGTTCATAAAGATGATAGAGTAAAACTACTTATAAATGAGAGAAATCTAGGTCTTGCAAAATCATTGAATAGAGGGATAGAGATAGCCAGAGGAAAGTATGTAGCAAGAATGGATGCTGGTGACATTTCGCATCCAGAAAGATTCCAAAAACAGGTTGAATTCTTGGAAAAAAATGAAAATGTTTATATTCTTGGTACATGGGCATATTGGATAAATGAAAATAAAGAGATTGTTGGAGAATCAAGGTTCCCTGTAGCGGTAGATTGTACTAACGTATTCAGATCCGGTGGAGCGATTCATCCATCAATTATGGTTCGAAAAGAACTATTTCAAAGGATAGGTTTGTATAATGAGAAGTACGATATTTCGTTAGAATTCGAATTGTACATGAGGACACTTAAAAGTAGTTTTAGCATTGCGAATATCCCAGAATTTCTAATCAGTGTCATGCATAGAGATACAGGAATGACATTCAATCATCTAAAAACTACACAACTACACCAATTTGAGATAAAATTAAGCTACTTGCCTTACTTCTTCAACTTTTGGAATGTTATTTATACTGTAAGGAGTTTAGCTGGTTATTTATTGCCCTCCTTTTTGCTTAGGAAGCTTGCGAAAAGGCACATAACGATTAGCAGATAATTCTTTACGCTTGGAGTTTGTTTTTAATTAAGAATAAAGGGATTGGCTTTATTATGGAAGATAATTCTCCCGAGTGTATTGCTCAGAATATTATCAGGGTCTTGAATCACCCCAACCTGGAGCAAATTGCCCAAAATGCCCGTGCGCTGGTAGAAAGGGAATTCACCTTCGAGAAGGCAGTGGAAAGGTATGGGAAGATAGTGAATGGTGAATTGTGAGTGAAGGCAGTGAATGGTGAAGAGTGAACAGTGAATTGGGAATAGTGAAGAGTGAATTATAAACAGTAAATGGTGAATTGTGAATTGTGAGCAGTTATCTACTATTTACTATTTACCATTGACCATTAACCATTGGCTATTTACTATTAGTGTGAGGGAATGGCAAGCAGTGAATAATGAAGAGTGAATTGGGAATAGGAAATAAGGAGGAGAGCGTGGCTACGGGGGATGAGAGGCCTCATAAAAGGCTGGAAGTGTGGCAGAGGTCTATGATGTTAGTCAAAAAGGTTTATGATTTAACAAAAGAGTTTCCCAAAAACGAAACTTATGGTTTATCAAGTCAGATGCAAAGAAGTGCAGTTTCAATACCAGGTAATATTGCGGAAGGAGCAGCAAGGAAATCTAAAGCAGAGTTTCTCCAATTTTTAAATATCGCTCAAGGTTCGCTGAGCGAGCTGGATACCCACCTGGAGCTGGCGTATATGCTTGGTTATATCGATGAGGAGAGACAAAAAGAAATTCTTACTGAGCTCACAACTATTTTTAAAATGCTTTCTGGGCTAATCAGGAGACTGAAGAATAGCAGTGAAAAGTGAATGGTGAATTGTGAGTAGTAAAGAGTGAACAGTGAGTGAAAGCAGTAAATTGGGAACGGTGAAGAGTGAATGGTGAATAGTGAGTGAAAACAGTGAATTGGGAATAGTTATTTACAATTTACTATTTACAATTAACCATTAACTGTTTTTCTATTTACTATTCACCATTTACTGTTTTTAGGAGGTTCATGACCGTGGTTGTAAATGAACAAGAGGAAGAGAGAAACGAGAAACAGCATATTAATACTTTATTATTAATAGTGGTGTTTATCGTTACAACTGTGATAGCAGCGTTTGCAGATATCCCGGTGCTGAGGCAGATATTGGGCTTTATATTCCTTACTTTTCTTCCCGGCTGGCTTATAGTTCACATACTTAAGATTAATAACCTGAGCCCATCGGTAAAGCTTGTGCTATCTGTGGGTTTAAGTGTAGCTTTTGTAATGTTTTTCGGATTGTTAATAAATACACTTTACCCTTTGCTGGGTTATAGCCGTCCTCTGGATACGCTATCGGTGGTGTCTTCTTTTAGCGTTGCTCTCCTTTTTATGGCGGCTATCGCCTCTCTCCGGAGCGGGAGTGAGTTTTCTCTGAATCTGGAGAGCGTAAAACTAACCACGAAAGAAAAAGCCTATTTACTTTTACCCGCCTTCTTTCCATTTATGAGCATCCTCGGCATGCACGTTATGAATGCTACAGATAATAATGCCATGCTGATGGTGTTGCTCTTTATGATTCCAGCCTATGTAGTATTTTTGGCTATTCGCAGGAATGACGTACCGGAAAAGATATATCCTCCGATAATTCTGTGTATCGCAGTAGCTCTGGTGCTCCTTTTAGGGTTGAGGTCAAATCATATCGTTGGAGCTGATATCCACACCGAATATTACCTTTTTCAGCAAACTTTTCATAACGGACGATGGCAAACAATTTTAAATAGCACTCTCGATACGTGCTTGAGTATCTCGCTTTTACCTGCAATATATCAATCGTTCCTGAATATGAATCCAGAATACCTGTTCAAAATCCTTTATCCTCTTCTTTTTTCTATTTCACCCTTAATCGTTTATATTCTTTCCAGGAAATATATCAGCAGTTTTTATAGCTTTTTAGCCTCTTTCTTTTTCATATCACAATATCGTTTTTTATATGTTGGTTACGGCCCACGGACTGCTTTGGCAATTCTTTTCTTCGCTTTATCAGTTATGGTTTTATTTCATAATAAGTTAGGCACGCTTCAAAAGAATATATTGTTCACTATCTTTGGCGCGGGTTGTATAGCTTCGCATTATTCCACGGCCTGGATATCTTTCTTTGTTCTATTATTTACCTGGTTAGGCAGTATCATTGTATATGGCATAGTTCGCAGGAGAGGCCGTAAAAATACTAATAAAAGCGGACTGGGGAATAGCCATGTGGTTATTAGCGGTAGGTTAGTTTTAGTGTTTTTTGCGATGCTATTTCTATGGCATACTCAGGTGGCTGGTGGTGTAGTTTTTAAAACTGTAACAAGATTTATTCAAAACTCTATAAAAAGCTTTTATGATTTTTTGGCTTTAGCAAAGGTAGCGCCTGGTGTGGAGATAGCTCTTGGAGTTGGCATAGCTGAGAGAGAAATACCCGTGGTCATCGAGTTTATTTTCTCCTGGTTGACGATTGCCTGTATTGCTTTGGGTGTGTTGACTACTCTCATTGTCAAAATCCATTTTCGGGCCTCTTCAGCAAATGAGATAAAAGGTGCAAATTCTATCGCTTTCTTGAGAAAGTTTGATGCAGAGTATTTAATAGCTGCGCTCGTTTGTTCTGCAATTTTAGCTGCTGGTATGGTAATGCCCTATGTCTTTCAGGGTTATGATATGCAAAGGACTTATATACAGATGGTTGTTATTTTAGCGCCCTTCTTTGTTGCTGGTGGTTTGATACTTGTCCCTTTTGCTCGCAAAAGATGGGGTTATGTAGCTATTCTGGTAGTTCTTATCCCTTGTTTTATGTGTAATACTGGCACGATGTATCAGATATTTGGAGTTCCTCAGGCGATCACCTTGAATTCCGAGGGACAGCAATACAATGTTATGTTTGTTCACGACCAGGAGACCTCCGCTGCTAAGTGGTTTAGCGAAAATACCGCCGAAGGTGCCAGAATATATGCCGACTGGTATGGCGGTAGCAGATTAGTAAGCCAGGGCAAGATTCGCTCCTCAGTTTACCCAGGTGCATTTATTGAGGAAGGTAAACCTCTCGGTGATGGGTATATTTACCTCAGATATTGCGGTGTTGTTGATGGCAAGCTGATGGACAGAAATTATGAGTGGCACGATATAGCTGAATTCCGGGAAGAATTTGCCAGGAGAAATCTAATCTACACCAATGGTGGTTCAGAAATATGGAAATAAAAGGCTTAGCTGCAGCTATTGCTAACGACCTTGGCTTTTTGGATACCTATGCTTTCATAAGGCGAAAGCTCACTAAATCCCAGGTAGCTATTTTGATGTATCATCGAATTTCTCCTCATAAAGATAGCTGGTCTCTTGAGCCCTTGAGCCCTCAGGAGTTTGAAAAGCAAATAGCGTATTTTTACCGCAATTATGAGATAGTACCGCTTGAACGGTTAGCATCATGTATTCGCCAAGGAAATACTCTTCCGGATAGAGCAGTGATAATCACTCTGGATGATGGATATAAAGACAACTATCTCTATGCTTATCCTGTTCTTAAAAAGTATCATGTTCCAGCAACCATTTTCCTTACTACAGGTCATATTGGTACTGGAGAACTTTTCTGGTGGGATAAAGTAGGCTATATAGTTAATAATAGCATTGTAACGCAATTAGACCTTGATGAACTTGGCAGTTTCTCTTTCTCTTCTACCACTGATAAGCATCAGACAGGGCTTGAAATTATCGAGAAGTTAAAAAACTTGCCTGATGAGAGTAAAAATGTTTTAATAGAAAAGCTTGTTAGCATTTGTGGGGTGGAGATTCCTCCTGATTTGGGAAGAGATTTTATCTTATCCTGGAAGGAGGTAAAGGAGATGAGTAGCAGTGGCATCAGCTTTGGTGCTCACACTGTCAATCATCCCATCTTAACTAATTTACCTCTGGAGCAAGCTAAATGGGAGATTACTCAGTCTAAGCGGGATATCGAAGAAAGGTTGGGTAAAGAAGTCACTACCTTTTCATACCCTAATGGCAACTTTAATGCCGGCGTAGTTGAGCTTGTCCAGGAAGCTGGTTTTAGCTGCGCCGTTTCTGTTTTACCTGGTAGGCTTATCAGTCTAAAAGATAACCCATACTGTCTGAGTAGAATCGGAGCGATTGAGGATTTTAATAAGCTTAAAGTTCTACTTTGTGGCTTGTGGGGAG
>JAKOQC010000381.1 GCA_029778565.1 bacterium
CAGGTATCCCTCTATCGATTCTCAATATGCGCCGTGGAGTAGCAGACCCACGAGCTGTTTTTAGATTGGTCAAGATACTGCGTGAGTGGAGACCAGATATTGTGCACAGCCATATGGTTCACGCCAACTTACTGGCTCGGGTTGCGAGACTTTTCTATAAGATACCGGTACTTATCTCTACAGCTCACAGTACTGATGAGGGTGGCAGGTGGCGGGAAATTGCTTATCGGCTGACAGATTCTTTGGCCGACTTAACCACTAACGTAAGCCAGGCGGCGGTAGAACGATACATTCGAGTGGGCGCAGCGCCTAAAGATAAAATTATTTTTGTGCCTAATGGCATTGATACCTCCAGATTTAAGCCCGATAGGGATACTGGTTGGCATTTGCGCAACGAATTGGGAATAGATAATTATTTTGTTTGGTTAGCAGTAGGCCGATTTGAAGCGGCTAAGGACTATCCAAATATGCTACAGGCATTCAAAATGGTAGTAGACAAAAAACAGGATACTTTATTACTTTTAGCTGGGCAAGGGTCCTTGCTTGAAGAAACCAGAAAATTGGCCAATGAACTTGATTTGGAAGATAAAGTGCGGTTTTTGGGGGTGCGGCGCGATGTACCTGACCTAATGAACGCTGCCGATGCTTATGTGATGTCTTCGGCTTGGGAAGGGATGCCGATGGTTTTACTGGAAGCAGAGGCTTGCGGATTGCCTGTTGTTGCTACCGATGTAGGTGGAAATAGCGAGGTAATTCTCAATAATAAAAGTGGCTACATTGTCCCCCCGGGAGATTCTGAAGCTCTGGCTGCGGCGATGATGAAGATGATGGCTCTCCCGGAAGCCGAGCGACGAGCTATGGGAAGAGCTGGCCGAGCACATATAGAGGCAAATTATAGCCTGGAGCGGGTGGTAGACCAGTGGGAAGAGTTGTATCGGGAGTTACTACAACGAAAGGGTCTGGTGGATGGATAACCTGCCTGCGATAGTAAAATTATTGATGAGTTAGTAGAAAGTAGAAACCTAATATTGGAGGTTAAACTAAGCGGTGGAACAAAACTTTATTCTGGTTACCGGATGCGCTGGGTTTATCGGATTTCATGTGGCTAAAAGGTTGTTGGCCGATGGGTATCCGGTGGTGGGGGTGGACAATCTTAACGATTACTATGATGTGAATTTAAAAAAAGCCCGATTGGAGCAATTACAGAAATTTGCAGAGTTTTCTTTTATCCGGGCTTCTTTAGAAGACCGCAAAACTATAGGGGAAGTTTTTTCGAGTAATTCTTTCCCTAAGGTTATTCACCTCGCTGCTCAGGCTGGGGTGCGCTACAGCTTAGAAAATCCCTATGCCTATATAGATTCTAACATTGTTGGGTTTCTTAACATTTTGGAGGGCTGCCGCCGTGATGGTGTCGAGCACTTAATTTACGCTTCTTCGAGCTCCGTTTATGGAGCAAATGCTAAAATGCCTTTTTCGGAGCACGATAACGTGGACCACCCTTTAAGCCTTTATGGGGCGACCAAAAAAGCTAACGAGCTAATGGCTCATGCTTACAGCCACTTATATGGGTTACCCACAACCGGTCTGCGGTTTTTTACCGTCTATGGGCCCTGGGGTCGGCCGGATATGGCTCTTTTTATTTTTACCAAAGCCATACTTGAAGGTAAGCCAATTAAAGTATTTAATTATGGCAAGATGAAACGCGATTTTACTTACATTGATGACGTTGTGGAGGGCGTGATACGCCTGTTAGATAAAAAACCTGAACCTAAACCTGCCTGGGACGCAATCAACCCAGACCCGGCAACGAGCTCAGCCCCTTACCGTATATATAATATCGGTAATAACCAACCAGTGGAACTCAGTAGATTCATCGCTGCTCTGGAATCTGCTCTGGGGAGGGAAGCGCAAAAGGAGTATCTACCACTTCAGGCTGGAGATGTTCCAGAAACTTATGCGGCTATTGATGATTTATTTCAAGCTGTGGGGTTTAGGCCAGTGACCCCCATAGAAGAGGGGATCAAAAAATTCGTAGCCTGGTATAAAGATTATTATGGAGTGGAGTGAAAGAATGAGAAAAATTGCTGTCGTGGGTTTGGGATATGTGGGCTTGCCACTTGCGGTGGCCTTTGGTGAAAAACAACCGGTGGTAGGATTTGACATTAGTCGTCAGCGGGTTGATGCCTTAAGGCAGGGTATCGACCGCACAGGAGAATTTACTAAAGAAGAATTGGAAAAAGCGCAGGTCGATTATACAACTGACCCCGAAAAGCTCAGCCAGTGTGATTTTATTATTATTGCTGTGCCAACTCCTATCACCAGGGCTAAACAACCTGACCTCTCCTTATTGATTGGTGCCTCAGAGACAGTTGGCAAATTCCTTCGCTCTGGTAGCATCGTTGTTTATGAGTCAACGGTATATCCTGGAGTAACTGAGGAAGAGTGTGTTCCCGTTCTTGAGAAATATTCTGGCATGAAAGCTGGAAAGGATTTCTTTGTAGGATACTCGCCAGAACGAATTAACCCTGGTGACAAAAAGCATACCCTGAAAAATATTGTGAAAGTTGTATCTGCCCAAAATGAGGAAATATTGAGTATTATTGCTGAAACTTACAGTCTCGTGGTTGAGGCGGGGATATATAAAGCGCCGTCAATTCGGGTGGCTGAGGCAGCCAAAGTCATTGAGAATACCCAAAGAGACTTAAACATTGCTTTGATAAATGAATTGGCAATTATCTTTGATAAATTGGGCCTGGATACTATGGAGGTGTTGGCGACTGCAGGAACAAAATGGAATTTTCTCCCTTTTATGCCTGGACTGGTAGGAGGACATTGCATCGGGGTCGATCCTTATTATCTGACGTATAAGGCCCAAAGCATTGGTTATCACCCCGAGGTTATCCTGGCCGGTAGGAGAATCAACGACAATATGGGAAAATATGTTGCTACCTCGCTGATTAAACAGATGATTTTGAAGAATATTCCTATTCAAGGTTCTATTGTTACTGTACTGGGAATAACATTTAAGGAAAATGTGCCCGATATCCGCAATTCCAAAGTAGTAGATATAATTTCGGAGTTGAAGGATTTTGGGGTGCGTGTGCAAGTTTCAGACGTTCTGGCAGATAAAGAGGAGGTAGAAAAGGAGTATGGTCTACAATTGGTTCCGGAAGATAAGTTACAACCGGCAGATGCAGTGGTGGTAGCTGTACCTCACCAAGATTACCGCAAGAGCGGATGGAATTTTATAAAAAATTTGTTGAAGCAGCAAGGCGTTGTTATCGATATAAAAAGCGTACTCGATAAAAAAGCTTGCCCCGAAAATATAACTTTATGGAGATTATAAGAAAAGGGACTTTGTCTTGGCTAAAATAATTATTGTTTCTCACTATGCCCCCTCACTTATTAACTTTAGAGGAGAATTAATCAAAACTTTGGTGGGAACCGGACACCAGGTAATAACTCTGGGGCCGGAGGCCGGTTTTGAATCTGAACTGGCGGCAATAGGTGCAGAATATAGGCAAATACCCCTCCAGCGTACAGGAACTAATCCCGCAAAAGATATGAGCACTGTGTATACACTTACTAAATTACTTAAAAAAATAAACCCTGATGTAGTTTTATCCTACGCCATAAAACCGGTGATTTATGGTTCTTTAGCGGCTTCGCTGGCAGGTATATCAAATATTTACTCTATGATTACCGGCTTGGGCTATGTGTTTACCGGCGAAAGTATTAAACAAAAAATTCTTTTTCGCTTAATTTATCCGATATATAAATCAGCGCTCAGTAAGAACAAAATAGTATTCTTTCAAAATCCTGACGATCTTAAATTATTTCGGGATTTAAAACTTGTATCTTCTAAAGGGCGGCAGATAATTATCAATGGCTCTGGAGTGGACATATCTCATTTTGCTTATGGTCCCCCACCTACTGAGCCCATCTCTTTTCTTCTTATGGCTAGGCTTATTTGGGATAAGGGTATCGGAGAATACGTGGAAGCTGCTCGAAATTTGAAAAGTCGTTATCCCAAAGTTTCTTTTAAATTACTCGGACCTTTTGATAGTAATCCTGCTGCTATTAAGTCAACTGATGTGGAAAGATGGGAAAAAGAAGGAATTATTGAGTATCTGGGAGAGACGAGAGATGTCCGCCCTTATCTTGCTAGTGCCAGTGTCTATGTTTTACCTTCTTATCGAGAAGGAACACCGAGATCGGTGCTCGAGGCTATGAGTATGGGTCGGCCCATCGTCACCACTGACGCTCCAGGTTGTCGGGAAACAGTACAGGAGGGAGTAAATGGTTTCCTGGTTCCAATTAAGGATGTTGTTGCTCTGGAAAGGGCTATGGAAAGATTTATCTTAAATCCTGAGCTTATACCCGAATTTGGTTTAACAAGCCGCAGAATAGCCGAAGAAAAATACGATGTGCAGAAGGTAAATAAGATTATCATCGAGGCTATGGGGCTGAGATAACCTGATGCTTTATTTTATCTTTGTCTTCCTTCCTGGGCTATCGCCGGGATGTGCCCCAGATTCTCAAAGAAACAGATATTGCCGCTCTGGTTTCTCGGCGCGAAGGCTTGCCGAAGTGCATTATGGAAGCTATGGCTATGGGGCTTCCCGTGGTGGCCAGCAACGTCCGGGGGAATCGTGATTTGGTAGAAAATGAGCGCACCGGGTTTTTGGTGGAGCTGGGAGATATCTCGGGGCTGGTTAGGGCTCTGGAGAGACTTATTTTAGACCGGGAGCTACGGGCTGCTATGGGGGCGGCAGGGCGAAATAAAATTCAGGACTATTCCCTGGATCGTGTTCTAGAAGAAATGAGCAGCATCTATGAGCGTTATCTATAGAGTTTCATGCTTCATATGTCACTATATTGAGGTCAATACCCCCAATTGAGGGGAGTTGGTCTCCGTTGCGAAGTTTTAAGA
>JAKOQC010000382.1 GCA_029778565.1 bacterium
TTCCAGCGTAATAATGGAGGTAGAGGATTTGGGCAAGGAGATAATTGCCAGAGCATTTCCCAACCACTGGACAGCTATAATGCATGAATGGGGGTCTGGTAGTTTACTCGATCCCAACAACCCTGATTTGGCGGAGTATAAAGCATCGGAATACTGGAACCCTGCACGTTCAGACCACTATATCAGGGGGCGCCCGAAAGGATATTATAAAGGGATAGACGATCAAATACACTATTCTAGTGGTGCACAAGAAGGGAAAGTGTTAGAGGGTATGTATTACCGCCCAATCCCCCCAAAACATTTTGTGAAAAGAGCAGTAGAAACCATAGAACCAATTTTTTATCAACGGTTGGAGGAGGTGTTGGCTAAATTCCCTATTGAAAGGTATGTGATAGTATGAATATAGAGGCACAAATGAATTTACTCTACAAGTATTTTGCCAATGACCCTGCCATATTAGAGCACTTAGAACTACCAGAAGGTGCATCTCCTTCTACAAGAATATTCAAAAGCAGGCAACCTGTAGGTGATGCAAAGGACAGAATAGCCCTTTGCTTTTACCAGGCAGGGATAGTGCCTACAAACAACTACCTAGTATTAAGGCATATGTTGAGGGTGGATTTTCATGTTCCTATGGACAAGCAGAGGGCGACCAACAATGCATATAAGTTGGCAACAGCAACCTACAAACTTTTGCACAATAAAACACTGTATGATGAAAAATTAGGGTTAGCAATAGTACCACAATATGAACAATCCCTTGGTGAACTAGCAACCGCCGAGGGATTTTTTAGCTATGGCATGTTGTTTCACTATGATCTAAAGGAGGAATGGTAAAATGGCGAAGAAAAATATACCCCTAAAGGGTGTAGGTTATATCTACATGGAAAGCTTGGAAAAAGATACTGAAACAGGTAAATATCCAGAGATGCTTCGTGTTGGCCGTTTACAAACATTGAACTTTGCTATAGAAACTACAAGTGAAGATATTTTTGGTGGAGACGCTTTATTCCCATTTGATGAGGTAATTACAGGGAAAAACGCTACCATAACAGCCACTACTGCTGAATTCGATCTGAAACTTTTGGATATTACACAGGGTAGTAAGACAAAAACAAATACACCAGCTAGAATTTATGTATTTGACGAAGGTTGCTTTATAGATAATGAGGAGCCATCATATACGGTAGAATACGGTGATAAATTAGTAGAAAATACAATTAGTATTAGGTTTAAGGATGGTACTTATTTAACAGAAGTAGGGGAGGCACCTAGTGCTGGTGAGTATAAAGTAGGTACTGGTGGAGTAATCACATTTTCTGCTGCCGATAAAGGCAAAGAAGTATTGATTGACTATCAATATACTGTTAGCGATGCAGATGTAAACCATGTATTGACCACCTCTCTACCTAGACCGGTAAGGATTATTCATGTGGCAAGGTTCCAAATGGCAGATGGTACAGAAGGTGGTATTCAAACGGAAATTTACAAGGCAA
>JAKOQC010000383.1 GCA_029778565.1 bacterium
AAACCATCAATCTTAAAGGTGAAACAAAAAAAATGAGTTCGAGCCTCGGAAATCTCGTGAGTATTACGGACGCACTCAGCGTAATTCCCCCCGAGGTATTGCGATATTTTACGTTTAAAAGCCGGCCAGAACGACAGTTATTTTTTGATACTGGACTCGGCTTATATAACCTAATGGATGAATATGCTAAGACAGAATCAGAAACCTTAGCGGGGAATTCACCCGAGTTTAAAGAAGCCTGGCAAATATCTTCACTTTCTGGCAAGGATCATGTTATTAGCACGGTGCCATTTTCTCACTTAGTTAGCTGTTATCAAACTGCGCGCGGTGAAAAAGACGAAGTACTCGCCCTACTGAATAGATCTGGCCACGAAGAAGCAGTAAAGTTGCAAAAATCTGCTATTGAAAAAGAGCTAACCTATTTAGAAAATTGGCTAGCTAATTATGCTCCAGAAATTATTAAGTTTGAGGTGCTAGAGACAACACCTAAGCTAGACCTCAGCGAGACACAAAAGACCTTCTTAACAGAATTGGTATCAAAATTACAATCCTCAGAATATAGCGCAGAAGTAATTCATACCACTATTTATAATGTAGCGGTCACTACCGGCCTAGGTGGAAAGGAAGCCTTTAGTCTTATTTATCAAGCCTTTATTGGTCAGAATTCAGGCCCTCGTGCTGGTTATTTCTTATCGAGCTTAGGAAAAGAGTTTGTTATAACAAGATTAACAGAATTATCTAAAGCATAAGGTATAATAGAAACATGATAGACATCCAACTTATTCGCGATAACCCAAAGGAAGTGCAAGATAGTATTGCACGACGTGGTCTAGACGTAGATATTACTCATCTACTCTCACTTGATAAAAAACGGCGTGAGCTTTTAACTCAGATTGAACAAGGGAGAGCTCAGCTAAAACTTAGCGGAAAACCAACGCCTGCCGAGCTAGCCAAACTACAAAAACTCAAGAAAGCACAGGATAAGTTACAATCTGAATATAGTACTTTAGATGCAACATATGGCGAGCTACTTGCACAAGTACCTAATTTATTGGCTGACAATACTCCAGATGGTGGCGAAGAAAATAATCGTGAAGAACGCAAATGGGGTAAGACAAAACTAACTTTTACTGCTAAAGACCACGAAGCTCTTAATGAAATACACGATTTGTATAATTTTGAAGCCGGTGCTAAAGTTGCGGGAGCAAAATTTTATTTCTTAAAAGACAAAGCTGTTCGTCTGTGGCAAGCAATAGAACGTGTGAGCCAAGACATTATACGAGCTGAAGGGTTTGAGATTATGCAGGTTCCCCAGCTAGTCAATTATGAAATAGCTGATGGTACGGGGTATATGCCGCGTGGTGAAGAAAACCAAAATTATATTGATCAAACTCAAAAGCTGGTAATGATTGCTACTTCAGAGCTACCACTTACGGGGTACCACAAAGACGATGTGTTAGATCTTAGCAAACCAAAATTATATGGAGGCCTGAGTACGTGCTACCGTTTAGAGGCTGGGGCATACGGAAAATTTAGTAAAGGATTGTATAGAACCCACCAGTTTGAAAAACTTGAGATGTATGTTTTTTGCCAACCAGGCAAAAGTGCAGAATGGTTACAAAAGATTCTTTCTATTGAAGAAAAGATTACGCAAGCACTTGAAATTCCCTATCGAGTTATTCGTATAGCAGCCGGGGATATGAGCGCACCCGCCTTTGAAAAATATGATATTGAATATTACTCACCTGCCGAAAATGAATATCGAGAACTAACTAGTTGTAGCAACTGTACCGACTACCAAGCACGCAACTTAAATATTCGCTATCGCAATGCCGATGGTAAATTGGAATTTGTACATACGCTCAATGGTACCGCAGTAACATCGGGCCGTAATTTAATTGCTCTGTTAGAA
>JAKOQC010000384.1 GCA_029778565.1 bacterium
AGACATAAGACAGAAGGAACGACAGATAGGGGCGTGGTTGTCAGCACAAGAAGCGTACTTAATTTTCGATGATGAGCCAGATGTGGCATATCTTGCAACTGCGTATTCCGAAATAACACCTGCGGAAGATTATCTAACTAGAGAAATTGAGATAGAATTCGTGTGTCAACCCTTCGGCATAGCTATAGAAGAGACCGAAATAAGCGAAACAGTAACAGGTTCATATCAGAAAGTCATACAGTACGAAGGGACACACAAGATAGGGTTTGGCAGCCAAATGGGTGCATACTTCAATGTGGAGATAGACGGAAGCTTCACAAGTCTAAATATAAAACTAAATGATACAACGATTAGTTTTGAAACGCCGTCGGCAAGCGGAACAATAATCATAGACAACGTAAATGGCAAAATCACAAAAGATGACACAAACTATATAGACAGCGCAACTTTTTCAGATTTTCTGACACTTTATCCTAGTACTAATCTGCTAGAAATAAGCGGAGAAAGCATAAACTGCGTAATAAAAGTAAAATATAATGCGTTATATATATAAGAAGGGGGTGTGGATAAGTGCTCTACAGTTATACTAGTAGCGAATATGTCGAAACGTACGGTTACCCTTACTACTTCTTTTACAGACATTCTATAGGGTCAACTGTATACGAACGTCGATATTATACCACTGAAAAATTTAGAGTGAATTATCAACAAGATAATACAGTAACTGTAATATTTAATTCAGGATGGGTAGACGGTCGGAGAATGGCGTATTATTTACAAGTCTATAGAAATGGTATATTAGTTGATGAGGAAACAGGGGCTTCTATATTTAGGTCGGAAATTGTGGATAATTTTGGAATACTTGGTGCTAATTACTATGTCACCTTACTAGACGGTGTAACTGTTGTGTATTCTCCACCACGAAAAAAAGAGCCAACAAACTGGATTAAAATATATAATCCCAATCTAACACTACTCGCCGTAGTTGCAAAAGTAATAAAACCAACTATCACAGAAGAACTAAACGGAGAATATACTTTTGATTTTTCGTATGTTATCGACGACGAGAAAAGTCAATATATGCAAGTCGGAAACATTGTCGAAGCAGAAGGGAATTACTTCCGTATAGCGTACACTGAAGAGACTCGCAACGATGACGATACACTAACAATATCAGTAAGTTGCGAGCATATTGTATATGACTTAATAGAGCAAGAATTAGACTACTACACAGCAGAC
>JAKOQC010000385.1 GCA_029778565.1 bacterium
AATTGCCTCTTTTAGGTACATAAAATAGTATTTGAGGTAGCCCATTAACACTTCGTCTGCCCCTGACCGCTCAGTACTACTTTGACGTCAGTTTCGCTCCTTATCTTGTTAAAGATCATATATTGCGCAACGATACTCATGCCTGCAAATGGTTCGTCCTGATGATAAAGAACATTGTACAAATTGTCAAGGACATGGGTTGGGGTAAAGAGCAACTTTTTATTGGGTATAGACCATTGGCTGGAATGTGCTAGTGAATGATCGTTGATCTTCCTTGAATTTAGTTTGAAGGCTGTCTAATACTGGGAATTGTTTTGGCAAAACATTACAAGCAGTTTATGGAGAAGGGGGCGCAGCCCAAAATTGCTCAGGTAATAAACAGCCTATTTCAAGACCCTACATAACTATATGATAAATTGGTTTGATAAAATTGTATCCTAGGCTTTTCTCGGCTCACTGTGGGTCCTCAGAACTTCTTTGTATACTTCTAGCTCTCTTGAAATTATACTTTCCCAAGTGAACTGCTTAGCCTTCAAAATAACTTGGTTCCTAAGTGAATCATGATTAGTCGTAAGAAGTTCGACAACTTTGTCTGCAAACCTTTCCTCAAAATCACGTCCTTCTTGGACGATGCATTGCTCAAATCCGACAGCTTCCGGTATACCTCCATTGCTACTTCCGACGACAATTGTTCCACAAGCTTGCGCTTCGTTAACAACAGTGGGGTAACCTTCATTTCTGCTTGGTAGAACCATAATATCCATCGCATTCATCCACTTAGCGAGCTCTTCTTGTGGTATTCTGCCTGTAACAACCACATTTAAACCTGATGTATCCTGTTCCACTTTTTTTCTAAGTGGGCCATCGCCCACTACGATGAACGTTACATCTGGAACTCTTTTGTGTATCTCCCAAAAAATAGAGGGGAGTTTGTCCGCGCGTTTAATTTCGTTTAGACCTCCTACGAACCCGACATATTTCAAGTTTGGTCTGTACACCCTTAAATTTTTTCTCGTAGCGTCCTTGTCCAACGGACAGAAAATGTTTGGGTCGTAGCCATTCGGTATTACAACGGCGTTTGTGCCAGAGTACCCGAAGCTTTTTGCCTTTTCCAGTAGCGCATTTGACACAAATATACATTTGGACGCTCTTTCCAAAGTGTTTACGTAAGTAGCCGCTCTTTTTCTCATAACTATATTTACATCGCTACCGTGCAAAGTGATTACATAAGGAATTCCAGTTTTTTCACTTACAAGCTTTGCTACATTCCCGGCGGCTACTTCGTACATGCCGTGAGCATGCATTAAATCTAAACTATGCAATGAAAAGTCGTCAATAAGCGTCCTGGCATAGTAGGCTTCTATTGTTGAGTTAAAACAAGGGTTGAGCTTTTGCATGAGGAAAACACTTGTTGCCCTCTTAAAATGAAGATACCTATAGGTTACATTTCGCATTTTCAAATTAATCGGCAATTCTTTATATGGCTTACGAACACATTGAAAGATAAATTCCAGCAGAGGACTGAAATCATAACAAGGAAGGCAATATACATTGAAGTCTACATGAGTCAGTCTTTGAACACACTCAAGCCTTCTGTGCACAAAAATGCCTCCTGTTTTGTTTTCAGGGTCTGGATATAGGTTTGTAATATACGAAACTTTCAACCATGTCACCTTCTTCAATGTTTTTGGCACATGTTTCTAATTATATCAGCCGGATGTTTAGAATTGCCGCTAATTACTTAAGCAATATAACATGGTTTAAAACATCTGCATTTTCAAAAGAAATGATGAAGGTTTGCCCAGTATAAAGAGGCAACGTCGTTTCGGGTAGCAGGGACTGTCTTGCGCTATCAAAGTTTTCTTTGTCGTAGGGCTGTCGCTTTGCAAGGTGTTGAGACTATTCCTCAGCGAGTTAATGCATTATAAGCTCCATTTAAGCCTAACAAAGAGCAAGAGATATAAAATCTACTTCAGCTCTTTTCTGAACTTTGACGAAAATGTTAGTGTTTTGCACTTATGGCCTGAATGTATGCACCAGAAAAATGTTTTAGAACATTAAGAAAAAGATCTGGCGCGAATTAAGTCTCTGTTTAGTTTATAAGGTCTGGATAGCTTTGTTCTAGCGATGGGCTGTAAGAATTATTTGATGCGCCTGATGCAAATTAGGTATCCTGCTCTGGCAGCATAAACTTGAGGGAGCAATTCTACAGTCGGGACTGTTTCTTGATTGGTCTTATTTGTTGTAAGTATGGCTGCAAAGCTTTTTACCATCCGGTTTGCTTTGATTCATTGCCTTGTTAGATCATTGATTTTTCTGGTAGTATCGCTTGGTGATTTGTAGTATGCTTCAAAACCATATACTTGTATATGGCCTTTCTTCGTGTTTCGTTCAACAGCGCAAAGAGGGTCAGTTTGGTGCATCAGCAAAGTGTCCTGCTTTTTTGTTTATTTTTAGGATATGCGCTATTGCGAATTCTTTTGAACGCTCCATCAATCAGTCAGAGTTTTTTGGGCTAATAGCCTATTTCAATAGTCTGATTTGGACCACTTTTTGCTATGCTCTTGTCGGCTAGAAGGTCTGCCACTAGTCACGGCAGAGCCTATCATTTTGTTATTATTGTAGCGGAATGCTTTGTTGCTCTGCTTAACGTTTCGTGTTCGTCAATGCTGGAGTGATAATCGTAGTAAGTCATTTTCTTCTTGGCGTCTCAGTATTTGAGTTCTTGCACTAAATGTACGTGTTTTAAGCAATACAGCATCTCCGAAACCTCATATGATTAATCTTATGTGTTGCGAGCATTTTGCCCATGCATCCAGTACATAAGGGTTTTTGATAAGGAGAATATCGCTTGCTTTTTGAGCTGGGCTCTCCACTTTAGCATAGACTCTTCTAGTTATTAAAACGTCGTGGCTTTCATGATAACGACGGCCATGTAATGAACAATAAAAAGAGAGAGGCCCTTAAGAGATTCCATTTTTATGCAAAACTAATCTAAACAAAGATCTACGAATGTTATTATCTCAGCGGTGTTTATAACTAACAGTTTCCTATGCTTAGTCAAATCGGTTGTCTTTTCAAACTTGTCAATTAAAGCTTTCATTACCTCCTGAAAGTTGTTATCTCTGTTTGCAATTGTGAAGCATAAGATATCTTCTCTTCTGTAACTGTAAACTATTAATGTCTATGGTGAGCCGAATTGTCCCCTTAAGGTTTAGATACTCAACCATCCAAGGTTGTTTATCTTAGAAAGAATGGAGTAGCGTTTCTAAGATATCTCCTCTGTAGGTAACACAGCGCTTCTTCCATTAGCCGTTACCAGATTTTTGTCAAGAGAAGATCGACGTCAACTCGCAGTTCAGTAGCAGGCATTCATGTTATTCAAGGTATACATATTGAGGAGAAGCTAACGAAAGCGCACAGAGCATCTGTAAGAGCCAAAAGTACTTGTCTTCAAGGATATGCAGCGTGAAACCGCTTACAGCAACACCTACAAGGGCTGCTGCAACTGCTATATAGAACGGATTCTTTTTTGCGAGTCCTAACGCCCGACGAAAGTGTAATATTAAGGCTACCAACAATAAACTGAAGCCTAGAACACCTAATTCTGTCAAGGCTTGGATATATATATTGTGGGGCGAGGCACCGATTAGAGATGGCAGCACAACATTTGCTGAGATACCTCCGCTTGCCAAGTAAGAGAAAGTGCCATAACCCCAACCTATCAGAGGATGTTTCTTGAAAGCTTCTAGTGCGAAATACCAAATTCCGAACCGCCCGCTACCCTGTGATTCTAGTATGCTATCGAATGTGTAGCGCATTAATAACTGTTCGGGCGCAATGTGATCAAGAAATAACAGAAAAACCATAACTGCTGTAGCT
>JAKOQC010000386.1 GCA_029778565.1 bacterium
AATCGTTCAGAAGAAGCACGTCAGAGTCTGTATTCCGTTGATTTTATATACCTATATGAAAAAGTTTTAGGATACAAACCTAAAAACAAACGTACTCCTCTGCCTACTTCAAAGGTTCGTAAATTAAAAGGAGTTGCTCCAGAAGTATTTTTACACGCGCTGTGGCTTACTTTGGCAGACTTGCGAAAAGAGACCAAACAACCTGGTTTATATTTACCAAAGAGCATTAATAAAATTATGGTTCGCAGTATTCTTTTTAAGCACAATTTTAATGCCGGTGGAGATGATGATGAACATGAAGAAGCTCGCCAATTTCTTATTCAAGCTTTGGGCGGCATAGATGATTTCTTGGCACGTCTTATTCGTATACCGTGGCAAGACAGCGAGGATAAGGAGGAGTATTGGTCGCCAATAACCTTTGAATGGCAGTTGTCAGCTATTAGCAATAACAATTGTTTAGAGTATTCAAGAATTCGGACGGGGGAACCTAATCTAAAATTCGACATTATTGTTAGCTATGCGGAGAAAAATACATTTAAGCGAGAATTTGTTTGGGTGTTGCCAGAACATCATCAGACCCGTTTCATGTTTGATATTTTTAAGATGGCTCGGCAAGAATACCTGGACGGTGGGAATTTATTGCCCGCTTTTACGGTTCCCTATGTTTCAGAAGTATTCATGGCTCGAGATGAAGAAGAATGCACTCGTCTTCTCCAGAGTGCCTTGCAAAAAAAACAGTGTAATATTATTGATTTGCTAAATGTAGAAGGGCAGGGTAATACGGATATACTCAAAAACCATTTGGAGAGGATTTCCTATAACTATCAGAGCTTCTTAGACGAAGTGTATAATCGAGGATTTTTTGCTGCTCTAGATCATAGCTGCTTAGCATTGAATCAGACTGTGTATGATGCTTATAAGACATTCATTACTAATAGTACCCGAAGTTTAGCAGGTTCCCTGCTCTGGAAGGCTTTCATGATAGTAGGTGATGATAAAGTTACATCTCAGCAATGGCCATGGGAACCATACATGGATGCAGCTATTGTAACTCCACTGCATCCAGTATTATTGGAAATGATGAGGCATCAATACAGCTTCCTTTGTAACAGTTTCTGCTATTATGTGGATCAGGCTTTGCAAGCTCCCAATGAGAAGCTGTTTGCCGAAAGATATTGGTACCGGGTAACTGATTTATCAACTATGCAATGGCCTGTTTTGGGTACCCTGGTTGACTATAACCAGACTTTGAATACCAATGTAAAAAGCTTTGGCTATATTCACTTAGTTGGTATTGCAGAAGGGATAAGCTCTTTCTTAAATTCGCGATTATTATTCGAATTTGATGATGAAGAAGATGATTTCACGGATGACCAATTATTCCAGGAAACACAGGCATCGGCCTTAATTAAGCAAATACTTGATAATTATCAAGCCCTCCACCCATTTGCACAGGACGGTTTAACCATCGGAGCTTACTGCGGTTTGGAAGTACAACCCATCATTGCAGGAATTGATAGTCACCTAGCTGATTTTTTAGCGGATAGAGAAGAGCCGTTTGCGCTCAGCGTTAACATTTTCTCTGATAGTAAAGACGATAGTGCAGTAATGCGATGGCTAAATGCGTGGAAGGAAAGGTGGCAGCAGGCTGAATTATCTCCGGGAATGAAACATTATAGCAATTGCCGAATATCCATCGCTTATCGGGTAGTGTCACGAGAAGATAATGCAGAACAATTCAAACGGCTACTAAAACAAACCGAAATGGATATAATGATCTTTTCTGATTTTATTGATTTGATGGGGAGCAGATTTGAGCCGATTGCAGACGGATTATATGTGGACGATTACCGCCGCTTTCCAGTGTTAGAAAAAGTGTGTTGTAAGAAAAGCGGTGGAGGACAGGATTATAAACGTGAAAGGGTGCTCAGTAATCAGCGTTTTCAATTGGGCTCTACTTATACGGAATTAATGGTTCGGCTAAAAAACAAGCATGCTAATCCCGAAGACAGACATGTAGTAATAAGCTATAGTGATTTCTATCCTTGGGTTGAAATCATTGACGAAGCTCATGCTCATAGCAATTGGGTAGTCTGTATAGATCCTTCTGTGGATGAACAATTAATACTTAAAAGAAATGAGGATGCACAAGTAAAGAGAGAGATTGTAGGCTTTGGGTCTGGAGTTGGGTCCCATGGTGAAAACAATTTTACGGTGTCAACGGAACACTTTTCCTTGCTTGATATCGGTAGGAAAATCAGCTCATATATCGCCTCATTATTCGCGCCTCTGGAGCAAGCTACGGCAAATACAATTGCTGATAGTTTACTAAAGGAAACTTTACACATTGCCGGTTTATCTGTGGTGAAGGCTACAGGACCTATGAAATTTGTCCGGGAGTTTATTGCCAATGCGTTGGTTCGTAAACTGTTACCCAGGGAACCTAACATATTCTGCGATGAGATATTTTCTTTGGATGCTTTTACTCATTGGTTTGATGATCCTTATGACCATAGACGGCCAGATTTGTTAAGACTGAAATGTTCCATCGTGAATGGCTATTTTAATATTGAAGCTCAATTAATCGAATGCAAACTTGCCCAGCAATCAGAAGGGTATTTACAAGAGGCACGCGAGCAAATTGAAAAAGGGCTAAGAGAATTAATTTGGAAGTTCAAACCTAGACAAGGAGATGGTCCAATCGGCATTTTTGACCCTCCTAATCAGCGTTATTGGTGGATGCAATTGCACCGATTAGTCGCTAGCAAAGGGGAGACAAATATGCTCCAATACAATGATACCCTTTTGGCGCTGGAACGACTTGGTGAGGGTTGCTTTAACATCACCTGGCAGGCAGCTGTAGTTGCCATTTGGACTGATTTGGACAGCGACGAGTGCAACTCAAGAGGTGATTGGGAGTATAGTACGGAAGGGCAGTCATTAGATATTTGTGTGGCCCAAATAGGAAGGGAATTTTTACAACGGGCTTGTCTTGATAACCAAACAGGACATATCTTTGTAAGCAATAAATCAATTTGTTTTGAGTTTACACCGCCAGCCCTCGTAGTAAACCATGATGACGATGATGAAGAGGAAGTTAAGTCAGGACTTGGCGGTTTGGAACCAGAAACCGCTTCTGGGGATAGTACTCCGTTAGGGAATGAAAGTACCAAAGAAAAACTTAAAACACAGGTTGGAGGCGATGGAAAGACGACCATCCCAGACAGGATTATGTTAGGGCAAGTTGTCAATACCAATCGGGATATTTATTGGGAGTTTGGTCATAACGATCTTCCTAACAGGCATCTATTAATATTTGGAGCCTCTGGAACTGGAAAAACCTATGCGGTACAAGCGATAATCTTAGAATTGGCTAAATATCTTCAGAATAGTTTAATTGTGGATTATACTAACGGTTTCACAACCAACCAATTAGAAACAATAATTAGAGATGTTCTTAAACCCCAGCAACATATCATACGCAGGGAGCCCCTACCTATTAATCCCTTTAGACAACAATGTGACGTAATAGAAGGATTTGAATTACCAGAGGATCCCGCTACTACGGCTCAGAGAGTAAGTGGGGTATTTGCAGAAATATATCAACTCGGAGACCAACAGAAGTCTGCACTTTATACAGCCATACGAGATGGGGTTAATGAATATGGAGACAGCTTAAATCTAGCTGCCCTCATGCAACGTCTAAGGGTAATCAGTAATAATGGGGGGCCGACAGCAGCATCGGCAGCTAGCGTTATAACCAAAATTCAACCCTTTGTGGATACCACACCTTTTGGAGTTGAAGATCCGGAAAGTTGGGAAAAGTTATTTTCTGATACTAATTCTCGCTGCCACATTATACAGTTAGCCGGCTTTATGAAAGAGTTTGCCCGCCTCATTACGGAGTTTGCTTTAATTGATCTGTATAGATACTATCGAGCTCAGGGTGATAAAGATAATCCTAAGGTTGTAGTCCTGGATGAAATTCAAAACTTGGATCATAGGCTGGAGAGTCCTTTGGGACAGATTTTGACCGAAGGAAGGAAATTTGGGCTTTCTTTAGTGCTTGCTACTCAAACTCTCAGTAATTTAGGCAGAGATGAGCGGGATAGACTGTTTCAGGCAAGTCATAAGCTCTTCTTTAAACCGGCTGACACTGAAATAAGAACGTATGCCGGTATTTTGGCTGATGCTACGGAAGAAAGAAGCGAGGAATGGGTAAGACGACTGGCCTCATTAAAACGGGGAGAATGCTACTCATTGGGATTCGCATTAAATGAAAGAACTGGAGTATTGGAACCAAACAAGTGGTTCAAAATCAAAATCACTGAGATAGAGAATAGAGTTACCATTTAGGAAGTGTTTAACGGTGCTACCAATAAATTTTCATAAGACATTTATTCCAGAAAGGCATTTTATTGCTGCCTTATTAGACTATGCTGCGTTGGGCAAATCTGGAACTTTACAAGAAATATCTGCTTATACCGGGATCCCTATGGGAATATCAAGTGGGAAACTACCAGCTATCATGGATTACGCTCGTGGTATGGGTTTAATAGAGGTACACACAGGTGCTAACAAAGTTACAAAGGTTCCTCAGTTAACTAGTCTGGGTAAAGCGGTCTATAGAGAAGACAAATTTTTGGGAGAAGAGATTACTCAATGGATAGTGCACATGAATTTGTGTCGCTCAGATATCGGTGCGCTAGCCTGGAATGCGGTGTTTGTAAAAGGAAGAAGTTCTTTAGGTAGTCACTTTGACACGCAACAACTAGAGGATTACCTGGTAGGCATCTTTGGCCCGGGAAACGACAGGACGGGGCCTTTGCTTCGTACCTATATGGAGGATGCTGGTTTAGCTCGAACAAAGGCTATAGAAGTGAACGGAACTGTAGTTCGAAAAAAAGCACCCTTATTAGACTTCTATGCTTTACCTCATACAGCTTTCTTATTGAGCATACTAGAAGCATATTTTCCGAAGCAAAACCAAGTCACTCTTACGGATTTACAGAGGGAAACCGGTTGGCTGGACATATGTCTCTGGAGAGAGGCTGAAGTTGAAAAGATATGTTTATTAATGGAGAGAACGGGATACATATCTATCGATCGTCAAATGCAACCCTGGATAATAGAACCATTGAGCAAAGCGAATGAGGTTTGGCCACATATTTGGGATGACCTATAAATGGGGGGGTAAAATGAAATATGCTGAATTAGTAACATTTAGAGATGATTTATTGTTTAATGGAGCTGTTCAAATAGGTTGGTTTGAACATGATATGGCCCTAGCTGAGAAAGCAGCTAAACACTATGTTTTTCACGGACCTGATTACCACGGTGTCAGCGAAAATGATTACGGTGGTGGACTACGTTTATTAGATACCGCAAGTTTCACCTTGGATATCTTGCAAAGAATTTATGGAGATTCAGCGGACGAGCCTTTCGAATTAGCCATTGCCGGTTATGGAACCGGAAAATCCCACTTGGGTCTTACCTTAGCGTGTCTATGTTCCCAACCAAATTCAAAAATATCAAAAGAGATACTACAGAACCTTAGCATGGCTGATGCAGTGATAGGTCAAAAAGCTAAAGCTCAGCTAAAAAACGCACAACCTTTCCTAGTGGTAACACTCAATGGAATGCAGGACTTTGATCTCAACGGTGAGATTATTCGCCAGATCTTACGGGTTTTGAATCAAGCAGGATTAGATACCTCCGTTTTAGAAAACCTTCGACCGCGCTTCCGTACTGCCCAGGTATTTACGGAATCCTTCTATGATGCACTAATCAGCGATTATAACATACAATTTGGTGACACTCACCGCTTTGAGGATATAATTGAGGCTCTTAAATCTCAGGATGAAGATACATTTTGGCGGGTGAGCTTAATATATGAGCAGAAGATGGGATCGCCTATTCATGCAGTAGGACAAGAGTCATTACATGATTTTATGCGAGTAGCTAAAGAGGCTTATTGTGGCCCTAACAAATCATTTGCCGGTATTCTAATTATATTCGATGAATTTGGCCGTTATTTGGAATTCTCGGTTCAAAAGCCCCACATAGCTGGATCGGGAGCATTGCAGCAATTATTTGAATGTGTCCAGGCTAATGGAGACAGAGTTTTTTTGCTGAGCTTTATCCAATACGAACTTAAAGCGTACATTTCAAGGATAGCACCCGAGTTGCGCGATGACCTGAACCGATATGTTACCAGGTATGATGCGGTAAAGAAGGTTCGACTATCAACCAACCTTGAGACGTTAATTGCTAATTTGATGGAGAAAAAGGATCAGCGCAAGTTACAAGAACAACTACTTACTAGCCAGGAAATTGATCATATCCAGAGCAATATGGCAGCCTGGTTCCCTGACCTTAGAAACTACTCCTTGTGGATGGATAACCACAGATTTACAAAAGTCATTGTTGAAGGATGCTGGCCTTTGCATCCCATTTCTACTTGGATTCTGTACAAACTAAGTTCTGCTGGTAAGTCGCTGCAACAAAGATCAGCCCTTTCTCTACTAGCGGAGGTGTATGCTAGTTTTAGTCAAGAGGTCGTTGAACAAGGAAATATGTTAGTGCCAACTGACTTTTGTAATGAATCATTAATTGGAGAATTCATAGCTGCCGAACGATACGGTCAACAAGGTGCTTCGGCTAACGCTTACGAAACAGTTATATCTAAATATCAATATCAACTTAGTACAGAAGAAAAACTCGTACTTAAAGCAGTGCTTCTTTCCAATAAGATAGGTGTTAAAGTTGAGTCAAAAGCCAACTATTTGGAATTACTCGAGCAATTGAGTGGAGTAAGCAGTGGTCTTATAAGTTCGGCAGTCACTTCGCTAGAAATGGAGTATGGAGTTCTGGAATGGAATGACCAGTTGTGTCAGTACGAGATCGTTGGAGAAGCTGTACCAAGGAGAGCCTTCTTAGATTACCTGGAGCGAAAGGCTGCCCTCATTAGTCTAGATCAACGAGCTGACATTTTTGCGCAGAAATTCAGTAAGTGGAGTGAGCAGGAATTATTCAGTACTGATTTCGGAACCCAAAACAACATTGCTACGCGGGAATGGGATTATAAAATACAATACTCTAATATTTCCCTGATAAAACAGCAAATCGATTATGCAATAAAGATGTGGAAAGAGGCTAGAGAAACAGATCAACCTAGGGGGCATCTGATATATTGCTACGTTGGAGCCAACAGTAATCTTGATACTATTAAAGAAAAGATTACCGAATTACTACATTCTAGCTTAATTGCGAATAACGTAAATTTGGAGTTGGGAGCTCCCATTGTAGTAATACTATTGCATGATACGGATGGTTATTTGGCGCAACTGGTGGCAGAATATTGGGTTTTAGAAGAACAAATGGGCGATGAAGAAAAAACTAAGTTCCATAATTTCATTTTAGATAAGAGCAATAGCCTGAAACTTGATATGGAAAACCAGGTATCAAAACTAGAGAAAGAAAGACATGTAATAGTTGCTACTGCCAAACCCATACAGCCCAGTCGGCTAACTAATATGCTTTACCAGGTTTTTGATAGCATTTATTGTGAAAGAATAACGTTTCCATTCGATGGTTTTAGCACCTCTAGAGGAAATGCTGCTCGGGACTGCCACATATTTACTAGACAACTATTTATGGGCCTCTTAGATCGTAACTGGTTGATGACCCAGGCTGCCCAGCAAAAGAATCGAGGCGAAAAAGTTTTCGATAAAGCATGGGGAGTATTCGATAAAGATGGTTCTTTAAGACTGAAACCACGCGATGCAAACCTTCGAAAGATTATAGAGCTTCTAGAAAGCCATCTGCAACCAAGCGAAGAGGGTCCTGGGTTATTAAACTTGGGCTTCGCCATGCGCTTACTTTGTGCTCCCCCTTTTGGATGTAATATTGCTTCAGCTGGATTAATTTTAGCTCTTTTTATCGGGAAGCGGCGCAATAACCTGAACCTACTGCAAAATGACCAGTTGGTAGCTATTGAGACCTGGCTTTCCGATGCTATACAGGGCAACTTTCTTAATCTGACTGTCCTTGATAGTACAGATGCAGTGATTGTGTCAGAAGAAACTTTATCAGAGTGGGAGAGGTTACTAGAGGACTGGGATGCTGAGAGTACATACAACGGCAGAGTTGAGTTCCATAAAAAAGCTCTTGCATTACAAGAAAAAATCCCCGTTCCTCAGCTCCTTTACTATAAATATGATAATTTAGCTGACAAAGCACGGGCGGCACAGGCTAACTTAAATGATTATGAACAAAAATTGGACGATGCTGCTAACAAAATTTATAAAGGGATAGAAAAGGAGAATTTAAGCATATTGTCCTGGGGGGCATCAGTACTACAAGATTTATTATCCTTGATGGAATCGGATGATAGTAAATGGACCTCTGCCCAAATCCAGGTTGTGCAGGAAAACCTAGCAGAGGCTAGACTGCACATTCAGCAAATGTTTCCAAGCTGGTATAAACGCCAATCGGTTCGCTCCATTGAAAACTTGGGTGATTTTAAACGTAAAATGTATTCAGTGGGACGCAATCTACAAAATTTAGGCCTTGATGAGGAACAAACACTGTTAGCCCAACATGTCGAAGAGATTGAAGAAAATGTCCGATTTATTGAGGAACTCAAGCAAACAGTAACCAATATTAAGCAAATGATTGACAGTAGTGTAATTAACGATTCTACCACAATGCAAACATTGGATAGTTGGCTAGAGCAAGTGCAAAATTATGCTAAAGGGCTTGAGGCAGCACGTTTGCACACTAAAGTCGTTGAAAGTGACGTAACTGATGCTAAAAAAATGTTGGCTCAATTTCAGAGGAAATGTCTAGAACAAGTTGATCGTAACAAACAGCGTCTTGTTGATATTTATGATATTCAGGAAGTGAACAGTATTAGCCAAATCTCTACCTGGAAGCAGGAGGTTGCACTGCTGAAAAAGATCTTTGAAGATGATAAAAACATTGAGGACTTAATCCTTGTGCAACAGCAACTTGAGCTAATAGAAGATCATTTCAATATATTGGATGACTCTGAACTAGATGATAAACAGTTTCAGAGAATATTAAAGCAGTGCCAACAGAAGACGGAGATGTTTTTTGATAATGATCCTCCGTTAGATACTGAGGCAATCTATGGTAGTATCTATGAGTCGCTCCAAGAGAAGCGAAAGGGGTTAGCAACCATATGGATGAAAAACCATGTGCCATCATTGAAGGATGTTAAACAATATGATGTAACTAAAGCTTTGCAGACGATTGCTAGCCTTCAAAAAAGGCCAAAGTTTCTTTCTACTGACCAGGTGAGTGAGGTGAAGCAGGTTATAGAAGCCTGTGAAAATCTGATCGATGAACTAGAAGTAGAAGGATTATATGTAAAATTCCAAGGAATGTCGGAAAAAAACCAGAAGGCGTTTATCAAAAAAATTAAAAGCCAGATAAAAGCTTACATTAATCACATCGCCTAGTGGGCCAACAGTGAGAGGGGGATGGGAGTGAGTATTAGACGGTTCTTTGAACAATGCGATAACGATAAGATAGTCTTACCAGATTTTCAGAGGGATTTTGTTTGGAAAACAGATCAAATTAAGAGATTGTTAAGTTCTTTTATGCTTAAATTACCCATCGGCAGTTTCCTCCTTCTAGAAGGGAAAAGTGATGATTTTAAGTCAAGGAAGATCTGTTTTCCGAAACGGGATGTAAATCCCAGAGAAGAATGTCTATATCTATTGGATGGTCAACAGAGGCTATCAGCCTTGAAGGCGGTTTTTGACGATTTATATCGGTCTGATGAGGGGTGGAAAAAACAGTTTGACGATACATATTCACAGTTGCGGTATAGATGGTTTATTCGCGTAATTCCTGATGAAAATGAAGATGACATTTTTGGCTGGAGAAAGCTGTTTTTTTCCGGTTGGTCTGACTGGGAACCCCCGCAAATTTATGATTTATTGGAACCTAAGGCTATTTATAAAACTAAAAATTTGAATAAATGGT
>JAKOQC010000387.1 GCA_029778565.1 bacterium
GTAGATGCAGACTGTGTAGGATTGTGGCACTTTGACGGGAGCTTGAATAGTCATAAAGGGGTGGCGGTAGACTCTGATGCTTCATTTGGTGCCGGGTGTTTCGGGCAGGCTCTTGATGTCGCAACAGGCAAGCGGTTAAGGGTACCAACTGCAGGAATGTTAGCAAGCGAAGGCACTATCAACTTCAGGGCAAAGAATCTATCTGCATCGGCTAATGGTAGCGTGCTGGTTGACCTGCCTGATTCCACCAATACCGAAGGGTTAAGGGTTGGTATAAGTGGCGACGGCAAGATATATGTAGAGGAAATAACGGACCGGGTCGAAGAACCAGATGACTTTAGCCAGACTGAAACAGACTTTTCTACAGGGACACTTAATCAGGTTTGGCAAGCGGAAGGAGGACTACAGCTTGCCGATACAACGATAAGGACGTGGAACGATTTTACGGGGGAATCATGGAATGATTTGGCATAGGGAGGTATTGTTATGAGTACATTAACAGGCAAAAACTTGAATCTTGTCAAGCCCGAATTGACCGATAACTATAAGGTGACTATAGGAACAGACTTACCTGCGAATTTCCAGAAGATTGATGATGAGTTTAGTGCGCATCTGGCTGATTATGCGAACTTAGTTGACAGAGTTAATAACCTTAACACTAATGATATTCAAGCCCGCAGGGAGATATTAGATATAAAACTTAAACTTGATGAACAACAGGTAATCGAATTCTTAAATAAGACAGGAATCGGATTTTATGACCTATTTGAAGATTCGGGAAACATTGATATGACAAATACAACAGCTACAGTAGATACAACATCAGCAGATGTAATTTTCAATGGGCAAAAAACCTTAAAAATGAAGCCCCAGGTATTTGATGATTTTAATGCACTTGAATTAGCACTATACTACAAAGGTGAACAAAAAACACTAAAAGTAGAGAACAACGTATTTAATAGCACACAAATAGATGTAATGATTAGTTCAGGAAGTGTGACAGCAGGAGAAAAATACTATTACAATGGTGAAGTATATACCGTTATAGGAGTGCAAGAAGTATAGTGGCAGAGGAGAAGTTGATAGTATTAATAAAGGCAAAAGATTTAATAGAATATACTTTTTGTATGACAGAAAGCACGAAGCGTTTTCCTAAAAAGACACGTTTTACATTTGTAAATAGGATGCAAAATCTGTCGTTAGATATATACTCAAAGTTATTGAAAATAAATGAAATGCCTGTATCACAAAGAAAAGAACATCAAATTGATGTATTAAGCGATATTAAGGTACTCTTATTTTTAATAGAATTAACTAAACAAAAAGGATATATCAATTCAAAACAAAGTGTAATATGGACAAAGAGGGTGTTAGATGTTAAAAATCTTACAGCAGCTTGGATGACAAAAACAAAATGATTTTTTTTGGGTATTCTCTGTATACGCCGAACGCCGGAAACGCCAACAACGTCCGCAACGTCAACTCCGACGGCTCGCTGAACAACAACAACGCCTACAACGGTAACAACGGCGTTCGCCCCGCTCTGATGGACTTATGCCCAGACGTAGTAAGCAATAGCTGAACTCAGTGGTTCCATCATCAAAGGAGAGAATATCCTTCCCGTATGGGTAAACACAAAACTATCGATGCCAATATCTTGCTATGCAATATAAAGGCTATATACGATAGTATTTCTAATTAACACAACAGGTGATTACTTGTTAGAACAGTTTAGCTTCGACAACTTATATACATCATATTTAAACTGTAGACGTGGTAAAAGGCATACCACAACAGCAATAAAATATGAAATAGACGCATTAGAAGAAACATACGATTTAGCTGTATCTGTTCAAAATAGAAAATATAAGCCAAGTTCATATCATACATTCAGTGTGTATGAGCCAAAAGAAAGAGAAATTATGGCTTTACCTTTTCGGGATAGAGTAGTTCAACATTGCCTTTGCAAGAATGTTTTAGAGCCTGCGATAGAACCAATGCTAATATATGATACTTATGCTTGCAGAAAAAACAAAGGCACACATGCAGGACTGTACAGACTAGAAGAATTTCTACGAAAACACTATAGGAAACATGGAACAGTCGGTTGGATTTTAAAAGGAGATATATCAAAATATTTCAACTCCATAGACCACGATATTCTTAAAGCAAAGCTCTATCCTAAACTTGATGACGATATTATTTGGCTACTTGATGAAATCATAGATAGCACAGAAAACCCAGGATTGCCATTAGGAAATCAATCTAGCCAATGGTTTGCAAACTTTTATTTAAGTAGTTTCGACCACTTTATAAAGGAAAAATTGAGGATTAAATACTACATTAGGTATATGGATGATTTTTGCCTTATTCATCCTAGCAAAGACTATCTGCGATACTGCTTAAAAGAGATTAAAAACTATCTTAACGAAAATTTAAAACTGCAAACCAACAATGAAACACAGTTATTCCCTATAAAGAATGGCGTTGATTTTCTGGGATTTCATACATATATAACAGATACAGGTAAGGTTATACGTAAGATAAGAAGAAAAAGTAAGCAAAACATGAAACGTAAACTAAAGAAATACAAGAAGTTGTACGTTGCGGACAAGATTACTAAGGAAAGAATTAACCTTAGTTATCAAAGTTGGCTCGGTCATGCTAGTCATGGCAATTGTTACCATCTTATTCAAAATATGAATGAAAAATATAAAGAAATTTTTGAAGGAGATGGTTAAATGACACAGCCAATTAGTAATTTAAACTTAAACGACAAGGTCAAGTTTGGTAAATATCAAGGATCACAAATTGTATGGAGAATAGCTAATAAAAATCATCCAGGCTATCCTAGTAATTCAATTACATTGGTTTCAGATGTTATCCTTTGCGAAAAAGCATTTGATGCAAAAGAACCTAGCAACAGCAATAGCGACCGCAAGAGCTATGGCAACAACAGATATAGATACAGTAATATACGACAATGGTTAAATAAAAGTGGGCATCCTTGGTATGCAGCCCAGCACAGCGCAGATGCGCCTCCGAACAGCAGTGGAGTGTCTACTAACCCTTATGATACAGAGCAGGGATTTTTAACTGAGTTTACAGATGATGAATTAAACGCAATATTAGATACGTCTCTTCAAGTAGTAATTCCAGATGTCGATGGTGGAGGAATCGAAACGGTAACGGATAAAATATTTCTTTTGAGCAGAACGGAAGTCGGGTTAGGCGATGAATCTAGCGGTAAGCCTGAAGGCTCACAATTACCTATTTTTACAGACAATGCAAGCAGGATTGCACAGTTTAACGGTTCAAATGATTATTGGTGGTTAAGGACGCCGAGCGCCGGAAGCGCCAACTTCGTCCGCGACGTCAGCTCCGACGGCTCGCTGCACGGCACCCTCGCCTACTACGGTCACTACGGCGTTCGCCCCGCTTTGAATCTGAAATCTGACATCTTGGTATCTGATTCACCGGATTATGACGAAGCGTATACCATTATCTGGGCTGCGCTGCATAGGATTACGCTTGATAAACCTATTACGATTAATGCGGGAGAACAGCTTACAAAAGTGCATTTAGAGGCTAAACAAGCAGATACAGCATTGCAACTCAAAGAGATAGATGCTGAAAAATATATCTATGAAGGAAAAGACCTAAATACGAATATAGCAGACATTGAAGTTGATGGCGAAGATACTACGCTTGATAAGATAGCTTATACAATAAGTTAAGTTAGGAGGGTTTGAAATGGGTATATATATTAATCCCAAAATTATAATTGACAAAGAAAGTAAACAGCAAACGGCTAAGGCAATTGCAGAGCTGGCAGTAAAAAACGCTCAGAAAGATATTGCAATTGGGCAACTGGCGCAGACGATTTCACAGTTGATTATAGAATTACAAAAATTGAAAGGAGATGCATAATATGTTTGACTTTTATAGAGTCATGTACCAATTGGGGTATTTGAGTAAGGAAGATGTACATGAGGCAGCTACTTGGGGGGTTATTAGCTTACAAGAATATGAGCAAATTGTAGGAGAACCTTATGTCGCATAAGACTTATGAAGCGCAACTTTGAAAGGTGTTATGAAGGGGGGGGATGAATCATAGCTACATGGAACAGTTTTACACAACGACATACAACGGGATACCGCATATCCCCTGCGGTTACTTTAACTACGCAAGACGTAGTGGCTGCATCGTCTAGTATATCGTGGACTGCCGTCACTCCAACTGGCACATCCGTTTCAATAGAGATTGCCCTAAGTACCGATAACGGTGCTACTTGGACTAATTGGTTGCCTTGCACGAACGGACAGGCAGTTCCGGGCATTGATGAATTAGAGAACTTGCAAAATGTCCAACTAAAAACAAGGGCGGTGTTGACCACTACGGACGTGTATGCCTCTCCTGAATTGCAGGAAGTAAACATAGAAATTATTACTGCTTGGGGCAATGTTGTCTACGGCCCCAACAAGTCCACCCTGACCGGATGGGACAGCATCTCCTTGGCCTGGAAGCCTGAGCGCTTGTCCTTGGTAGTGAACGATGAGGAAGCCTGCTACATCAAAAATCCCGACTTACCTGCAAGCCTAGGCAGTCATATCTTTATTGGCACAGACCGCAACGGTAATAATGCTATAAATACGCTAGTAGACGAACTCAGAATTGATAAGGTATACAGAGAGGTCAATATTCGCACGGGTTGGCATAAGACGGGAGTGCCGTTTTACACGTCAGAGGACATGAAGCAGTGGCCGGGATATCTTCGAGCTGAAACTGATGGTTTGAAGGTCTATGATTCTAATGATGCTTTGAGGGTGCTGGTCGGTAGTTGGCTGAAAGATGCTGTCAGGAAGTACGGGATTAAGATTATTGATGGGGAAATTTACTCCACTTTAATATCCACTAAAAAACCTGGAGCTGCAGGGGCTTATGCAGAAATAAGTCCTACAGGGACAATAACTATTTATGATATTTTAGGGAGAATAGGTTTAACATTATCCGGATTGTCTGGACAGGGTGCAGTGGATTGGTACTTTGGAGGTACTAAATATGCAGGTGCTTTTATTAATGCTGGTACAGATAGAGATTTGATTATATGGACGCTACAAAGTAATAGCGGAATAGATTTATCGACTTATAATGGCGCGGCTGTTGAAATAGGACGAGGCGGTGGAAACTCTATAAATTTAAAAGCGAGTGTTGTTTTTGCTTCCACAGATTTACATGTCAGAGAAATGCTATCTGCCGGTAGTATTGTTTCTTTCGGTTCTAAAAACTGTGCTGAGCCTACAGAAAATTACGGAATAAGGTTATTAAATGCTGTTGAGGCTCCAGAACTTAAGTATTATGACAGCGGAGTTATTTATCTCCAAAACGGCGAGGCTACTGTTCATTTAGACCCGATATTCTTAGAATGTATTGAGCCAGATACAGAGTTGACTCCTTGGCAGATATGGGTGCAGTGTTATGGGGAAAATGATGTTTATGTGGCAGAGGTAGGTACAGATTACTTCGTAA
>JAKOQC010000388.1 GCA_029778565.1 bacterium
AGTGGCTTAACTGCAAATACAACATACTATCTGCATGTGCGCAGCAATTGCGGAGGTAATGGCTATAGCACATGGGCTACAAGTACAGCGTTTACTACCCCTTGTGTTGACAATAGCACATTCCCTTATTTACAAGATTTTAATGCTGCTACATTTGCGCCTGCTTGCTGGCAAAATATACAAGTAAGCGGTACCGGCTTATGGCAAAGATCAACTGCAGGTCTTTATCCTACCGTATCTCCAATTGGAGCGGGAATGGCATATTTTAATAGTTTCAGTTATTCATCAGGTGTTCAAGCAAACTTGGTTTCGCAATCAAACAATTTCCCTACTGATTTATATCGTGTAAGATTTAAAATGTACAGGGATAATGGATCTTCATCAAATACAGATAGGGTATTGGTATATTATAATACAGCACCTAATTTAACAGGAGCAACCTTGCTGGGTACTATAAACAGAAATAATACATTGGCACCGGTTGAAGCAGTAGCCAATCAATGGTATGAATATAGTTTTAACATGCCTTCAGGCTCTGCAGGAAGCGGTCGTTATGTGATTTTCTCAGCCATAAGTGCTTATGGAAATAATATATATATTGATGAAGTAAACATAGAAGCTATTCCATCTTGTTTACCGCCAACAGCCTTATCAGGTTCGGCAACATCGACAACAACTGCTAACATCAGTTGGACAGCACCAAGCCCTGCACCGGCAAATGGTTATGAATATGCAGTAACCACATCGGCCACTCCTCCTGCATCAGGCACTGCGTTTGCAGGCACCGGCACCAGCGTAAGTGGATTAACCGGTAATACAACATATTACTTGCATGTGCGCAGCAATTGCGGAGGTAATGGCTATAGCACATGGGCTACAAGTACAGCGTTTACTACCCCTTGTAATGCAGTCAATACTCCATATACGCAAGATTTTGAGTCAGTAACAACTCCTGCTATACCCACATGCACACAAGTAATACAAGCAGGTTCGGGTAATCTATGGGCAACTGCTTCTAATCCGGGTAATGGGTTTACAACTAAATGTTTACGTTACGCATACAATGGCAGCTATGCAGCTAACACTTGGTTTTTTACTCAGGGACTTAACTTAACAGGAGGTACAACCTATATACTGAGCTACAATTACGGAAATAATAGTACGTCATATACAGAACAATTAAAGGTGGCTTATGGTGCCAGTGCTACTGTGGGTGGAATGACCAACGTATTAGCCGACCATACTACCATTAACCAAGCAGCAATTCAGTCAAATACTGTGTATTTTACGCCTGGCAGTTCAGGAGTTTATTACATAGGTTTTCAGGCTCATTCTGCAACTAATCAATATAACCTTTATTTAGATAATATATTGGTAGATCTGGCTCCTTCTTGTATAACCCCAACAGCCTTATCAGGTTCGGCAACATCGACAACAACTGCTAACATCAGTTGGACAGCACCAAGCCCTGCACCGGCAAACGGTTATGAATATGCAGTAACCACATCGGCTACGCCTCCGGGCTCAGGCACTGCGTTTGCAGGCACCGGCACCAGTGTGAGTGGTTTAACAGCTAATACAACATACTATCTGCATGTACGCAGCAATTGCGGAGGTGGTGACTATAGCACATGGGCTACAAGTTCACCATTTTACTTAGGCTATTGTCAGGTAAATGCAACAACCAATTCTTATGGCATCAGCAATTTCATCACTTCCGGTGGTTTAACCAATATCAGCAATTCATCCGGATTAACCAACTATTCTGATTTTACTGCATTATCTGTAAGTCAGTCAGCAGGTAGTTCTATCAATTTCAGCATTACGTCCGGCACCGGAACATGTGGTGCAGCAATATGGGTTGATTGGAATAATAATTTGGTGTTTGAGTCATCAGAAAGAATGTACAATTCAGGCAGCTATGTAAGTGTAGCAACTGGTTCATTCAGTGTACCTGTAAGTCAGGCACCGGGCAACTATCGAATGAGAGTTGTTATGAATTATCTTTCAACCAGTCCTACAGCTTGCGGTGATTTAGGTTATAGTAACAATGGTGAAGCAGAAGATTATACATTTACAGTAGCACCACCTCCTACCTGTATAATTCCTACTTCTTTATCGGCAGTACCAACATTAAACACAGTTAGTTTAAATTGGAGTGCTCCATTGTCAGGAAACCCTCCTGTGCAATATCAGTATGCTGTAACAACTTCATCAACACCACCAGCTTCAGGAACCAATATTGCAGGTACATCAATAGTGGTGAGCAGCTTAACTCCAAATACAACTTATTATGCATACGTGAGGACAGATTGTGGTAGCGGTGATTACAGTGCATGGGCAACGGTTTCGTTTATTACCGGTTATTGCGCCAATACCAACACCTCAAGTACAGCATATTATATTAGTGATTTTTCTACTACAGGTGCAGCTGTAAACATTACAAATAATGCTTCAGGATTCTCACCAAATGGATATGGCAACTTTACAAACTTAACAGTAAGTCAGTTATTAGGTCAGAGCTTTAATTATTCCATTACTTCAGGATATTCAACAATGGGATTCGGTATTTGGATTGACTGGAATCATGATTTAGATTTTAATGATCCGGGAGAGCAAATTTATGTTTCAGGAAGCTATTTAAATTCTTATAATGGCACTGTAACCATACCGGCTAATGCATTACTTGGAGCTACACGTATGCGTGTAGTAGGAAATTATATGAGTACTTCACCAACAGCATGTACCGGAAGCAGTTATACAGAATGTGAAGATTATACGATAAATGTGTTGTCGCCTAATTGTTTATTGGCACCTATAGCACCTACTAACGGAGGTAGCGGTTGTCCTGATAATGGTATGGTACATCTGAGTTGGCCATCACTGGCAGGTGCAACAGGATATGACGTATATTTAGGTACCAATAATCCTCCTACCACGCTGGTGTCAAGCAATCAACCCGGCACTACATTGACTGCAACAATACCGGGTGCGGCAGGCACTTATTACTGGATGGTAGTACCTCAGATTAGTGGCGGAGGAACAGCTTGTAGCGTATGGTCGTTTAATTTGTCGCCTGCACCATTGACAGTAGCCTCATCAGGAGGAGATGTATGTCAGGGAGCAGATATTTATCTTACAGCTGATAATGCAGATCCGGGACAAATTTCAGGTAATTCCTTTGTTTGGTCAGGACCTAACAGTTTCAGCAGTACACAGCAATATCCAATTATATCAAACCCAAGTGCAATGTATAGCGGTACTTATACGGTAGTAATTACCAACCAGTATGGATGTACGGCAAGCAGCACAACTGACGTGAATGTAAATCCAAATCCGGTGCTTAGCGTATTAAGTTCACAGAATGTAGGATGTATAGGTGGCAGCGATGGTTCAATAACTATTGGAGCCAGCGGAGGATTGGCGAATTATGATTTCACTGTAGATTTTTCAAATTTTATCAACGATCCTTCTCAGGCAACTTTTTCAAATCTGACGGCAGGAACATATATGGTATATGTAAGTGATGCCAACGGATGTTTGTCAACTATATCACCATCGTTGACTTACATAAACACAGTTGCCCCAACACAAAATGTGATAGTACCAATATCAGGAATGCCTGCTAATGCATGTCCGGGAACATCGGCAAACCTGAGTGTTCCTTCTGTTACAAATGCAACGATGTACACATGGGATGGCCCTCCGGGAACTACCTTTGATGGCAACGCATCACCATATACCAGCACCACACCCAATGTGGCAATCGTTTTCGGAACGCCAAGTACATCACTGTATCAGATAGGAGTGCAGGCAGGAAACGGCTGCGGAAACTCTATTCGTAAGGTTCAGAAAGTACGTTATAGCGTATCCGTACCGTCAGCAATCAATGGAGATGCAACAGTATGTGCCAACACCTCAGGCAAGGTTTACAGTATTCCTGCAGCACCTGAAGGAGCAACACAATATCAGTGGATTATTACAGGCGATGCAAGCATCAACGGACAAGGCAGCACAGCAACCACAACATCGTTGTCGGTAACAGTAAACTTTGGTCCAAGTTGGAATGGCGGAACCTTATGTGTTGCAGCACAAACAAGTTGCTATACATCAGCATATAAATGTTTCCCAATCAGTACAGCATCAGGCAACTTCGGC
>JAKOQC010000389.1 GCA_029778565.1 bacterium
GCAGAACTTTAGAGAAGCTGGGATTAAAGGGAATGTCGAAGAAAGAATTGCATGAATATCTCCAACACGGCGTAAGTTGTAGAGGCAAATAAAAACAGCAAACATAATTATCTTATTTGGGAGGTGCAAGCATGAAGTTCACAGCATGGTCTGTATTTGTTGATTTTGCATTAATGGGTGGTCTTTTGGTTCTTGGTCAGTACTTAAGGGCAAAAATTAAATTGTTCCAAAGTTTACTTTTACCGGCTGCTCTTATTGCCGGCGCCTTAGCGTGGGTTTTAGGTCCCAATGGTATCCACATATTGCCATTCTCAAACTCCGTAGGTACCTATGCAAGCATCTTGATTATTTTGGTTTTTGCTTCTATGCCTATTGGAGATGAGCCCGTAAATTGGAAGAAGTCAGGCCGCGGTATTGGCGAGATGTTTAGCAATTTAACCGGAATAGCCTTAGCGCAATACGGTCTTGGCATGGCAATTTCCCTGTATATATTGGGGCTCGTTTGGAAATTGCACCCGGGTTTTGGGTTAATGTTAGCAACCGGGTTTTATGGTGGTCATGGCACGGCGGCTGCCGTTGGATCGGCATTTGAATCGCTCGGTTGCTGGGACGAAGCTTTAGCGCTGGGTATGACGTCTGCAACAGTCGGGATTATAGGGGGTATAGTTGGCGGAGTTTCTTTAATCAATTGGGCTACTCGCAAAAAAATAACAAATTTCATAACTACACCTTCTGAGTTACCCCAAGAGCTTAGGACTGGCATCATTCCAAAGCCAAATCAGAAACCGTACGGTAAAACAACTGTTTCATCAATTTCCATAGATCCTATAACTTTTCATGTTGGTATAATCCTCATACCCTCTGTTTTAGGCTATTACATTTCTAATTGGTTAGGAATTATAAACCCCAATCTTAGGATTCCTGAATTTGCTTCTGCCTTGATAGTTGCTTATGTAGTGCAGCTGATTCTTCGTGCAACTGGTGCTCATGAATACGTGGATCGCAGCACAGTTAACCGCATTAGTGGGGTTGCTACCGATTTTCTGATAGTAGCCGGAATGGAATCAATTAAATTTTCCGTGGTTGTAAAATACGCCATTCCTTTGATGATTCTTTTCGCGTTTGGGTTCTTATTGAACTGGTTTTGGTTCATGCGTTTTGGAATGAACATGGCTCGGGAAAATTCTTTTGAAAGAAGCATTTTTGCTTGGGGAGCCGCAAACGGTGTCGTCACGACTGGTATATTGCTTCTCCGTGTGGTAGATCCTGAATTTAAGTCTCGAACTTTAGAAGATTCTGCCATAGCATTAGTGGCAAACCGCCCCATTGTCATTGCATTGACTGTTTTTCCTCCCATTATGATATGCAATGGCATGGCAGGACTATTTACTTGGATATGCATAGGCGGCTTAATAGTTTTGTTGTTGGCCGCGCGCATTTTCAAATGGTGGAATCCTGGTGCTTCGCCCATTCATAAACAAGGATAAAGAGGAGATGGTGTAAGTAATGTCC
>JAKOQC010000390.1 GCA_029778565.1 bacterium
AAAAACAAGCGATTGTAACACCTAAATGTTAAGTAAAAGTTAAGTAAATCAGAGTTCGTTGCGGTGCTTTTGTGATATTATAATCTCATGAAAGCAGTAACACGGTTAGCAAGTGTAAGGTATAAAAGTAGCAAAAGTGTGTTATAATAGATTGCAACGGAAGGAGGTTTGAAAGATGGAAGACATTGAAAGCGCACGTAATGCCATGTTAAACTACGCACTTAAATACGCTGATTTAGAATGGGCAGTGTTACCATTACACTCGGTCGTAAAAGGACGTTGCACTTGTGGTAACGATGATTGCGGTTCTATTGGTAAACACCCACGAACACTACATGGAGTTAAAGATGCTTCTTCTGATCCCGATGTTATTATGGATTGGTTTACAAGGTATCCAGATTCTAACATTGGTATTGCTACAGGATCTAAATCTGGTATATTCGTGATTGATATCGATGGTGTTGATGGCGAGAGAAGTTTAGAAACTTTACAGCAAGAATACGGACCCCTACCTGCCACACTTACCGTTAGAACTGGTAGCGGTGGTAGGCACTTATACTTCTTACAACCACCTAATGTTACTATTAAAAACAAGGTCGCACTACTACCTGGTATAGATATTAGAGGTGATGACGGTTTTGTAGTCGCACCACCAAGTATACACGCAAGCGGTAGTGTTTATAAGTGGGAATCAGATGAAGATACACCTATAGCTAACCCACCAGATTGGTTGTTAAAAATCATTAACGAGGATACACTATACTTCAAAAAAACAAAACCTAGAATGTTGCGCACGGTAGATTTAGTATTAGCGGGTGTACCAGAGGGGCAACGAAACAATACTTTGTTTAAGTATGCTTGCCGTTTAAAAGCTAAGAGGCTTACCAAAGAAGAAGCAACCGCGTTAGTATTAGAAGCGGCATCTAAATGTATACCACCACTACCAGAAAAAGAAACATTAAAGATAATTGAAAGTGCTTGGAAGTATTCTGAAAATTACAGCCTTACAGACCTAGGCAATGCAGACCGACTAGTTGCTTTGCACGGGCAAGACATCCGCTATTGTAAGGCTTGGAAAGAATGGCTAATCTGGGACGGACGCCGTTGGAAACTCGATGATACCTTTGAAATAATGAGAAAAGCAGAAGATGTAATTCAATTTATGAAAGCAGAATCTTCTAACATTAAAGATCCAAAAGAACGTGAACACTTTGAAAGGTTTATAACACAATCCGAACAAAAAGAAAAATTTAAAGCTATGATTGATCTTGCAGTTGGTAAAGAAGGTATAGCAATTCAATTGCAAGAATTGGATACTGATCCTTGGTTGTTAAACGTTGCAAACGGTACCATTGATTTACGAGCTGGCTATCTAAGACCACATAAACAAGAAGATTTAATAACTAAGATAGCAGATGTAGAATATGATGCAAATGCTACAGCACCGAGGTGGGAGCAGTTTCTTTATGAAATCATGCTGGGTGATGAAAACCTAGTTAAATTTTTGCAACGTGCGGTGGGTATGAGTTTAACAGGTGTTATTGAAGAACACGCACTGTTTGTTTTGTACGGCACTGGTAGAAATGGTAAAAGTACGTTCCTAAACACATTAATAGAAGTGCTCGGTGACTACGCGATGCAATCCACGTCTGACCTATTAATGGCATCAAGAGGTGATACCCACCCTACCATGGAAGCTGACTTGTTTGGTAAACGTTTTGTGGTAACTGCTGAAACAGGACAAGGACAGAAACTAAACGAAGCATTAGTTAAACTACTAACAGGTGGTGATAAAATTAGAGCTCGTAGGATGCGCGAAAACTACTGGGAGTTTAAGCCTACACATCATATATGGCTTGCAACTAACTATAAGCCACGCGTATATGGCACTGATATAGCAATGTGGAGTCGTATTAAACTAATACCATTTAATGCACAATTCCTAGATGGAGACCCTAAACAGGATAAGAAACTACCAGAGAAGTTATTATCAGAAAAAGCGGGTATTCTTAAATGGGCAGTAGAGGGTTGTTTGTTATGGCAAAAAGAGGGCTTGGGAGTACCAGAAAAAGTTATAGCGGCTACCAACGAGTATAAGGTGGAACAAGACACTATTGCAGCGTTTATAAGTGATTGCATCGAAACCGATCCTAACTCTGATGTTACATCCAGCGAATTGTATAAAGCTTACACGCGCTGGTGCGAAGAAAATGGTGAGCGTCCATTTTCACAAAGAGAGCTAGGCGTTAGACTTACAGAACGTGGTTTTACACGCGGACGTGCTACAGGTGGTGTAAGGGTATGGAAAGGCATTAAGCTAACAACTCAAACGCAGGGAGACCTTTACTAGTTAATGTAACATACATACAAAAACAATCA
>JAKOQC010000391.1 GCA_029778565.1 bacterium
ACCTACACAAGCAACAGTAACATAGTTAATTCTAATGCTACTGCATCTGCGATTAATGCTAATATGAACGCTTTTAGTAGCTACATCGGTATTCCTGCAAAGAAAAGCGCACAGATAACGATAACACCTAATCCTATTGCTTCTACTGCTTCTACTACAGATTACGCTCTTTATTTTGACGGCTTAGATGACTATATGTATTGTTCTGTGATAAACAATGTAACGTTTGGCTCTCAGTTTACTATAGAAATGCTTGTCAATACAAGTCCTTTGCCTGAGGATCAAACAAAACGTTCTAAAGTCTTATTTACTATTAGCAGAACAAAAACAGACGGTAAAAACCAGGCTAAACTATGGCTTCCTGTTACTAGACAAGGTGTTAAACTACGTTTCGAGGATTATTCTACAACTTATGGTTTTTATTATAATGATCCTAATAATTTAAGCACTATTGCTTTGAAACCCAATCAGACATACCACATTGCATTTGTAAAAAACGGATTAACTGGAACATACTATGTTAATGGACAGCTAGCAGGGACTGTTTCAGCGGCAGTTGATGTTCATTATGATAATGACAGCGTTTATTTAGGTGCAGATTTCCGTGAAAACAGAGGCTACTTTAACGGCTATATGGATGAAGTAAGGATATGGAACGTAGCAAGAACACAATCAGAGATACAAACCTATATGAATAAAAAGCTTACAGGACAAGAAGATGGACTTGCAGCGTATTGGGACTTTGATGAAAATGTTACTGCTACTACTGTAGTTGACTTAACAGGAAACTGTCCCGATGGCACGCTTTATAACGGTTTACACCGTGTTCCATTTAGAGCTTTTCCATTTAACTGGGTTGTTACACTTACTGATAAGCTTACAAACACTCCTATAGCAGGAGCAACAGTATACACTTACGATAGTAATGGACACTTTAACCGATACATTACAGATGAAGATGGATCCTTTAGGATAGGTGACTACAGCGATCTTACTAACACAGGCATAATCTTTTACTATCCAGGAGATGAGACTTATGCACCTGCTACAGCACGGTACTAAAAACAAAAAGGGCTACATTACAGCTAATGCTGTGTTGCTTGCTTTATTTGTCATGCTCATCGTTCAAATTACCATGCAGAATATTACAGCAGTGACTTTACAGTCAAGGCTATTTCAAGCTACAGAACAAGA
>JAKOQC010000043.1 GCA_029778565.1 bacterium
ATCCACAAGTAATTTATCTTACACTTAAGCCGATAGATGCTGTATCAATAAAGTCATTTAACGGAATACGAAAATCGACAGATGGTGGTAGAACATGGCTTAGCTTGAATGGATATATTGAGTACGCTAGCGCTGGTTCTATATATATTAATCCACATGATACTCGGATTATATTCTGGAGCAATGGATATAACAATTATACGAACAGAGTTTTAAAAATGATACAAGTACTAAATAACCAACCACCACGGAATCTAAAAATCACAGAAGACGAAAATGGAAATATGTTATATTGGGACCCGCCAGAAGCTACAGAAGGCATCAAAGGATACTATGTATACAAAAGTTCTACAAATGAAGATTTGTGGAAACAAGTAGCTTTTGTAGAGGGTACGAGATACTACGATAAAGATGTATTTACAACAAAACCATTTTCATACACAGTAAGAGCATTACGCAGTAATAACACTCTATCGCCAAGGTCAAATATAGTAAACACACATTATGGAAGAATAAATATGGTTGAAGAAATTATGCAGTTCAAAATAGGTTCACAATTTATTAGTTTCCCAAACCCTATTTTTGAACATGTACAGGGGGCAGGAAAGCGCCCACAGGAAATTGACCCAGGGCGTGGTACTGTACCCGTTATTATACAAGGACGAACACTGTTGCCAATTAGAGCTATTATAGAGTATATGGGAGGGAACGTAGCTTGGGATGAACGTACGCAAAAGATAACTATTGAAATAACTACGGCAAGCATAATTGATGAAGACGTCGGAACAGTTAAATTTACTGATAATGTTATAATATTAACAGTCGGAAACAATAAAGCTATTGTTAATGGTAAACAGTTAACGCTTGACGTCCCTCCACGGATTATTAATGACAGAACGATGGTTCCTATAAGATTTGTGGCTGAATCACTTGGCTGTGAAGTGCTATGGGACGAAAAAACTCAAACAGTAACTATTAAATTCAAGCGAGCTCAAAAACTCAAACAGTGACTACTTCTGTGCGATTGACAGCTGCCAGGTAGTGTTAAACACTACCTGGCATGTCTATTGCACTCTACTATAGGTAGCGAGGTGATTAGATGAAGAAAATCACAGTATTGTTGTTGGTTTTGGGGTTATTAGCAACACCTATTACAGCCGCTGTAGTCCCAATGTACAAGCTAACAGTAACACACACTTATTGGACTAGTGAGGAGCAGCTGGATATTGAC
>JAKOQC010000392.1 GCA_029778565.1 bacterium
ACCGGATGCGTATTAGTTCGCTGACAGGCAAGACGGGTGACGAAAGCTGCAACAGGCGTATGCACATGAACAAGCGAAAAGCGTATCTCTTTAAGCAGTTTTTCCATTTGTTGTAGCGACTTAAAAACCTTGGGAGAATAAGGGCTCCTACTGAAATCTACATTGTGTTTTATGACGCCAATCTCATCAAACTCTTGCCGCCTATTTCCAAGCTTTGTTGCTACATGGACTTCATAGCCCTTTTCCTGTAACAGTTTCATATAGGGTATGTGGAAGTTTAAGAGGTGGCTTTCCACCGTAGCAACGAAAAGCACTTTCTCGAAGTTGCCAGTCATATACTAATAATAACCTATGGAAGTTTGGATTACATAGTATTCAGAGCTATGCAGCAGTTTCTATGTGGTACGATTCTACTGAATAGCATGTACACAACGGAGGTGCGTTATTAACCAGTGAAATTTAGCGTTGTGATTCCTACCTATAAGCGTCCTGATGATTTGCTCAGATGTGTGAATTCGATTCTAAGTCAGTCTTTGGTACCTGCAGAGATTTTAATAGTGGATGATGATGATTTGCCTGGGTCACTTATCGATAATATAAAGGTGAATTGCGTTGCAAAAAAAGTGGGGCTCATTTATTATAAGAAAGACTTACACATCGAACAAAGAGGTTCTAGTGAATCCAGGAACAAGGGATTAAGCCTGGCTAATAACGATATTGTTTTCATTCTTGATGATGACGTGGAGCTATGCCAAGGCTTTTTTGAAAACATTATGAAAATTTGGACTTCAAGTGATGACAGTAATTTATTGGGCGTTGGTGGCGTAATTGTTAACAACCGCCCAAAAGGCACCTTTGAGAAGATTTACAACAAGATCTTTTTACTGGATTCATCTATTCCTTGGGATATAAATGACTTAGGTTTCCAGGTTTGGAACGACTGGGTTAAAGATACTACTAAAGGCTACTATGCTCATGGCGGTGTATGTTCGTACAATAAGCGTGTTGTAGAAAAAATCGGGTTGTTCAAGACATTCGGTGGTGGAAGAACTGCCTTAGAAGACGTGGAGTTTTGTCTGAGAGCCAAGCGAAATGGTTATTACCTTGTAGTTGAGCCAAAAGCACGCGTATTTCATTACCAGAGCAAAGTTAGTCGTGAAAGCGAAGAAAAAAGTGGTTATAAAGAAGGTTACAATCGTGTACTCATTTATTTCATGCACTGCCATAAGAATTATTGGTCTTTTTTAGAATTTCGTTGGGCGAATTTTGGATGGGTGCTTAGACAATTATTGGTAGGACATTACCGGAAGGCTGTTGGCATTTACCGTGGCTCAAGAGAGGCTTCGAGAAGAATCTTGAAGGAAAGCCACAGGAAAACAGAGAGTATTCATAAATGAAGGTTTGTATTTACGAGAGGGCTTGCTGATAGAATCGATAGATAAGGAGGGATTCCTATGAAGGGAGTAATTTTGGCGGGAGGTAGCGGAACAAGGCTTTATCCAACAACGAGGGTCATAAACAAGCATTTAATTCCCATCTATGACAAGCCCATGATCTACTACCCACTTTCCGTAGTAATGATGCTGGGTGTAAGGGACGTAGCCATTGTGGTTAACCCATCAGAT
>JAKOQC010000393.1 GCA_029778565.1 bacterium
GTTCAATGTCGCGTAGTGGTAACCGTTCACAGCACTCTTTCTCGAGCTACGACTAATAGTAGCAACTTTCGAGGGCGGCTTATGCCACGCCTCATCCGCATCTTTTACCCTTGGGCTGATGCGGTGGTTGCTGTTTCTGGGGGTGCGGCTGAAGACTTAGCTAAAACTACCGGGCTACCTCAAGAACGCATCCAGGTGATTTATAATCCGATTGTTACCCCGGAGATCCTGGAAAAAGCGGAGGAACCATTGAATCATCCTTGGTTTGCGCCAGGCGAGCCCCCAGTAATTCTTTCTGTGGGCCGACTTACGAAAGCTAAAGATTATCCCACTCTTGTTCGAGCTTTTGCTCTGGTGCGACAAGAGCTCCCGGCACGGCTTATGATTTTAGGAGAAGGCGAGGAGCGACCTAAACTGGAGGCTTTGGTACGGGAGCTGGGCTTAGATGATGATGTATCTCTTCCTGGTTTTGTGGATAATCCTTATGCTTATATGGCCCGCTCAGCGGTGTTTGCGCTTTCTTCAGCCTGGGAAGGATTGCCTACTGTTTTGATTGAGGCCTTAGCTGTGGGAACATCAGTTGTTGCCACGGATTGCCCTTCAGGGCCTCGCGAAATAGCCACTTTAACAAATGCTTGTCAACTTGTCCCTGTTGGTAGCCCGTTAGATTTAGCTCACGCAATTGTTAAATCTATTAGAAAACCTTATATTTATAAGAAACCAAATTTAGAAGTTTTTATGATATCAAATGTTATGAATGTATATGAAAGGATATTATTTTGCCAATGACTAAACCGAATCGACAGATTCCAATTTTCCTAACAATTATCTTAGGAGTTTTAATAGGAGCTTTAAGCAGTGTATTTTTGCAATGGGATATAATAACCGCTTGGTTTGTAATTTTAGTAAACATTATTTTAATAATTATTGTGGGATGGTTCGCTTGGAGTAAGACAAATGAAAATGGTCTTTTTAATATAGTAGTCATGTTTTCTCTTTGTTTTATAGCTTATAATAGCATTCTTCCTATAGAAGTTGGATTTGAATATTTGACGACGCAAGACATAACGCTGGATTATCCGATAAAGTTCGGCATTGAAAATTACGTTTTAACTACTTTTCTAAGCTTAATAAGTGGAATCATGTTTATATTTGGTTCTAAAATAGCAAAATTGTTTTCTTTTAAGTCAAAATTACTTGCAAAAGAATTAGATATTAATCTATCTTTTCTTGGGGGAACCGTTCTTTTTCTGATAGGATTTATATTGTTTTTTTTGGATTATAGCAGAATTGGTGGTTATCTTAATGCTATGTCCATGGATAGAGTTGTGAGACTGAACCTTTTATCTCAAACACCTGGTAATCTTCCCTGCAATACATTTATTCTTGTTGGGATTGCTTTTATGGCATATGGCTCATTTTCTTTGAATAGACCCAAAATAAAAACGTATCTAACATTTGTCTTTTGTCTATTTTATTTGATACTACTGTTAATTAGTGGCGATAGGCGTTATAGCCTTTATATAATTCTAGTCCTTCTTACCGTCTACTCTTTTAAAAAAAAGCCCATTAAGTTGAACAAGAAAATCATTATAATTGGTATATGTATTTATATCTTATTTGCAATATTTCAAAATTCAAGATGGATGTTGCCACTAATTGTAAGTGGGAGATTGACTTTTGCCGATGCCTACGAACTTTTTATGAATAACTTTTCGATCAGTTTTTTGCTCCCTGGTTCAACTGAATTTGCTGGGCCCTATTTTTCGCTTCTATACTATAGCGAAATGAATTCGAACCTACTAGGAGGATTTTCTTATTTGTATGCGCTTCCATATCTTCTGCCCCGGTCAATTTACCCAGGCTTCAAACTCCCCACCATATCACAAGATTTTGCACTTCAAATACACCAAACGTTTTACGCAGGAAGACAAGGAGTAGTTGGTTGGGGGTTTAGTCCTATTGCTGAGTCACTGGCTAATTTTGGCTATTTGGGACCAGTAATTGTGTTTTTAGCCTTAGGTTTCATTCTTTCTTCGATAAGTAAAATACAAAACAAGGGTCTTGGAGTGATAATTATGGCAGTTATATCGCCCATTGCTTTTAATCTTAATAGGGCAGATTTTGCCAATGCTTTTCAGGAGATTACTTATAATATACTTCTTGTACTTTTGGTAGCTATTGTAGTTTGGATCGTTCAATATGCTGTATCGCATAATATAATAAACAACGGTGTAACTTCAAAATCTATTCAGGATAAGAAATAATGAAATTACTTTTTCTCATCACTGGCCTCGCTTACGGCGGGGCGGAGACACAATTGGTAAACTTGGCCATTAGCTTAAAAAAGCGAGGCTGGGAGGTGCGAGTAGTTGCTATGCTACCACCTCAGGCCTTCACAGAAGAGCTAAAAGAGGCGGGCATTCCTCTATCGACTCTCAATATGCGCCGTGGAGTGGCAGACCCGCGAGCTGTGTTCGGATTAGTCAAGACACTGCGTGA
>JAKOQC010000394.1 GCA_029778565.1 bacterium
CATCTACTGATTCATAGACAATTATTGCAACATAAGCTACAGCATAATCACCATCATGAGATAAACTCAACGATGCTTTGTAATTTCCCATATTCTTTAAAATGCATTTAGCATTGCCATGAAATTGAATGTTTGGTTTCCCATTATCAGCTTTTGTAACTTCAATATCTTTATAGGTTATCGTAGTGCCATCTATGCCTAACCCTAGAGCTTTGCTTCCTGCCTCTTTGGCAGCAAATCTCACAGCATATAAACTTGCATTGTTATTATGCGATTCACAATAGGCGATTTCATCTTCTGAATATACACTGTTTACAAATTCTTTTTTGTATCTATTAAGGATGTTTTCGATTCGCGATATCTTGACTATATCAATGCCTGTTAATATATTGATATCTTTAATCATGTAGCAAAATCTCTCTGTAAGATATATTAACAGTTACAGGTTATATCGGTTGCGCTGGATTACCGAAGACTGTTGCATTGGCCTTTACCCTGCTTATGACCACGCTCCCTGCCCCAATCTTTACGTTATTTTCCACCGTTACATTGGGAATTATCAATGCGTGGCTTCCCATAAAACAATTTTCACCCAGTACGACATGACCTGTTATGTCACAATGACCGCTCAGCGTGCATCCTCGTTTCACTATGGCATCATGCCCAATGGTGGAATGTACATTAATCGTCACAAAATCTTCAATCACTGCATTAGCAGTTATTATGCTATAGGGACAAGCAATAATTCCCTTTCCGAGCGAGACGCTTTCTCCAATTATTGCCGTCGGATGTATAAGATTAACAAACTGCGCTCCCTTATTAAGCATTGAATTACAGAATTTCGTTTTCGTTTCCGGGTCACCAATTGCACATATAAAAACGTCGTCTTCTTTAGGAGCGTAATTATCAATTGTATCTATAACAGGTATATTTGCTATTGGCTTACTGCTTAGATTATCCAACAGTCCGTGAATGACCCAGTCATTATCTTTATGTTCCAATATATCAAGTGCCCATTCTATAACTTCGCTAGCAAATCCTCCAGCCCCGATAATAATTAACTTTTTCATG
>JAKOQC010000395.1 GCA_029778565.1 bacterium
ATGGCGCCTACCGTCGGTATTGTTTGCCTTGTGCCGCCAGGATATTCCAATTTTACTTCTGCCAAATATACGCCAGCTTTGCTTGTGTCCGTTGTTTGCCAGTCATAGCGTACAATTCCGTTTGCCATATCTTCTATTATCATGTCTCTTTCGCCTATGCCATTTATAACCAGCTTCACTGTTGCGTCTGCCAAGTAAAGAGCGCTGCCATCCGTTTGTGTCAGCCGCATTTTTAATGGCGGCAGTGTATCGTTTTGCTTGATTTCGTACCTCATTTACAATCACCGCCTACACTTGTGGTATTTGCCCTGCAAACTGCTTTGCTAGCTCAATCGCTTCAACACGTGCAGCAAATCCGCTTGTTTTGTGCTTTACTGCTTCTTGTATTTGTTCCGTTGTCATGCCTGCAACTACATCTATTATCACAGGTTCAGTCCAGTATATTTCTTCTGTATCAGGGTTTTTCACCGTCGCAATCGTTATAAGCTGAGCATTGCTGTTTGCTTCAAATGGAGTAAATTCAATTATAAAATTAGACATTATTTATCACCTCCACAGTATATTTTTCCTGGATAATCTCGCACGTTGCCTTTTGCCTCAGCTCTTCCTTCACAATATATTTTTCCTGGATAATCTCGCACGTTGTCTTTTGCCCCAGCTCCTTTATTTCAAATTTCAGGTCCCACATCCGCATCACACCCTTATAAACTTTGTTTTGATTTGCAATTTCCTGCCAGTTAATACACTTCCTGTACTAATTGGCAACTTCCCGCCATTCTGCACCTGCGTCCAATCGCTTTGATTATCCAGCTTGGCGTATACTGTGCGCTGTACCCCGTCTGCGTCCTCCTGCCATGTGATTGCACTTGTGGCAGCCGTACCGACTGCTGATAGATCATACTCTGGACTGATGTAGTATCCACCCTGCCCAAAATTTAGGTTTCCATCAAAACCTAATTTATACGTCGTCCACTCATCCACTGGTAGTGGCTGCCCGCTCTGGTACGCCGCCAGTATTTCTGCGTCTGTACGGGCACGGTTGGAAATGCGGAGGTCGTCGATGAGGGAATTAAATACATTTGTACTACCTAACCACGAGCCAATACGAGCAGTAGATGCAAAAGCTGAAGGAAGCGGTGCTGATGTTTTTTGAGCTACTATTATGCCATCCACATACATTTTTGCAGTTGTAGTAGACTGATTCCAAGTCAATGCAAAAT
>JAKOQC010000396.1 GCA_029778565.1 bacterium
CTACCGGAATTGAAATAGATGTAGTTTTATACGTGCGCCTGTTTGTATATGTTACCTGGATGGTAACCGTGGATTTTTCTCTAATAATCTGTACATCTTTAACAGTTATTTCTGGTTCCCACCTTGCCAATGCTTCTTTTATATAGTTGATAGCAATAGTATCATATGAGGGATTATTTCCTTGAAAGATAGTGTTTTTAACGGCGGAACCAAATTCGGGGTTCATTTCACGAGAATGAATAGAGGTTAAAAGGATCTGCATAATTGATTCTTTTGTATGGGTATCATCATAATAATTAGATTCACTGACCGCTACTCCCCCTCTGCTATTAAAGCGAAAAGGAAACGAGATACCTCTACGAATCTCCATTTAATCACCACCCTGGCTACAGCCCCTGTAAAATTTTCTTCAAGTCCTCAATTTTGCCGTTGATTTCCTCTAGTGATGTTCCAGTAACATATAACATAACACACCCTACCCAAGTAGAGGGGTTAATTTGCGGAGCGTCTGGATCTAGTAAGGAGTTTTCAATTTCCTGGATAAAATTTACCTTTCCAACAACATCTTTGATTACAGTACAATGGAATCCGGTTTGACTAATAGAATCAGCAACGTTTATTGCCGCATCTTTAGTTTGTTCTGCAATTACCTTAAGCTGATTAACAGCCATTGTTAAAGTGTTTAAATCATTAACCTTCTTACTAAAATCGTTGTAAGTATCTTGGGCATGTTTCTTAGCTTTCGAAAGCATAGAATCTGGATTACTAGTATCTAAACTGGGAATTAACCCTCCTACTGTTAACTGTTTCCAAGGATCATACATAATATCTACCTCCCTTATTTAACCGCAAGTCGCTTTACCAGAACCTTGTGTTATTGTTCCTACGTGAGACCCGTGTTCAGGGCAGGCAACTTCTACTAAATCACCCACCCTAGCTACTGGCTGACCGCCTCCGGCAATACTTACCGATCCAGCGTCTATACTTGCCGAAGACGCACTAATTGTTGCAGAGCCTCCTGCACTTACAGTAACACTTCCTCCAGCCTCAACACCCACATTTCCGCCCGCTGAAACATTGGCATCCCCATCAGCTTCCACAACAACTTTATCTTTAGATATCACCTTAATTAAAGGTGCATTATCATCAATTAAGATCTGGTTTTCTCCGGCGGATAAAATATTTATCTTTTTATTTTCTACATCTAAATGGATAAGGTGTTCTTCTGCATCTGGGTCACCCTTAGCTCTTAAAGAGAGATTACCATTAGCTTCTGATACAATTTCTGTACCCGAAGCATGTCTAATCCTAATGTAAGGCGCTTTAGCTGAATCTCCCTGGGGCGTTTCTGAAGAAGAATTAAATTCTATATACAAATCTCCAGGAACCCAAACAAACCGTCGTTGATGAGTATAATCGTCATAACCTCCTACAGGCAGATTTTCAGGCTTCCACCAAAATCCTACCCACAGCGGTTTATTTGGGTCACCCTCCTCGAATTCAATCCAAACCCCATCTCCAGGCTCAGGCAGAAACTGTATTCCATATAAATCTCCTGCAAAGGGTGCACAAGGTAAAGCCCAATTACAATCATGTTCTCCTAAAACGCGGGGTATTCTTGCTTTTATTCTTCCTTTATATTCGGGGTCTTCAACGTTGGTTACTATGCCCCGGTATTTTCCCCAATATCTTTTAATACCGCTACCTAATTGATTTACTAAAGGAAGTCCTGTTCTACTTAGCATAGTAATCCTCCTTTACATTACCATGACCCAGTAGCGCCATGCCCACGGAAACGTATCGGGATTAATAGTCTTTGCCCTACAACTAAATCCGCAGTTGAACTAATCCCATTAGCAGTTGCAATAGAGGCAAATCTCTGTCCATCCCCGTAATATTTTTCTGCAATCGACCATAAACTATCTCCTGCAACAACAGTATGATAGATGGGTTCACTTATATCAACCACCGGCGGAGGAGTATGTTCTACACTAGGTTGAACATCATCAGAAGGTTCAGGTGCATATTTTAGGCTGTTTCGTTTTACTTCAACCTTTTGTGCATATGCTTTAGATGTAATATGGTGAACTACAGTAGTTACGTTATATATTCCAGAAAAATTTTTACCCAGCCCTAAAAGCTTTACCCCTAGCCGTGATTTAAGATGGGGATTAGGCACTGCTATATCAAGTGTGCCTTCTAAAACATAGCTGGCTTCTTTTGCAATTTGATCAGCCTCACTCTGTACCGCGCTTTGTTGGGTCGATGGTTGTGGGGGTTGTTCTGGTTCAGAAATAGAAGGGGCTTCAATACCCTCCCAGTACGATCCCCTATGTTCATACTCTTGTATTGCTGCCATACTATCACCTCAACCTCCAAGTATCTGTGTCGTCCTTATAATATTCGGCAATTGGAGTTTCAGGACTCGCAACTCCTTTCTGATCCTCTTTAGTGTCAATATCAACATTTTCTACTTCAACCTTAGTCTCTTCATCAGCCAAAACATACCTAAAGCTTGCTCGTTTTAAATTATATGGATATTCCCGCCAATGTAAATCAGTCTGTA
>JAKOQC010000397.1 GCA_029778565.1 bacterium
ATCCCAGACTTTGCGATGATTAGAGATAGAGCAAAAACGCCTTGGACTAAAAAGATTTATACATTCCTAGCCTTCGGTTGGGGTGGTAAAGCAAAACACTGGCAAAGATTCGAAGAGTTATCTCTTGTATTAGCTGGTTTAGCAACACCACTTGTATTCTCAGTACACACCACGGTATCATTTGACTTCGCAACTTCAGTAATCAAAGGATGGCACTCTACAATCTATCCTCCTTACTTCGTAGCAGGTGCGATTTTCTCAGGATTTGCAATGGTACAAACCCTTCTATTAGTCGCTAGAAAAGTAGCACACTTAGAAGATTATATTACCATGTATCATATCGAAATTATGAATATCGTAATCATCGTAACTGGTGGTATGGTAACAGTAGCATATGCTGTAGAATACTTCATCGGTTGGTACTCAGGAAGTAGATATGAAGACTTTACATATTTATCTCCAGGTGCTGCTACTGGTCCTTACTGGTGGGCATTCTGGGCGCTAATTATCTGTAACTTAGTTGTTCCTGCTTCTTTCTGGTTCAAAAAATTAAGAACAAATATTATTTGGACTTTCTTCGTAGCATTAATCATCAACATCGGTATGTGGTTTGAAAGATTTGACATCATTGTTATCAACCTTTCTAGAGACTATTTACCAGGTTCTTGGACGATGTTTAAGCCAACGATTATAGACGTAGGAGTTTATTTAGGAACAATTGGTTTCTTCGGAGTATTATTCCTATTATACGCTAGAACATTCCCTGTAATTGCACAGGCTGAATTGAAGACTATTTTGAAAATTTCAGGTGAAACTTATAAAGCAAAAGAAGGAGATGAGCACCACTAAAAGAATATATGGACTTTATGGCGATGACGACGATTTAATGAACGGCGTTAAAGCTTTCAGAGATAAAGGTATTGAAATTACCGAAGTGTATACTCCATTCCCAGTTCACGGACTAGATAAAGCTTTAGGTCTTAAGAAAACTAGAATTTCAGACGCAGCTTTTATCTATGCAGTTTATGGTGTTACCATTGGTGCTCTAGCAACTTGGTACATGATGAATCATGACTGGCCACAAAACATAGGTGGTAAACCAGCTTTCTGGTGGGCTCATAACATGCCTGCTTTTGTAGTTCCAATGTTTGAATTAATGGTATTCTGTGCTGCACACATGATGTCTCTTACTTTCTTAGTAAGAAATAAAATGTATCCTGGAGCTGCTCCTCAGAATCCAGATCCTAGAACTACGGATGATAAGTTTATGATGGAGTTTGTATCTGACGATGTAGAAACCATTAAACAGATGCTGATTGAAACAGGTGTAGAAGAAATAACTGTAAAAGATGCGTAATATGAAAAATATTTTAAAAATAACAACCATCTTGGGAATCTCAGTTATCGCGCTGAATTCTTGTGGACCAAAAGATAATCCGCCATTAGTTTTTTTCCCAGATATGTATTTCCCTATTGCTTATGATCCAATGATTAAAACTGCTAGTAAAGCAGATGGACATTATGTAAGCAAAGAAAACGAAATCCCGGCTTTTGTAAATAACTACGGTTCTACTCTACTTTCTCCTGTAGAAGGTACGGTTCCTCAAGACAAGGAAGGAATTTTACCAGAAGATAAAACTCCTAAAAATGTAGAAGAATATACTGCATTTTATGAAGAGTCAAAAAGTGTTACTGTTTCTCCTCTAGATCCTAAAAATAAAGAAAAGGACTTAGCAAGAGGTAAAAAATTATACGAAATGACTTGCGCAGCTTGTCACGGTGTGGCTGGTGATGGACAAGGTCCAATTGTACAAAGTGGTGCATATTCTGGTGTTCCAGCTTTCAAAGACAGACAGATTACAGTAGGAACTACTCATTATGTAATTGTAAACGGAAGAAACTTAATGGGATCTTACGCTGGTCAATTAGCTCCTGCTGATAGATGGAGAGTAGCAATGTATGTAATGAGCGCTTTCAAAGCTGATGCTGTAGCTCCTGTAGCCGCTGCTGATGCAACTACAACTCAAACCAATACTAAATAATAAAAACAGAAAAAAATGTATAGTTTTTCACCAAAATTAAAATTGTATTCTATTATACTGATAGTTGTTGGATTGGTACTATTCGGTATTGGCTACCTATTAAATCATGGGTTAAATGAGTCTGCAATTCAGACAATGATGGATAATGTACACCATGGTACAGAACATCATACCCCAATGAACTCTTCAGAATTAGTAGGACCTCAAGATAATGCTGCACACTTAGAACATGCTACGCATCAGATTCATAATACACCGTTCTCGGCTTTATTAACTGCTGCTATGTTATTCTTCGGAATTTCTGCTTGTGCTTTATTCTTTTTATCAATTCAGCATGCAGCTCACGCTGGTTGGTCTGTAATTGTAACAAGAGTAATGGAAGCGGTATCTTCATTCATTCCAGTAGGTGGGATTATTTTATTAATCTTAACTTTCCTAAACGTAGGTGGCATTGCTCATTTATATCACTGGATGGATCCAGATTTAACAAATCCTAATTCTCCAAACTTTGATGTTATCCTTTACGAAAAATCAAAATTCTTAAATATACCTTTCTATGTAGTGAGAATCATTATCTATGTAATTGGTTCTTGGTTCTTTGTTTGGAAAATTAAGAAAGTTTCTAAGAGATTAGACGAAACTAAAGATAGAAAAGATTACAAAGCATTATACAACTGGAGCGTAGGTTACATAGCATTCTTCGGATTTGCTTCTGCAGCTTGGGCTTGGGATTTCTTAATGTCTATTGACCCTCACTGGTATTCTACGCTTTACATTTGGTATTCTATGGTATCTA
>JAKOQC010000398.1 GCA_029778565.1 bacterium
CTTGGCTACTCTTGGTCCGGAACTTATCTTGTCCCAGGCGGCGGGATTTTTATAAAGAAATCCGAACTGGCCAAGCTGGGATTGAGGAAACAGCGATATGGGGTGATTGACTTCTATGGCGAAAGCGAAGATTAAAGGAATTACAGTTACCCTGATAACAAAGAAAGAAGTGGGCAGGGATCCGTTTGATAATCCTATCTATGAAGATGTAGAAATTCCGGTTGAAAATGTGCTTGTAAGCCCTACTTCAACGGATGATGTAGTAAATACTATGGACTTAACAGGCAGGAAGGCGGTTTATACTCTGGCGATTCCAAAAGGTGATACCAACATCTGGGAAAACCAGGAGGTCAGGTTTTTTGGTGAGCGTTGGCGGGTAATAGGCATGCCACTACAGGGTATAGACGAGTTAATACCGCTTGACTGGAACAAGAAAGTGATGGTGGAGCGTTATGAGTAAGATAAAATTTGTACCCAACCGTGCAGGTGTTAGGCAGCTGATGCAGTCAGAGGAGATGCAGGCAATTTTAAACGAAAAAGCATCAAAAGCACTAAACCGGTTGGGCAATGGTTATAAAAGCGACATCTACATCGGTAAAAACCGAGCCAATGCTATGGTATGGGCGGACAGCATTAAAGCCAAACGAGATAATCTTAAGAATAATACCATATTAAAGGCGGTGCGGGGATGATAGAAGTTACAATCTTAAACCACTTAAAAACAAAACTGTCAGTACCAGTCCGCCTTGAAAAGCCTGAACCTGCACCTGATGAGTATGTATTATTTGAAAAAATAGGCAGCGATAGAATCAACCAATTACTAGCCTCTACTTTTGATTTTCAATCTTATTCAGACACCATGTATGGAGCAGCAGCACTTAACTAATTAGTAAAAAAAGCAGTAGATAGTTTAATTGAACTTGATGAAATAGCAAGCATAAAATTAAATACTGACTATAACTTTACGGATACAACGAAAAAGCAATATCGTTATCAAGCTGTATACGATATTAAACATTATTGAA
>JAKOQC010000399.1 GCA_029778565.1 bacterium
ATATTGCTGACAACAATGTAATAGCTGTGTTTGGTGATTTTCGCAGTGGATACACAATCTACGATAGGCTTGGAACTACTCTACAGCGCTTAGATGAACTCTATAGTGTACAAGGTATGGTAGGATTTAAGATTCATTCACGTGTAGGCGGCGCAGTTGTACGTTCTGATGCGCTTTGTGGTTTAAAGATTAAAGCTACTACTGGAACTTAGTATGCAGATAAAAACAAAAGTAGGAATAATCAGTACATTTGGTATTTACAATGTGGGTGATATAGTGGAATTACCTGATGATATAGCATATACTTGGATAAAAGATGGACTAGCTGAAAAGGTATCTTCTGTACCGCGGCCAAAGGAGTATAAAGGTGCTAAGAAGGATACAGAATCCGCAGATTGAACCTGTATCTGCAGATGAACTGGCCGCATATCTTAGGCTAGATCCGGAAGCGCAGGGTGAGGAGCAAACACTCCTTGCCCTGCTTCTCACCGCAGCTAGGGAATTTGTTGAGGAATACACATGCAGAAGCTTAATCACACAGAAGTGGCAATACTACGTACAAAATGCATATGGTGTGCATTTAAGAGATCTACCTAGACCACCTGTGCAAACAGTAGAAGAGAGAACAGCAGATTATATAGTATATACTGCTGGATATGGAGATGTACCTGAAAGTGTGCCTGCACCTATACGGAATGCAATTATGCAGTACGCGGCTTTTTTATACGAGAACCGCGGCGATATAAACGCCGAACCACCGCAGGCAGTACTAGATTTGTTAAAACCGTACGTGGTAAGAAAACTATGAAAAGGGTTGCGATTGGCGGTTTAAAAAAACGTGTAACAATCTTAGAACAGGTGCACACAAGCGATGGACAAGGCGGCTTTACTGAAACATGGCAGGAAGTTGGTACCGTGTGGGCCGCCATAGAACCTATTTCAGGGCGGGAATACTACGAAGCAATGCAACTTTCAAACGATGTAACACACAGGGTGCGAATGCGCTACATGGATTTGACGCCGCACGAAAAAATAAAATATGATGACAGGGTGTTTGACATTATAGCAGTGATAGATGTAAACATGGAACACCGGGAGTTAGAGGTGCTTTGTAATGAGCGAACTTAAAATAAAAGTTGAAGGTATTGATAAAGTGAT
>JAKOQC010000400.1 GCA_029778565.1 bacterium
AGGAATTTGCCAATGTTTTCATAAACGACGCATCGCGAAACAGTAGTCCCGGCATTAATATTAACGGCTAATTTGCCATTAACGATACTGATTAGAGGAAGTAGCAATATTAAGAAGGACAGGGCTTCGGCCAAAAGCAAGAGAGAGATGTTTCTACCAAAACAATACACCAAAGAGAAAGCAAATACTACGCGCAGTAAGGGGCGGAATATTGATATTACATTATATGCCTTTGAATCCAGGCTAGCTGGCAAGATTGGTATAATCAGATTTGTTAAACAATTAGAAAACAGCAATAATGCAGAAGTCGAGACCAAAAACAAGTATTTCCTTGCTTCAAAGAAGAAGTACACAATAGCTGAAATCACAACTAGACTTATTATCACCAATACTATTCTAGCAAGGTACTTCAAAACAGCGTGGTAGACATTCATCAATTTTCGTTCGCTATATTCCGCATAGAAACGCCCTATAGGTTGGGCAGCCCATTCCGTAAAAATTGTAACTAGCGGTCCTACAATAGATATACATAATCCATAGATGCCATACTCTTCTGGCAGGAAAACCCGCGTAAATACATAGGACCACAATAAGGACATCGCGGCAGGTAAAAACTTAGATGGTGTATACCTGATAATATCTTGAATAAAACGCCTTGAACTGCTTAGATCACTGTCAGTTTTGAAATTAATTATATGAGTTATCCTAGATAATACATAATTTCTATACATTTCAATAATTCTCAATAATTAATAAGCGTATAAAGATCAATTAATTTTAACATTTGAAATTAAGTACTGTTCAAACATATCAGTTGATCTTTCGTAAGTAAAGTTCCTAATATTTTCATTCCCCCTTCTTGCAATTCGCACTCTCAACTCATCATCTAAAAGAAGATGGATCAGATTTTCCGCTAATTTAAAGGGATCCTTAGGAGGAGATAACAAAGCAGTTTCGTTGTGGATCGCGTAATCTCTCACTCCGCCGTTGTCAGTTGAAACTACAGCGCATCCACATGCAGAAGCCTCCGCTGATGGTAACCCCCACCCTTCGGCCCAACTGGGACAAAGGTAAATTGAAGAACCATTGTATATCTCTTCCACAAGTAATCGTTGAGGAGGATCTTGGCGATATTCAATCCATTTCGGGATATTACCTCCTCGAGAAGGCGTACCAAACAATACCGCCTCCAATTCAGGCACACGTTCTTTTGCAATCTGCAGGGCTTTAATGCCGTCGTCCGAGCCTTTCAAAGGTGCCTTTGAATAAAGCATAGCTACCCTTTTAGGTCGACCCTCGATCGGGCGAGTAATTTTAAATTTACTGTGATCGATGGCATTAGGAATATGAACCATTCTGGTAGCACCAAGCTTTTCTCCAACTTCCATCAACCATTTTGCAATTACTATTTTATGCATAGGATATAACCAGGTCTTATTTACTCTATCTGTCGGTCCGTCCCAAATTTCGTAACTTTGAATGAAGTAAAATTTCTCCCCTTTATTTGGAGAATATGTGTAAACGTAATCCGCCGTATGCCACGCCGTTGCTATGACAGCGTCCCCATCTGAGATATATTTCTCATTTAAATTAGGTACATATAGCATGGAGACTCTGTTATCGACGAACTGCCAGTCAATCATTTTGGGTGGTTTGGGCGGCAATACAGAGTTAAGTATTAATCTCGCAAGTCTCCTTGCTTTTTTAAGCAAGCCCTTTGGGAGCGGTTTTCGCGGTAATATCGCAGGATGTACAACAGTAACCCGATGTCCTCTGGCTACAAAATTATTAGCATACTCGTATACCACTCTAAAGCCTCCAGCTGGCCTAAATGGATACGAAGGCAAGACAAAAGTTATTCTCACTTTTGCAACAACTCCTTATTTAGCAATAGCGAAACGAAACTAAAGACTATATTTCTAATTTGGATATCTGCACCACTACTATAAGCTCCAGGTTAGAATAAGTTTGATCAAGAACACTGTCTATGCCCCTAGAAATCGTATAAGCTCTATTGTAAGTGGGCAGAACTACACTCACAAGCGGCTGATCCATTGCGCATTCTCCTTTTTCGTTCATGCTTTCTTTCTGCAATTAAAGCGTGTACTGCTATCCTTATAAGTCCGAACTACAAAAAGAAAAATCGTCTTCTCTTTATCGAATACTACCCATCCAACACACCTAAAACCGCCTGGCTGTAAAATACCTTCTTTGCCGAGTTTGGGTTACTCGAATCAAGATATCGCACATGCGCATACACCTGATTGCCTTTCAAACCCTTTATAATTCTGTGATATTTCTCATTCACTTTAAAGTCTACGTACCTTTCCCTACACCGTTGAGTGAGCTCCCTGTAATCCAAGGGATATTTTTCGCGAATTTGTTCATCTGTTAATCTTATCGTAAGCATATTGTGGACGTTTCTCAATCGCACCCTTGGTACTTGCGGACTGCTAATACATATAAATTTATAACATTAGGATTTAACGCAACGCCAATAATATAAATCCAATATATGCTAAAAAATAAATTAGCAAATATGCATGTCTCAAAAAATTCATGAAACA
>JAKOQC010000401.1 GCA_029778565.1 bacterium
CAAAAAGGCAGCGGCAGCGCTATAAACCAGTACGACATACAGTACCGTTTTACCCCGAAGGGGGAAGACCGGGAAAACTATAAGATAGAACCAGCAATAGTACAAAGCTTTAAAGAAGTAAAGGATATAATAGAGAACCTGCCTTTAGACAAGCCCGGGACATATGAAATATACATGGCGGTAGCGGATAATGCTAAATGCCTGCCAGGAGCTGTGAACTGGTCAGCAAACGGGAATTTCAGGACAATAAACATGAGCAACAAGAATTATCCTAACGGGATGTTTTGGTACTTTACCGAGGCTCTAGTTAAAGTAAATGGGGGTCTGGACTTTTACCCTACGCCTGAAGGGAGCAATGAATACAAGGAAGAATACAAGACACTAGCCAAAACCTATACAGGCAACCCGGGAGAGATTATAAATATCCCTGTAAAGCTTCACAACAATGGGATAGAAAAAGGCATAACCGACTTTGCGGCAACCTGGTACGGGACAGGTTGGACAAATCCTGTGTGGCATGAGCAGAATATCGAACTAGGCAAAGGAGAAGTCAAAGAATACAGCTTGCAGGTTAAGGTGCCGGAGTTTGGACAAGAAACCAGACTGGTGTTCAGGTGCAACGTAGACGGCAATACACCGGGGGACGAAATAAACAAAGACAACAACATCATGATAATAAAGGTAGAACCGCCGGGTATAGATGTAGCAGCTGGTAGGAACTATCAAAATGTATTGACCCAAAAAACCCCAGGGGAGAAAGTAGATACTTTATTAATTCCTACAGCCAGGTTAGTACAGCCCAGTATAATGGAATACAATGAGCCAGTAAGGGTAAGGATAAGGGCAACAAAAGGATTTAGTTATGATAAAACCGTAACCTTAACCAGGGAAGATTATTATTACTTCGATGAAGATATAAGAGTTTATTTCACCAAGCCGGGAACATACACCTATGAATACGAAGTAATTTCCCTTGATAAACCTGATATAAACCCTGCTAATAATAAAGCAACGATAACGATAAAAGTACAGCAGTGG
>JAKOQC010000402.1 GCA_029778565.1 bacterium
AGCAAAAGAAGGAAGAAAAGGAAGGCGTGTTCTATAGCGAGATGCGGTATGGCACCTTTGAACGTGCCATTGCGCTTCCAACCACAGTAAAAGCTGAAGAAGCCAAAGCTGAGTACCGCGATGGCGTAGTTGAACTCACACTCCCCAAGAAAGCTCCCGAATCCAAGGGAGTAAAGATTAGGCTGGAGTAATCCAGGACACGCTCCTAAAGCAAGAGAGCCGACCCTCAGGATGTCCGGGTCGGCTCTTTTTTGCTTAAGCATGGTGTGCAACTAGTTTTCATAAAATCTTGGAGGCTCCCCTCCTGGATAGGAATCAATGTTCAATATTAGTACAGTTGCTTTAGGAAACTGTGAGTCGCCCAATTTTGTTTTGGTTTTGTAGGTTTCGGTTAGTTATTATGGAACTTTGGCGAGTTCTTTTAATCACTAAACGTTGTGCTATTATTTCTCAGCCATGGAATAATGTTTTGATATTCCTTAAGATGCATTTGTTTCGAACTGTTAATCCTTGAAACAACTGGGCCATTCATCGTGCCAATTTTCGGCTATGATCTTGGGCGGTATATCTATGAAATGCTCTTCGGTGTCCAAGGCACTCGGTTAGCGGGAAAGTGGTGTTTTTCATACTCATGGTGTTGGCAGGACTCTTAGAAAATTCTGGAGTACAATACAAACAATGAATTGTTCGACTTCAAGACAACGTTTTGCTGTTATTTGTGTGACAAGGGACTTGATAATTTCTTTTGGCCCGCGATTGAGTTGCGAAGGTCAAGTAGCTTAGCAAAACTACCCCTAGATCGACTTCGTGATTTTGCTTAGGGCAACTTCGGTCATTTAACCGGCGAGATATCAGAATTAATAGTAAGATGCATGTTGATCTCAGAGTACCTCTTTGGCATTGAGCCCGGTCTATGAGTTGTTTAGGCTTGAGTGCGATCAAAGAGTTATTTCTAGTATTCCAATCGAGATCTGTTCAATGTACATCTACTTGGCAGACAACTGTTGGATCATTTCCCGCCTAGACCTATGAAAATTGTAGGTTTGCACTAATAGATCTGAGAGTCCCGACTATGTTATTGCATCTTAATAACAAAGTGACTGCTCTAGGTTGATTTACTATTGTTTACGTCGTAGATTTAATTCGGCTAAACAGGCTATTGCTACAGGGATGATAAAGCGAGAATTTGTAATTTCTGGTACAAACAAGCCACCCACTAGAACTATAAAAAGAGATGCAGCAAAAGGAGAAACATGAAGAGCCTGTGCTGAAAGGCGAAACAGGAGGATGTAAACTAAGGAAAAAGGGACCCCTAATATTATCCCTCCTTGAGCGAGGAACTGGATGATAGCATTGTGAGGAATTGTCACCCCTACGGTTTGTGCGTAGTTTTCAATTCCAAGCCCAACTCCAACAAGAGGATTCGCCATAAAAGTGCTGAGGCCAGTAGTAAATGATTTGAGCCTGCCAGTCTCTGTGAGAATATCCGGCCTAATATACGAAAATAAATACAACGCAGTCGCCACGCTGCAGATGATCCATGCAATGGACCTAATTTTGCTCGCTGCCTTGCTCTTGGAAGTTGCTATGTCAAGTACTGTATAGGCCAGAAAAGCAACAACACCTGTCCTTGCGGAAGTGGCTACACTGGCAGCAAAATAAAACAAGAAAATAAGCGGTTTACGCTTATAGTACAGTGCTGCTACTGATGCAAAGAATAAAGATAAGTGACTTATATCTATGAATATGCCGCCGAAAGCAATTCGATTTTGTGGTTGAACCAAATTGCCCAACTTAACTCCAAATGCCAAAAACAGTACACACTGAACAATGACTATGGTAGCGGCCGCGAAAGCTGATATTGTCAAGCCTTGAAAAATGTTTGACTTGTCGACTCGCTTAGGTCTTGTTAAGATTGCCAATAGAAAAACCGTCAGGTTAAGGAAATCTCTTATGGCATCTGGTGAGTTTATTGCAACCATTGTTGCGGGGATTGCGCTGATAAGAGTAAAAAGTAAGAGTATATCAAGTACTTCTAAATATCTCATTGAAAACAGCACTTCTGCAATTCCTGTTAGTATGAAAAGTGAAATCCAAATATTAAACCAGCTTATTGGCAATAAAGCATACGAGGAGCCTAGGATGTTTGTAGCACTACAGAAAATATTCACAGAAGCCATGAAGAGAAGAATGTTTCGTAGGGATTCTCCTTTGCTCACCTGATAAAACAAGTTTAGACTGTTTGTTATTGTTCCGACTATTAGCAATGAAATGGAGTCGCTTCCCAAGAGTAAGAGAACTCCATACAGTGCATTGGCTAAGTAAAGTAGCTTCCGCATCTCTTAAACACCGCTCTTCAATGATAGAGTCTATAGAAAGTGTAACATATGTCAGGTTTGCAACTACTTGACCGTGGTAATTTATTTTGAGCTTTGCGCAGAATTGGCATAAGGCAAAGTCTGTAATGGATGACAATTTTAGTCGTTGTCTAACCCACAAAATGTAGTTTTATACAGGTTTGATGAGGAAGAATCGAGCATCGAGCAAACTAGAACTTTTCAGGAGGCTATTGTTTGTTTCATAGACTCACCGTCGTGGTTATATCGTTTAATTAGGCAATTAGTTCTATCACGACCGGCACTTTGTTGCTGAGACTGTTGAAGATGTCGTTAATGTTTTCTTGTTCTACCCTGAAATGTAAATGCGCTTGTAGACGCGATGACTCGCTTCATAGAAAATCCTGAATTAATTACCAGAATGGGTAAGGAAAGTAGACGGCTGGCTGAGCAACGTTTTGACATTGGCTAAAACGGTTGTTAGATACAGTGTTGTATTAGCTGCTTGGTTAATATTTGATTTACAACTATTTTGCTCTTCTTTTTCTTATAAACTTATCTTCTTTTCCTAGTAGATCTAATGGTTTTTTAAATAACCTATTAGCGAAGCTAATTACACTAGCAAACATGTTTGTGTATGAACTATTCACACAAACAATACTTCATGAGAACCAAGCACACGTTTTAATGTTTGGTTTTGTAGCTTTTTTGTTACTTACTGTTGTTCGACTTTACGTTTCGGAACAGTCTTTTTCCTGGACAAAAACAAACTTCCTTTATTCGTTTTCCTAATGGTCTATCTAGTTAGTCTACACCTTCTAAATAGCAAAACCACTAAGTTTATCGTCTGGTGTTTTGAACGTACTTTTACTTTTTGTTTAAGAGTCGTGCAGGTTTGTTGGCGCTTTTGACTTACCTACTAATGGGTAGAATAAAATCTAAGAGAGTACAGTTTGTTTTGTACTTTATTCTCGGTCTTGATTGTGCTATATGTCTTCGGATTTGCTAAACACTTTAGTTTTGACATTCTTGGCAAGTCTGTGCTTGATCTATCCAAAAGAGGCCTCACTTGGTCTTCATCATATACCCTGGTCAGCGCCTATCCATTCGGTATGGGCATAGAACATTTCTTGCAGGACTTTGATGCGACTGTCGGACCACACAATGTCTATTTGAACATATTTCTACAGTTTGGTTGGTTTTACTTTGTGGCGTATGTGTTTTCTTTGTTCTATTAGTTGGCAAAAAGTAGATTGGATATCAATACGGCATTGGCTTTTCTCTGTCCATTTATAGGCCTTCTTTGAATCTGGATCACCTGTCGGACTTAGTTTGAATAGTGTTCTTTTAATAGTTCCGTTCTATCTTGAAAAGGGTTACCTGAATTTATTGCAGTAGAAGAGAATGACGCTAACTGCTTTCTTAAGGACTACCCAACTCTATAGAATATACTCATTCTTGGTAGTCGCTCAATATAAGGTAACGGCAAGGCGGCTCGTGCTGCTATCGTTAAAACTTTGATGCCTTGTGTGCTATTCAGATTTTCATGCTTTGTAGTGTCTGTGCTTGACCTTATAAGCGCAACAATATGGCGAGAGTTTATTATGATGTAAGCTTAAACGTTGTGCAAAGTGGTTTTATCAAGATAATACCTGCAAAATCAGTACTGTTGGCAGACACAAAAACAAACCTAGCTTTTCTGGTAAGGCCATAGCTTTTTCGCTGTATTAGGATAAACAAAATGTTTGCATAGCTGCCCCTGATCTTATTTTCTTAATCATTTCTTCATATTCAGAACTTTAAGCGTTCAGGTTAGCAAAATTCGCTGAGAGTAGTTCTGTGTTTTCCAGAAACTTCCTTGCCTAGAAACTATATGTGCTACCCGTAATACCAGTCCCACGCTTGTGATCATGTTACTGGCTGGTTGAGATTCCAATTAAGTCTATTAGTAGCTGCAGCCCGTTCTGCATGTGGGAATAGACAGATCTGTCTCTATACGTATACTACGATCAACTACCCATATTGGTAAGATGCACATCTCCTGGGCTCGTTGCTCTTGACGTAGTCTGGAGCGGAGTAGCAGTTAAAGGTAAGGCCTAATCATTTCTAAATACCTGGTCCCAATATTTTCAGCTGTAAAACACATCGCACGCTCTATTCCCCTACTTCCATCGTCGTTCAAAGCTTCCAGAATCGCTAGCGATAGCGCCTCAGGGTCACCGACAGGCACCAACTTTCCCCATTTTCCATTTGCAAGTATTTCTGCCGGGCCACTTGGGCAGTTAGTGGAAACTACCGGTATACCTAACGCAAGCGCTTCAACAATTACGTTACCAAAGCCCTCCCACCGCGAGCTAAGGACGAACACAGCACTTCTCTTCATGTACTTGTATGGATTGTCCACGAAACCTGGCATGCATACGCATTCACTGAGCTGCAGAGATTCTACTAGTCGTTCAAGCTTGGGCCGGTCCGGACCTTCACCCAATATCATTAGTCTGGTGTGCACTTTTTCCCTAACTAGTGCAAAAGCTCTTATTAGAGTTTCGAAGTCTTTTGCCTGAGTTAACCTGCCTGCGGACAATATCACCGGTGGTTGTCCAGGTTCAAACCAAGTATGATAGACTGGCTCCTGGGCTTTGACGAAGATATTACTAGTTATAACTGGGTTATAAATTACTTCGATCTTATCCTCTGGAAGACGGTATCTCTCGACCAATTCTTTAGCTATCCCTGAAGACACGCAAACTATTTTGTCGGCTCGAGTGTAAAACATCTTGACAAGCAAAGGAATGACCTTGGCCAATGTCTTTTTGGATTTACCTATTTCTAGGCTTAACGGACCGTGTACTGTGACTACAAGTTTTGTATTTGCACCGCTCAGAGCTTTTGCCCAGATAGATACTAGGTTCACATGGTGCAAACCAGATATAAGAACTTTCGGATGTCTGGTTCTTAAGTAATGAGTTAATTCCACCAACCATTTGGCTACGTATCTTGTACGTAAATCGACCAAATTGACATTGTCTGGTATTAAAGCGAGGTTTGGACCTTTAGCTTCACCTAAAACAATTTCAACTTTAAGGCTTCTACTCTGCAAATCTCTTGCTAGATTTGCCATAGCCTTTTCTGCACCGCCTCCGCCCAAGTTAGCCAGAAAAAAAGCAACATCAGGTATCTCCATGAGTTTGACTACACCTCCGTTAAAGTATAGTAGCACGTTTTATGCATAATGGTCATTCTTCGAGGACCAGTGGCGGACTTTTTTATTCCATAACGTCAGATAACATGTGTTTATCCAAACTGTGAGGTTGCGAGAAAGCGGTCTTTGTGAGCCTAGTTGCTGCATTGAGCATATCTGCTGTTTAGAGCATGCTCGGACACTAGTACGGGAACCAGAAGATGAAGCATAACCTTTGTCTAGGCCGTAAGCTTCTTTGTGAACATTGTTGTGAATCAGTATAAGGGACAATGCAGGTAGACAGATATCTTACACGATTACCTACTCTTTGAAAAGAACAATTATGATATTGGGTTAGCAACGCATAAGAGCAACAGATATTTTGAAAATACTGCTGTCCGTCAAAACCGTGTAAGGCGGGTGTAGAAATACCAAACCTTATTATTCATGTGAATATTATGAAAGGGAGGCATGAACCTTAACGCTCCGTTTTTGACGATTGACTAAAGAATCGCTAGCTTGGCAGCCATTTTTGGTAATCTTAGATGATAGAGAGGTATTAGTCGTCGTAAAGAATAGACGGCTAAAGTTGTTCTGCTAAAGCGAAGGAATATCTACCTCCTTGTTCAGAACCTTTCGATTTGCGCAAAATCTAGCACGTATCCAAAAGATACGCCTAAACATGCAAATTTTTGCATAACCAGCTATATTAGTTTGCTATGATCGATAGTTACTTGCAGTAATTTCCATTCGTTCTCATTTGGACGAACTCAGCTAAATTAAGCTTGAAGAATTTCTGTTTAGAGCAGGTGTCGTGGTTTTTTGTTTGATGGGTTCAGGCTTTTGTATGCGAAGAGGTACCTCTAGAATTAGGATTTCCATTTCTGTGTGTTAGAATCGGTCAGTAACGCTTTTGTAAGCAAGATCAAGAACTCTGTTGTCCACCGAATTCCGAATTACATAGTCCGAGAATCAGCTTAGATTTGAACCTATCCTTACTTGGCTGCAAAGAAAACCAAGGACCAGTTCTATATCACAGTTCTTAGGGTATGTAAAAGTTGCTTGGAATGCACTGTGTCTTTTAAGAGTACACGGCATTTTAAGAAGTTCTTTGTGTGCCGTTTACGTGTGCAAGCTTTGGTGAAATTGTGTTGACCTGATCGAGTATTGTTAATATAATTACCAAGAGGTGGAAATTGTGATTGAGTTGCCTTATAAGAGGATAGCAATCGTAGCGCCTTACGCAGGAAGCATTGTATCGTTTAGAGGCAGCTTGATTGAGGCTCTTGTAAAGAGGGGCATCGAAGTGTATGTTCTGGCACCGGATTATTCACTGGATGTAAAGGACGCAGTTAAAGATCTTGGTGCACAACCTGTCGATTATTTTCTAAACAGGACTAGCATGAACCCATTCCTTGAAGCGAAAGCACTGTGTTCTCTCAAAAAGGTACTCTGTGCGGTGAAACCAGATGTTACTCTCGGTTACGTGCATAAAGTAGCAATGTACAGTGTTCTTGCTAGCAAAGCTATAGGTGTGAAGAAGCGTTTTGCTCTTATAGAGGGACTTGGGTATGCTTTCACTGATTTGGGGGAAAAGAGTTTTAGAAGGTCTATTGCACGCTTTCTGGCTACCCAGGGTTATAGGTTTTCACTTCGTTACGCTACGAAAGTTTTCTTCCTAAATAATGACGACATGGTTGAGCTCACGAAATTAGGGGCTGTAAAC
>JAKOQC010000403.1 GCA_029778565.1 bacterium
CTCTGCGTAGGGACGAATGGAAACAGTTAGATGAAGCTGTCCTTAAGGTGGCTGAGTCCAGACTTGGTGGATTTCAGGATGTAATAGATGCTGGGCTAGTCTATAACCTTGGCAATGCAATGGGCACAACTGTGCTTGAATACCATGACATTAGTGATACCGACCTTGAAGCCGATATTACTATGGATGGTATTACTAGGGCACAGGGCGCTAGGCCACAGTTTACGACCAACTATTTACCGATTCCTATAGTGCATGCAGATTACGAGATTAATGCTCGTGTCCTTGCAGCTAGTAGGAATATGGGTAATCCGTTGGATACCACCATGGCTGAGCGTGCAGCTAGGAAGGTACAGGAGAAACTAGAGCTTATGCTGTTTGGTGATAAAACCTATTCCTATGGCGGTGGAACGATTTACTCTTACATAAACTTCCCTCATGCTAATACTGAGGGTGATGTAGCTGATATTATTGGTTCTTCTGAAGCTACTACTGTTCTTAAACCATGGAATGAAGTATCTAATGAAACTGCAATAATCAAACAAGTAATTGCTATGAAGCAAGCCAGTCTAAACGACAAATTCTTTGGGCCCTGGAACCTATACATTCCTTCTGCATATGAAACTATCCTTGATGAGGATTACAAGGTTTCTGGTGGAAAAGTTATCACGATTAGGGACAGGCTAATGGCTATCTCTGGTATAAGGAATATAAAGGTTATTGATCTTATGCCTGCAGACATGGTATTGCTTGTCCAGATGACTTCTGACGTAGTAAGGATAGTACGAGGCATGGGCCTACAGAATGTAGAGTGGTCTACTGAGGGTAATATGGTAACGAAGTATAAAGTAATGACCATACAGGTACCTCAGATTAGAGCAGATCAGGCCACAGCTTTGGATACCAAAGGTAAGTGTGGGATAGTAAGAGTTAATCTTGGTTCCTAACAGGTAAATGTTATGTGGTTCAATAGCTATGGTGGAGTGGGTAACACCACTCTACCATAGCAAAAAAGGTGGGTAGGTCAGCATGATAACAGCAACTCAGGTAAAACAAATAATTGAAACAGAATTAGATGAAAACACAATCAATTCATACATTAGTAGTGCTTCTGCATTGGTAGATAGCATATTAACTGACATACCTACATCTTTATCTGATGAAATTAAACGCTGGCTTACTGCACACTTTATAGCTTGCTCAAGAGAAAGACAACCACAGTCAGCAGAGGCAGGGCCAGCCAGCATAACTTTTCAAGGTGAAACTGGATTTGGATTAGATGCTACTTTATATGGTCAACAGGTAAAAGTGCTTGACTATACAGGCAGACTGGCTTCCTTAGGTCTGAGGAAGGCAGCAATGAGGGCTGTACCAAATGACTAATCCTATAATCAAATTTATCAATTATGTATGTGTACAGACTGCAGTTTATTGGGGTTCACCTACACCAGACGGTTATGGTGGATACACTTATGCCAATCCAGTAGATATTAAGTGTAGGTGGGACGATGTTAGCAAGGAAATTATGTCGGATAATGGTGAACAAATTGTGTGTAGGGCACAAGTGCTAACTCCTGCTGATGTTAAAACTGGTGGGTATTTATGGCTTGGTTCTAAGCAAAATCTTACTTTAGATGCAACAGGTTATATTGATCCGCGAACCGTAAATGGTGCTTATATGATTCAGAGAGTAGAGAAGTCTCCACTATTTAGATCTACCAATGAATTTGTCATAGTAGCTTATTTATGAGGTTTAACTATGGCTAAAAAATATGTAACTGGACTTGAGGAAGTGGTTAAAAACCTAAACGACAGAATTAAGGAAATTCAAGGGGAACCTACTCTTAAAGGCTTAGTTCGTGGAGCAAGGATAATACTTGAGGATATGGAAAAGACACCACCTGTCATTCCAGTTGATACTGGTAACTTGAGAAATAGTGTATTTACAATAACAAGTCAAGGTAAAGTGGAAGCTGGTCAAAACCCAACATTTGTTGATAAATATTATGGAACAAGTGGTGAAGGTAAAAGTATTAAAATACCTGCAAAAGAATTTTATGAAAGACACAAAGCTGTTTTAGCATTTTATGGTTCTGAAGTAACTAAATTAAAAAAGCCAGCAGTAGTATTAGGATTTTCAGCGTATTATGCATGGTTTGTTCATGAAATGGTTGGTGCTAACTTTAAAAGACCAGGGTCTGGTGCTAAGTTTTTGGAAGCTGCAATTAAACGTAATACAGATAAGATAATTAAGGTTATACAGGAGGAGGCCAAATTTAAATGAATATGCCAAGCTATGACGTATCAACTAAACTAACTCAAGAATTGACATCTTTGACACTTGCCTCCAATTTATTCATAGGACGAGAACCAGATCAGCCAGACAATTGTGTAACTATATTCGATACTCCTGGAGCACCACCAGATGTAAATTATGACAAGAATTATAGAGTGGCTTATCCATCTGTTCAAATAAGGGTTAGAAACATAAAATATGCAGATGGTTGGAATTTAATAAATTCTATAAAGTCGGTTTTGCATAATATAGGTAATGAGAAAATAAACAACACAGAATATTTGCTAATAGCTTGTTCGCAAGAACCAGCACTATTAGATTGGGACGAAAAGAACAGAGCAAGATTTGTGGCTACATTCAATATGATTAGGAGGGAGGAATAAATATGGCAATAAAAGCAGGAGTTGGTACTAAGTTTCAGTATTATGATTCTACTAAAAAACCGTTTGCTGAAATACTTGACCCAAATGGTTTATATGGAATTAGATTAGAGGCAAAGAATGCCAGTAATGAAAGTATTACATTTAAGGCAACAGGAAGTGATACAGCAACAAGCATAACTGTAACTGTTAACTCTAACGACATCACAGTTACTTATGTTTTGGCACACAGTACTTATTCAACATCAACAATAACTGAAGTAATTACAGCTATTAGCAATAACGCTCCAGCTAACAATCTAATAACAGCAACGGCAATAGGTGATGGATCAAAGGCAATGTTTAATATTACCAAAACACCGTTAGAGAAATATGTATCTTTAGCCCACATAACGAACATTACAGGCCCAAGCATGACTAAAGATACCATAGATACCACAGCTTTGGATACCATCGGTGGGTATCGAACGTTCATTACTGGATTTAAGAATGCTGGTACACTAACCTTAACAATGATGTTTACAGCAGATGGTTATGATGCTCTTAAAGATTTTTATGACAATGACTTACCACAAATATTCAGAATTACATTACCAGATAAAGTTACAGCAGATGGACATGGAACACAGCTTACTTTTGATGGATTAGTAACTGAAATACCGTTAACAATCCCGCCAGATGACAAGATAACCTGTGATGTAACTGTTCAAATAGTTGGAACAGTTAACTTAGCAGTTGCAAATTAAGGAAAAGGAGTGATAAAAATTGGCGATTAAAG
>JAKOQC010000404.1 GCA_029778565.1 bacterium
AGTGATAAATTGTTTATATTTAGAGGGCTTAATAACCTATTAGATGAAATAGAAAACTACAGATGGAAGACGCATGGTACAGCGGTGTTCGATGAACCAGTTAAGGAATACGACCACGCAGTAGACGCATTGCGTTATGCTATAACTACATATAAGAAGCAGAGCGTGGTGCAATTATGGTAAAGGAGGTATACAATTGGGACTATGGGATAATATAAAATCCTTCTTATTCGGTAAGCAAGGTAAAACAGAACAAGTTAGTGGAATGTTCCTTGGACTGTACCCAGGCGGTAGTGGACCACCACCGGCTAAAGGGACGCATGAACTGTTAGAAGCATATAATGAGTTGCCTTGGCTTCGTGCAGTAGTCAATAAAGTTAGCAGAAGCGTAGCAAGTACAGGATGGCATTTGTACGTAGTAACTGACAAAGGTAAAGCTATCAAGGCAGCTAATGTACAATATGCAGATTTTGAAGCACGCAAAAGGTACCTGAAACAGCAAGGCACAATAAGAGAAATAACAGACCACCCCCTGCTTGATTTATTAAATTATGGAAACAGAGTAATGACAGGTTTTACTGTAAGACAGTTAGTGCAGATTTATTTAGATTTAACAGGTGAGGCTTTCTTGCTAAAAGAACGCGATAAAGCGGGGATACCAGTAGCACTTCTTCCTATACCCCCGGACTGGGTAATTTCTATACCAACAGAAGACAGACCATATTATAGGGTATCACATAGAGGATTCAATGAAGAAATACCAGAGCGGGATGTGCTATATATATCAGAGCCTAACCCAGTAGATCCATATGGACGAGGTAGTGGAATGGCACGGTCATTAGCGGATGAATTAGAAACAGACGAGTATGCAGCTAAGCATACTAAATCGTGGTTTTACAACAGAGCAAGGCCTGACGTTATTATCAGTGCAGAGGGTTTGACACCAGAAGACACGAGACGATTAGAGCAAGACTGGCTAAACAAAAATCAGGGATTTTGGCGTGTTTATAAGCCTTATTTTCTAAGCAAAAAAGTGGACGTGCAGACACTAAACCAGACATTCGAGAATATGCAGCTTGTAGAGCTTAGAAAGTACGAGCGAGACACTATAATCCATGTCTACGGTGTACCACCTGAAATATTGGGCATTATAGAGTCATCTAACAGGTCAACAATTGAAGCAAGCGATTATCTGTTTTCGCGATGGGTAGTACAACCAAGACTCGAGTTACTACGCAGTTATATACAGGAGAGACTGGTACCTGAGTTTGACGATAGGCTAATCGTAGAATATGATAACCCAGTACCAGAAGACAAGGAATACGTACTACGTGTAGCCCAAGCAGCACCATGGAGTCTGACAGTTAATGAATGGCGTGAACTTGGAGGACATGGTAAACTAACAGAAGCAAATGGTGATGTTTATCCATTGCCTTATAATATGTACTTTTCGCAGAACTACGGATATATGCCGCAAGAAGCACCCAAGGGAGACGCAGACATAGAGACCAAGAGTAAGAAGAAAGCTAAGAGCAAGAAGAAGACAAAGGAAGGATTAGAGATGGAAAACAAAGAT
>JAKOQC010000405.1 GCA_029778565.1 bacterium
GCAAGGAGATAAACAAAAACCCTGAGCTGGCTTACGAGTTTACTAATAAGGCAAACACCATAGCGGTCGTAACTGACGGAACGAGGGTCTTGGGCTTGGGCGACATAGGGCCCGAAGCGGGACTCCCCGTCATGGAAGGCAAGTGTATGCTCTTTAAGTACTTGGGCGGCGTGGACGCCGTGGCAATTTGCCTTGATACCAAAGACCCCGATAAGTTCATAGAGACGGTCAGAATGCTTACTCCTGCCTTCGGCGGGATCAACCTGGAAGACATAGCCCAACCGAAGTGCTTTTATATTCTCGACGAGCTTCGTAAGGATTGTAAGTGGACCTCCCCGCTTTAGCTGACACCAACCTAAGCTACTTTTAAATGTAGTGATCCTGGCCTCAGCTCTGGTTTTAAACCTGTGACGGTACATGGTTTGACCTTCAAGGTCTTAAAGAAGTTCTCCATTGGAAAATTTACCAATAATTGCCCTTGCGGCTCATTGAACATATAACCTTTCTTGTCGAGCATTTGTCTGCTATCAAAACTACCTTACCAGCTGCCCTTGTCAGTATGAACGATCAATCCTGGCATTGGACGTTGGGTATGTATCGCCATATTCATGGCTTCAATAACCAGTTCCTAAGTCAACGATTGTTTTATAGAGTATCCCACGATCTTTTTGGAATAAAGGTCCATTACAGCCGCCAGGTATAGATACGTAGGTATGGATATAGATTATGTTGATTAGCCTACTTCTCATCCGGACAGTAAGCGAAAAAATTTCTGTTTCTGTCTAAGGTGTTGCCCACTACTGACATGTTAGGGCTCTAGTCGGTCGTGATCTTGAACATACACCTTTCTACGGCCCTTAAGCTTGCTTTTCTCATTATTCCTTCTATTCTATTTTTGCTACAGTGAATGCTTTTCTTTACATTTGTCTATGTATCCTGGGACTGCCCGTAAGTAGGCGGCTTTCGCTTCAGATATAAATTATACGTTCTTTTATCATTTCTTCTTAAATTTGCCTTTGGCTTAAAGTCTTTTTTAACCAAGAATAATATCTACTACGATTTGCTTTTAAGGACACGACACATTGTCTTTACGTGAAATACCTTCAAGTTATCCAGAAAAATAGGTATTTCATCTCGGGACTTTGGAAAAGATGGCTACAACTTTTTAGTATATCGCGTTCCTCCTGGACGAGTGCCAATTCCTTTTTAGTGACGCGGTTTTCTTCTTCCAGATTCGTCCCCGCCTGACCTTGCCTAGACCTGGAAATGCATTATCTTTATATTCTTCCTGGCTGGTCTCTTTTTTCATCTTGCAAGCATGCTACAGCTGATTCCTAGATTTAGCTATTTCATTAATACTTTTGCCGCTGGTATGGCTAAAAGTTTCCTGCCGTTGCGTTTATACTCCTCGTCGAAATGTCTCCTCGCACTTCTCATGAACAAAAATGCCCCTTTCAAGTTGGATTATATAGTCTTAACTTCGCGTCCTACAAATGGGAGGCCATTGGTATTCTTACCACCAGAATTTTTTTCTATACTATTTGAAATAAAGCCATCATTATCTTGACTCAATATAATCTGTATGACAACATTCAATATCATCTATATTGGAATACCTTGGTATACCAGATATGAGGTGTAAAGATGACAAGAAGAGAATTGGCAATTGATCTCTATAATCAAATAAAGGAAAACAAAATTGGCCACAATGGCAAGTTGCCAAGCGAACGCGAATTAGCCTCCCTTTTTAATGTCCCTCGTCCGCTAATAAGAGAAGCCCTTGCCATTCTTGAGGCCTTCGGGATAATCGAAGTGCGTGGCAGGCAAGGTATTTTTATTAAGGAAAAGACATGGAGC
>JAKOQC010000006.1 GCA_029778565.1 bacterium
ATCAGACGCCAAACTGCCGACTAAAACACTGACAAATATAAGCCAAATCATACATATTACGGCCATCCAATATTTATTCATATTCAGCCGACCCCCTTTTGTTATACAAAAATATCACGCCGGTGCTAACCAATACCAGCAAAATAACCCACCACTGCAATAATCCTAAAAATATAAATAACGCCGTTACTGTTATCAGCACGATTGATAATACTGTTGAGCTAGCGCGTAAAGCTACTAAGGCAAAAATGATTAGCAAGCATACTATTGTATATATTAACATATGCCCCCACTTATCATTTAGGCCCAGAAGTGTTAATACAGCGAGAGGATCTAACGGCATGTCGCCTAAATCGCCGGACGGCACATCGTCGGCCGGAGGTTGTACGTAGTAAGGGTCTACCTCAAACACACCGTACAAATATAACGCATTATCTACCAGCATATCTTCCGTGACCGGTTCGCCAAACACAAATCGCGTACCGTCCTCCAGCGCCCAATATTTCAGTCTTTTGCCTTTGATAATGCGATCAAACGGCGCGTCTCTAATCTCCGGCGGTGTCCACATAAACGTAAAAGATTGATATACAAAACCGTCTATTATATAATATACAGTTTTAAGTATGTCACTTCCTAATTCAGTGGCGTTATACTCTGCTTTCGACAATTCATTGAGTAACTGCATATGTCCGGCTATATCTTCTTTGTCTAATACCACCAACGGCAAAGTTATTTGTATACCGGTTATGTCAAGCCGTAAAGAATAGGTATGCCATGCAATGTCAAAATATGCGTATCCTGTTAAATCTAACACCCAACTGTCAATGGGCACAAGTACAAATCCGTCATGTTCGGCCAAATAATCTCGGTAGTAATGAGGCTCGCTAGGCTCGTCAAAATCCGGACTATAAATTGTTATGTAGCCTAAATCATAATCAGGCCGATACATCCAAACGTCGTCAACAATATACATATCGCCGCCGAACTCCTGGTTAGTAGGCAGATAAATAGCTAAATTGTAATGTTCGGCTGTATCGATCGGTATAATGTTGGACCGGATAACCCACACATCG
>JAKOQC010000406.1 GCA_029778565.1 bacterium
ATCCTAGCTCCTCAGTAGTAGATGCATATAACAGCAGCCTTGTCCGTTCTACGCCTACAGCGCTATCACAAGCACGGTACATGTTAGCTGGAGCATCCGTAGGTGATTATGCCTTGTTTGCTGGAGGTCGTACTGATTCTTATTCTTCTGTAGTAGATGCTTATAACAGCAGCCTTGTTCGTTCTACACCTACAGAGTTATCACTAGCGCGGCGCAATTTAGCTGGAGCATCAGTTGGTGACTATGCTATATTTGCAGGCGGGTATGGTAGTTCAGGATATGTCACTACGGTAGATGCGTACAGAATTCTATTAAAAACGTATATACCAATAACAGCTGGTTCAAAATATAAAATAAACAATACTAGTGAATTGACGGCAGAAACTAACACATTGTTGGAGGTAACATTTCCTATAAATGGATACATAAAATATAAAGGAGGCACAATGCAATGAAGTATAAAATATGGGATAAAAGCGAAAATCTAGTAACACCAACTGGTAAGGTTTTAACGCCGCAGGAGGTGTTTCTACAGTATCCAGCCGCTGCGATAGAAGGTATGAAGTACATTATCGCAGACCAGCCAATAAACATGGCAGTATTCATGGAGTTTGAATCTACAAAGAACGCATATAAACAGATGGGTGCTCCGATAACGGATGATATGACAGACCAAGAGGTCTTGGATGCAATAACGTATTTTGAAGAACATCCACCTGAACCAGCGCCAACGCCAGAAGAGCGTATTGCAGCTTCATTAGAATTACAGGCGATGTTACAGATGACAGACGTGGATGAAACGGCATAAAGGAGGAGAAAAGTATGACGTATGAAATTATAAAGAGGAACTACGACAGAGGGCTTTGGACGAAGCAGATGGTTAAGATAGCGGTAAAGAAGGGACTAATTACGGCTGAAGAGTACGAAACTATTGTGGGAGAGCCTTACGAGTAAGGAATGTAAATAATGTTTTTGCAGACATATGGCACTACTTACTACGGTAAGCGTTTCCCTATACAAACTACCAAGCAGTTATATGCTACGGTTAGCGTAAACACAGATATAAATGTTAGTAAAACGTACTTAGTATTTGTAGATGCAATAGTAAAGGCTAATGGGCTAATTAAGTCCAAGAGAGCATACAAAAATATACTTGTTACTGCACCTGCGCGTACATCCGTATCAAAAGGCATATCGTTTAGTGAATACGCTACTACTAATATATCATCTACAATAGGAGTTGGTAAAACGTACTTAGTATTTGTAGATGCAATAGTAAAGGCTAATGGGCTAATTAAGTCCAAGAGAGCATACA
>JAKOQC010000407.1 GCA_029778565.1 bacterium
ACACACCATTCGCGAGGCAGGGGCGGGGCCTGGTGTGAGGTTAACAAGCGCCTTCGGGCGTTTTTTAGTTTGCTTATATTAAGAGGGGCCGGTAGGAGGGTAAGCTATGGATTTACCTGTCAATCAGATTATCCATGGCGATTGCTTAGAGGTAATGAGGGAATTGCCGGAGAAGTCAATCAACCTCATAGTAGCCGACCCGCCTTATAACATAGGTAAAGCCAAATGGGACAAAATAAAGAATTACATTGATTGGATGGGGGCTGTTTTCTTAGAGTGCCAAAGGGTGCTAAAAGATAACGGCTCTTTTTATTGGTTCCATAATGACATGATGCAGATAAAAGACCTTATGCGGTGGATTGAGGACAATACGCGGTTTGTTTTTAAGCAGTTTATTGTATGGAATAAGCGGTTTAATGGGGCTAAAATGAAGCCATATTTGGATGGGTATGTGGCTATTGACATGAACAGGAATTATAAGCAAATGGCTGAATATTGCCTGTTCTATACTTTGCAAGACGGAACAGGGCTAACGACAGTAATGCTTGATACTAATAACTTCCCCACACTTCGGAGATACTTCAAGGAATTGCAAGAATACATCGGCTTAAACAAAAAACAAATCATTGAACAGATAGGACAACGTGCTGACCATTGTTTTAGGTGGAACAGCAGTCAATGGGATATGCCAACGTCCGAAACATATCAAGAATTAATAAACACTTTTAATATTGATAAGTGGGAAGGTTTTAGAGAATATGAAAGCCTGCGGCAAGAATATGAAAGCCTGCGCTATACCTTCAATAACCAAAAAACACATCATAGCGTATGGAATTATGAAATTGCTCCAAAGATTGGGCACGTTACACCAAAGCCCGTGCCGCTTATAGAAAATATCATAAATCACAGCAGTAATCCAAATGACATAATCCTTGACCCCTTTATTGGCTCAGGCACTACTGCCATAGCAGCGCTCAATACTGGGCGCTTTTTTATTGGGATTGAAAAGGAAAAAGAATATGTGGATATAGCTAATAAGAGGATTGAAGAACACCAAGAAAAAGCGATACGAAAAAGGCAGGTGCCTAAAGGTTGCCGGTAAATCCGGAGGGGATATTGCTCCATAAGCTTAGGAGGGGCGGGCACAGGGAGCAAAGGAGGGTCGTTATGTTTGATTGGAGTATTTTAATTACAATAGCTAGCATTATAGGCACCATTGCTAATATATACAAAAAGCGGTGGTGTTTTATTATATGGTTGTTTACCAATGGATTTTGGTGCGTGTATGATATCTATATAGGCGCAT
>JAKOQC010000408.1 GCA_029778565.1 bacterium
TGAATCCAATGTAGAATCCAACATAGGATAACCAGTGAAGGGATTTTTAGGAGCGTATTGTACTTGGTCTTTCAGCACCTTTAGGTCACTTGGGTACTCTAGATGTGTAGAACGATATTCTTCCAACATTTTAGTCAAGGTAACAACATTTGAACAAAATACATTCTCAAATTCTTTTTGCGATTGCAAGTATCTTGGCACAGCAAGGCCTGTTAATACACCAAGAATAAGAATCACAACCATCAGCTCTATTAATGTAAATCCGCGTTTCATAGTTTTATTATAACATAAATCTAATAATAGCTAATAGTATACTACTCCTCGAATAAGCAAGAATACAGCTCCGTGCTGTGCTGGATACTGAACACCTGTACTACTTTGTCCACCACCACCACCTATTCCATTATCATATACTTGCATGTTTACTAATTCTTTCCATATTGGAAGTGCTTCTAAGTAATCATACGCTTCGGATGTCCCATTCCCATTTACAGAGGCAGCAAAACCAGTACCGTATTGAGATCTAGAACCGTCATTTTGCCCATCAGGATTGTTTCCATGCCCACCGCCACTAGCTGTAATAGTCTGTATATACGATGGGATACTCACTGTTGTTGGTTGTCCTTCCCCTGTAGTCGTCGCCCCAACAGTTACATTTATTGTTAAAACCTCATTAATATCCGGAAGATTAGTGAATTCATCCCATGTGCGAAATCCACTTCCGCCACCTTTATTACCATTTGCGCGATTTTGACCGCCTGCTCCTATAGCAACAACATGTATTTCTGAAGGAGAAAATGATTTTGCTGAACTAAAAATTGTTTTAACTATTTGTAATATAGTTATTTGATCTGAACTACTACTTACTTGGCGAATTACTATGCCTCTATTAGGACTGTTTTTTAAAAAATCATTAAAAACATTTGCTATTGGCGAATACACTAATGCTATTTGCACTTCTCCAGCTTCTACTAATTCATCTTCCGCTTTCGCCATAACACTCTGTATTGTAATATCCGATAACGCGTTTATGTTTCCAGATAAAGCATTATATCCTTCCTTTGATATCATATAACTATATTCTCCGCATGGCTTAGATACTGATTCGCTTCCGTTACTGTCTAAGTTGACTACACTCCCATCGTTAAGCTGGACCAGGGCATTAGCACCATTGGTTATATTGAACGTTATTGTGCATGAGGCTCTGGACAATGTGATATTTACTTGCTGATTGTTGTTCACAGTAATAACCTTAGAACTATTTTCATATCCAACAGCAGACACTTGCACACTGTAGCTTTTAGCAGTTACATTAGTGAGAGTGAGTTTGCCATTGGGATCGGTAGTATCTCTACTGCCAATGCCACTCACTGTAGCACCGCTAATCGGATTGCCTGTATTGGCATCCATAACGAAGATGGTCACTGTGTAAGTCTTAGGTGAAAGAGTTACGGTCACAGGCATATTACCAGTCAAATTGATGTTGCTTGTATAGAAATTATAGCCATCTTTGTTGACAGAGTAGAAGTAACTGCTTTGAGGAAGCGTCACGGAAGCTGTACCGCTGGTGTTAGTACTAACCGTTCTGCCGCCGATAGTTATTTGAGCCCCACTGATAACTGAACCGCTGGTATTCTTCACTGTAAATGTAACAGTGTAGCTGGGCAGAGAACCACCTGCCAAACTTCCACTGGCAAGATTAATATCAACGACAGGGTTTGTGATAACCTCTATCGATCCGTCTGGTTTGACGTTGTAGTAAAAATACCCCAGCTTGCTACTTGTCTCTGGACTTTGGTCTGTGGTAGCTTGCAGTGGTTGTGAGGTGTACGGATTGATGGGTTTTGTTGTAAAATAGGCGGTATCGTTGAACAACAAATTGAGTGTGGCAGTGCTTGGGTATTCTCCGTACTTTTGTCGGTAGCTTTCTGCAGCCGACAGTGCGTTCAGCACAGTCGATTGGAACGCTACTCTCTTGCTGTTCTCTATAGACGAATTATATTGCAAAACGCCTACTGACAACAAAAACCCCATTATCAATAATACAACCA
>JAKOQC010000409.1 GCA_029778565.1 bacterium
ACGGTCGCTTGGGACAAGCGGCAGGTGGGAAGGACGAGCGCGATCCATTCCATGCCAGTGGTCACATACATGCTCAAGGCCTTGAAGAAATGATTGAGACCATTAGACCAAAGTATTTGATCCCTGTACACACAGAAAAATCGGATTTCTTCCAACAATTCCAAGGCTTAACTACGGTATTGACTGTACAAAGAAACAAACCATTGGAGCTCTTCTGAACTTCTAACAAGCAAAAACAGTTTCTGGAAACTAAAAAGCACAAGTTTTTGGCACAAACAACGATTTTCATAGTGTTTAAGACTAAAGTGTGTAAACTTATACATGCTCATTAATATTCACAATATGCTAATATAATACTGTTAGCAGGATATTGATCCTGAGTCGCCCTCTCTGGACAAGGTGCCTCCTCATAAATCCTCTAACGAAAGGAGGAGAACATGAGAAAAACAGCAAGCAAAGGGCTAGTAGTAATATTAATGCTGATACTAATACTTACAGCTTGCACCCCAAATGCGGTTAAGAAAGAAACCACAGCACAACAAGAACCCACAACTGGCGAAACCCAAACCACAACTGCAATAACTGCATCAAAAATGTTTACAACTGCTGGTGGAGAGTTAACCTTGGAGGATGGTACAAAATTGATCGTTCCAGAACACGCTTTAAATGAGAACTCTAACATTGTTATGTCGTCAGCAGAATTTGGCGCAAACAGTCAAGGTATTGATATCAGTGGATTGGCAAATTTAAACGGCGAGATCACACTCTTTTATCCATTAGGCAAAAACCTGGATCCTGACACGTTATCTGTTTATGGCCTGAGCGAAGACCTATTACAAACATATAGATTCCCATTTGATTACAATGCTGAGGACGGTGTTGTATCGGTAAAAATAGCTTCTGCTGTTTCTCAAAGTAGTTGGCTACCAATTACAGTCGTAAGAGCAGATGATAATACGGCACAGAACAAAGTTAAAGTTGTTGTGCAGACAACAAACAAATACAACTTATCAAAAGACGAGGTACTTATGAAAATGCCGTATTATGAGCAAGTAGGACTAAGTTGTTGGGTAGCTGCTACTCAGATGCTCATACATGGTTATGTGGGTGGCGAAGTTGTAGGAACAGCTGAGCCTTACGCCCATACCCTAGCTTTTATAAAGGTTCCCGATGATGACTTTGGTATAGATATAGGTAGTTTTATGCTAATTCTGCCAAGATACATACAAAAAGAGACGGGCAAACCTGTTAAATGGAAGTCTTTTATATCTAATGAACACCTCAAATGGGAACTGCTCAGGCAACTTGACGCTGGACACCCTGTGATATTGAGGTACTTTGCACGAATTAGTTTCCATGCAGTATTGGTGGTCGGGTATAAAGATGGTGGTGAAACGCTTATCATCCACGATCCAAAGAATCAGCCCGATGATAACGAAAACATAGATCATGCTATGTATTCCGATATTACGTGGGAATGGCTCAATGAGCGCCTAGACCAGGTCAGTTTAAAACGGCAACTCGCGCCTATTATCTGGATAGATGAACCAATGACATCACCTAAGACCCTACAGACCATACAGGCCCCGGGAACTGACGAAAAGTTAGGTAGTTCTGAAGGCGAACTTGCATTTTACTGGACGAACAAAGACACTAAACGCAAAGCAAGAGTGGCATTTTTACACTTTAGACCTCACACTCCATCTGGCTATGAATGGGTTATGAATGCCACTGCAATTGATGTTGTGCAAAATTCTGCAGAGAGGATAGGTATTGATCTACCGGCTTGGAATGCTGATTTCTCACCTGCCAAGGTTACTTTAATAACCAGAATCGTAGCTCACGGAGATTTTGGGGTCAAAGAATTATATTACAATCCACAGGATGTTACACTGCCTGCTGCGCAGCTGGATTCTTCTAATACCGAACATGTCAAGGTAGACATACCGCTATCTGAAGTGCGTTCCGCTACACTTGCAGATGCACAGGGACGCGAAAGCATCAGTATACAAGTATATTTGCGAGATTTCAATGAGAGTAGTTCGTTACGGGACAAATTTGAGGTTAGTGCTACAATATCTGCTACTCCTTTAGTTTCATCGGTTTCTCCGCAATCCACTTTACCTGATCAAAACACAACTATTACTATCAAAGGATCTGCATTTGGTAAACAGCCAACACCCCATAGTAAAGTGATGGTAGGAAATACTCAGGCTACAATAGTGAGTTGGAGCGATGGCGAAATCAAGATTAAACTACCAGACACAGCTTCCACAGGCTCTGTCACTGTGTATACAGGTGACAAGTATGAATACAAGTCCAATGATAATATTAAATTCACGGTATTAGATAAGCCTGATCCAGCCGATTTTGAAGAGGTCTATGTGTGGTCAGTAAAACGGTGGGACTCCGGAGTAAAACAGTGGGTTACAATGTCCTGGATGCCTGTAGGGTTTTATGCACATGATGGTAAAGTATACGGCGGCTATCTAGGCGGCCTAACGACAATTCAAGCTGACGCTTCCGGAACTTGGAGTAAAGACAATGTCGATCTGCACTTCTTTATAGCAGATAAGGTATTTTCCAACCCAAACGAGATTCTAGAAGTTGAAGGACACATTAAAGGCAAGTTGGAACCAATAGGGAAATTTGATTCAACTCTAAGTTTCAAAGGCACTTGCACTGCTTCTTCTCACCAATACAGCACAAACCCCAACAATCAATATGATGTTAGAACTGGACCATATGAGTGTAGTGTTTCATTAGAGGTTTACTAAAAAAGTACTAATATAAGTTGAGCTAGCACAGCTACAAGTTAGGTAACTCCGGGCTGTGCTAGCCCTTTGAGTAGCTAATGATTCTGCAGAATAGATGCTCTAGCCCAATATCTTTATCTGTACAGCATTAAAACAATTAAGCATTAGAGACAAAGTGCGAATGCATGTACTCTAGCGAATAGACTCTTCTGTACACGAAAGCGAAGTGCATATGACATTCGATAATAGTTTCGAAATTGAGAACATCCACTCAGATGCTTGTAGCAATGTAACGCTTACATTAGAACGATTGAGATTACACATTATTGCAACGGTTGTAGGTCATACCTTAAACGTATTGGCACTAGTAGCGAGTGCAAATTACAAACAAAAGACAAAGTGCAACTACTGTAAATATAATGAAGAAGGCCTCAGAACACACCTACAAGATTCCATGATCGCGAAAGATTATTTGAGCTGTATCAGAATCTAGTAGCCAGTTGTTTGCGGCCTTGTTTTATATACAGAACCTCGCTGGTTAGGAAATCGAAGTCTGTGACTGAGTTACGCTCAAATCAACAGCATAATAGTAAAGTAAGCACACAGTGCGCACAAAGAACTCTTATGCTTGGCGATCATGACCACGTGTAGTTCATTAGCAACGTCGTAGAAGAAGCTTTAACCACATTGTTGAGTACTTTCGGACTTTAGATCCCCATCAAGCCCGTTGACCTGCTAAAGCTTCTTGTGCTTTTGGTATACTACAATTATTGTGCATAATAGTCTTTCACACAAGAAGACAATGGAAGGAATAGCCAGGGGGGCAAGATATGACTTACAATAGCGACTTTGTAATTTCTCTAGTGGAACCAGTTTCGGCATTAGCAGAAGTGGTGGACCTATCAGATCCTAGGTTGGTTAGACATCAAGAACAGGTAGCTTACATCGCCCTTGCCATTGCTGAAGAACTCAGGCTTCCAAGTTATGAACAATGTCAGATAGCCTTAGCTGGTGAACTTCATGA
>JAKOQC010000410.1 GCA_029778565.1 bacterium
CATTGTAAATTGTAATACCAATAAATTCATAAAGCAAGATTATCACTATTGAATCTTGAAACGTCGCCATTGATATTCCCCCAACAAGCGCAACTAGGACCACTAATACCAGGAAATAACCGGCACATCTTGTCATTGGCTCTATATTGTTTATACTTCTAACACCAAGCGTGATCACTGCTGCTATAAACAGAATGAACACCAACAGATATATCGCCGAACCTTGGACAATAACATATACCCAGTAACTGTCTAATGCTTGTTGCAATGCATAATTTGGAGGCACTAGTGAACCAAAAGGATGCTCAGATAAATAAACAAATGCAGCCTGCCACGTTTCGACACGCAGTGCAAAACTCAGATCAGATAGAAAACCTTGAAACGGGATTGCAAGCACCGAAGATAATCTAGTTTCTAATCTGTCTGACATATTTGAGACTAACGCCCACGTTACTGCTCCTGAAGTTAGTATAGTAGCTACAAGTCCTATTCTTCTTAGGAGAGATAGCTTTTCTCGCTTAACAACGTCAATAAACGCGACGAATAAGAGCAGTGCAAATAATGTTAATACGGCAGTTCTAGAACCCGAAGAAACTATTAACCACACGCTAGCCAGTCCTAAAAAAACACGTAACCATGCGTTCACATAGTTACCTGAGAGGAGGGAACTGAAAAACAAGCTCATGTACACAAGCCCTTGCAAACCCAAACTGTTTGGGTTGACAGTCAAACCTGTAGCTCGACCAAGTTTTAACCAATCAAAAGGATGCGTTTCCATAAAAACCTTGTCAAGGTATGGATACTGTGCAGGAAATACATAGACATATACCATTTGCAGAACTGAATATGAAACCTCCATGAAACAGCTAAACAACAAAACTTTAAAAGTCATTCTGATAACAGCTGAGCTACCATACTTGTTGCATAGGAGATATGCAACTACAGCAATAAGTATCCATTGCGCATTCCTAATGGCACTCGTAGCATACGATAGAGGCCACTGACCACTCAGAATTCCCAATACCGGCAACAATATTGAAAAAAGTAAATAAGGGAACAGAAAAATGGTCGTGTTTATAGACGGTTTGATAATTCTTACAGTTTTATGGCTTTTCAGATATTTTGCAAAATTTGAAACCAAGAATACAGTCAACATAATGTTACCTAGGTACAAAGAACCTCTGTTTGTGTACCCCTCTAGTGGCATTATAAAGACAGAAGCTCTGTAAAAAAAATTTACCCAAACGAATATGATGACGCCGTATGCAAGAAGTGGATTTGAAATACTCCACAAACTCTACATTAAAATTAGTACTGCAGCTGCAAGAATAAACCACAGGTTAAAATCGCAAATAGTAAACAGGAACAGCAAACATCCACTAACTACCAAACCAAAAAAGTCAACTAGGCTTCTTTTCTTTATATAAGCCTTGCTAAGTACCAATGGATCACTGCCCATAGAAAAACCACTATCGTTACTATCTAGCATTGTTTCTAATTATACCAAATTCAGTTCACTGCATTTCCTTAATAATGCTCATGAAAGCAACACGTACAGCTAATAAACTAATATCGAAGTCTTGTAATTGATCAAGGACGAGTGTGAAGCGTCGTGACGAATTTTTACAGTAGCGGATGTCAACTGTGCAGCAAAAAAAACAGAAGTTATTTCAGATTTCTAGTTGCAAAGCTGAAACTATATACACAGTAAAGTCACCTTATCTAGCCATTTCTTTTGGCATGTAGTGCACAACCAAAAGACGATAAATAACGCTACACTCACTGATTGTGACCAGAGAGCGTACCAAAATTTACAAGCATATTGTGCAGGTACTTACAACGACGTAGATGCAAGTACATTGGCTTGTTTAAACGATACTTTAACGACTCATCCTTGACACTTTAATATTTCAAAACGACACTAGACATACAGACTGTCTGCCGTACGCAAACAGAATATATTATTTTAGCTCCCGTAAATGACAACCGACAGTTCAGCCTCAGCCGAATCAGTGAAACGCCTGTAGCCAAAAGCCTCTTTGAACAAACAACCATGTAACATAATTAACACGTTCACATGTTCAGAAGCACCAAAGGAATGCCTTAGAGCAAGTATTACTCTATTACAAAAAGTGCCCAATCTGGATACTAATAATCTACATCATTCCTAAGTTCCTTTAACCCTTCTCTAACGAGTCTTGGTGTACTTTATACCCTAAACTGTACCATTTTGGAATTATCAATTGGACCCAACGAAACGTTCAATAAACCCCTTCAAAAACCTCAGCCTTATCTAATTAGACGGACTTTATTCGCGTATCTGTTTGGGCCACTTAGTAGTGTGAATGTCAGCAATTTATTATTGTCGTGCACAAGGTAGAAAAACATGAAACACAAAGCCCCTTACACTATGTCGCCCTAGAATAAACCAACACAAAGTTATTCAGTTGACCTTTGTTTTATTGCATGCTTATAAGATCATCCAGAGTGAGAATTTTAGAACCCTCCGCGTTGAGGTTTTGCTTTTTCAAACGAAATTTACCAAACTTTAAAGCCCCATGAACTACGTAACTCAAATAATACAAGGCAGACTCAACAACACTCATGCGAAGCTCATTTCTGTAAATATTCCATCTCCATAAAGCAGATTTCCACTTTGAAGATGAGATTCCTGCACCAACACGGTACACAGTTAAAGGTTGCAAAAGTCCTTTAGTGCTTCCTA
>JAKOQC010000411.1 GCA_029778565.1 bacterium
AAGGAGGCTGTTATAAATTTTTAAATTTACCGTTGATCTGATGTTCGTATTGGCAGTTATAGCGTGTGGTGTTATTGACTATAAAAAGTATATAATACCGAACGCGATAACCATTCCATTGATTGTAACAGGGCTTATGCTGCAGATATACCAGCAAAACTGGATAAGCATACTCTTTGCACTTGTAGCAGGTACTATAACACTTATGTTGGCCGCAATAACCGGAGGAATGGGCGGCGGCGATGTAAAGCTGATAACGGCCTTTTTTTTGTGGGCGCCTCCAGTAGATACCTTAAATATAATAATAATCTCGTCAATAATCGGCATTATATGGGGAGTAGTAAAGAAAATAAGGGCCGTAGGTTGGGAGAAAACAAGAGACGGATATATAAGTAAAGCAATTTTATGGCAAGCAATGGGCCTTAAAGGCCTGGAAAATCATGGATTAATGAGGCATGATATGGTGCCCTTTGCAACCTGTATGGCTTTGGGCGTAGTTTTCTATTACATGTATGTTTACATGGTTTGGCAGCAATTAAAGTAAAAAAGGAGGGTATAGCATGAAAAAATACATGCCTTATATAGCAATTATCATAATCGGCCTGGCTATCAGTGTAATATCATACTCAATGCTTCTTGCAGATACCGAAAAATCTGGAAGCACGGTAAGAATAGTTGTTCCGGCAGCAGACATCCCCGCTTATAAAGATATACAGCCATCTGACCTTGAATACAGGGAAGTCCCCAAAGACGAAATAAGTGAAGATGCAGTAACAGATCCGCAAGAGGTAATAAATAAATATTCGACATCGCCCCTATATGCAGGTTGGCCCATCAATAAGAATATTATAGAGACAGGTGAGTATTTAAAGAATAAACACGTTGTAGCATTAAACATTGACTTTACACGGTCAGCCGGTGCTAAACCTGGTGATATCGTAGACGTTTATATAGTAAGTCCTGCAATAAACGATTGGGTTGACGGTGAATGGTCTAAACAAGTGGCAACAGAAGCGATAGTGCTCGGCGTAAGAAACACAGAAATAGATACAGGGTCGGCAACTGGCGTAGGAACCGTAATTTTGGCAGTTGACCAGAGCTTCACATCAAAGCTGGTGCCTGGGGCGTTAAAAGAAAACTACAGATACGTGCTGGCAGTTAGGAAGGGATTGTCGGTGGAAGTGCCGCAATCAAGCATTATTTCAGAACAAAACCTAGATGAAAGCCAGGAGGAAACATCAGGTCAACTACCCCACCCTATAGAGGGTGGAGCTTGTGATTAACAAGCTCAGTTGATTAGCCTCAGCCAGGGGGTACTAACCCTATCGGGCTACGTTATATGGGAATATATAGTCACCATAGGATGCTCCACAAGTCCTATGCTCTGAGGGCAGTGGTTAAACATCTCTGAGGGTAGGAGAAGTGCTGCTGCCATACAAAACCCCATATAACATTGGCGATGTGGCATTACCGTTGTCTAACAACGAGTTATTACTCTTAAAGGAGGGTTAATAATGGTATTTGTAGTTTCAAAAGAAGGTAAACCTTTAATGCCTACAAAAAATCATGCTAAAGTTAGAATATTATTAAAGCATAAGAAGGCTAAAGTTATTAGAAGAAAGCCATTTACTATTCAGCTTCTATATGAAACCACTACCTATACACAGCCTATTACACTTGGAATAGATAGTGGCTACAGTTATATTGGTTTTTCTGCTATTACTGAAAAGGAAGAACTAATATGTGGTGAAGTTAAACTACTTCAAGGTATATCTGAAAGATTAAAGGAAAGAGCTATGTATAGAAGGCAAAGACGCAGTAGA
>JAKOQC010000412.1 GCA_029778565.1 bacterium
ACATGTAAGTTGGTTGCAATAATCCCATCCCGCACGAAAAAACCACTTCCTAACGAAACAGGTTGCCCATATGTATCCTCCATTACTAATAAAACAGTAGCTGGGAAAGTATCACTGGCAATCTGTTGGGCTGTTTTGTTCTGGGCAATTAGTTTTTCTGTGAAGGGTAAATAACAAATTAAAAAGAAAATAAATAAGACACTTATCAGTCTTTTATTCATCTTTTTATCCCCTCCTGAATAATTTAATAAACAAAAACCTCTATACGTCTCTGAATCTAGACTTAATTTCCGTTCTTTTTGCCACCAATTAAACCGTTATAAATCATTCTGTTAACCCGCTGTTTTCCGGAAACTAGCCTCGATTCAAGGAATAGAGATTTCTACTGGAGTCTTAACCTTAATCATAGCTTGGATTGGAGTATATAAATCTACATTTTGTTCTGGAGTTTCTATTGTCACAATTAATGCATAACGAATTTTCCTATTCCACCTCTCAAGCCAGGCTCTTTCTCGCCACCAACCAATCGCTGGATAAACCCCGATATAATTACTCATTGCCAACTGCGCCGCTGTCGTTAGCCATGTGTCTGAATGGATCGATCCTTTGTTACGGTTATTTGGCCCTAACGTCCAAGAAACACCACCACCATCGCTTTTCTTATCTTCCTCTTGTATAGCAGCATTAATACGTTGCAAAAAAGCATCCCTGGAATCGGTTCCGTTTACATCAAAACGCAACAAACACGAAGGATACCGATAACGGTCCTTCCAACCGACTTCTCCTGGTCCGGGTTCAATAAAATATGAAAGCGTTACTTTCAAAGTTACTGGTGTATCAGCTAAAGCCAATAATTCTTGTTGGGGCCATGGCAGTTCATGAATATGCATTTCCTTGGTCTTATATCTGTTTCCATCTTCGCTTTTATCGTATGGTTGAAGCTCGGCTTGGATTACTAAATTAACACTATTACGCAGACACCAGAGGGCTTTTTCTAGATTTGGCACCCCATATCCACAAGTCCGCAGCAATTCCCGATAATTACTTTTATTCTTTCCCGTTAAGAACTGGCATTTCATTTGCTCTGTCCAATTTGCAGAATGGATCATCAACGCCCGGATCGTTTCTGGCCAGGCTTGCGGATAATGTGCCTGTATTTGCGCAGCCATCCAGGCTGCTTGGGCAGCTGCAGCACTTGTGGCCCAGATGGTACTGAATTGACGCTCAAATGGCCGGTGGTGTAACGTAAGCAAAGAAAGTTCCGTACACTGCGTGCAACCGTAACTGTC
>JAKOQC010000413.1 GCA_029778565.1 bacterium
ACTGCCAAGTAGCTGGAAACATTGCAGCGCATTTGAAATTTTCGTACATATAACGGCATGTGTTGTACATATAACGGCCTTGTAGTGTATTGTCAACATTCCAATTTCGGCACGTCAAACAGCATTTTGTTTCCTTGAAGTCATCAATAATGTATCTTTCTTCCATCATTTACTCTCCTTCTCATAAAATGCCTGTAAATCTTTATTATCGCACCCAGGCGCAAGTCTGCCTGTTTGACTAAAATACAGCTTTATGTAATTGCTATACGCTATTTTTCTGTCACCGCCGGCAAGTTTCAATGCCTGACGTGCAAGTGAGGGTATTACCTTACTTATATCGGGTTTAGCCATCGTGTTCATCCTCGCCTTCCTTTTTTTCTTCCACCCACTCAATGATGATATGTCTTACCTTATACCATGTTGTACAACATTTTGGACATTCATATTTATTAGTGCTTGGATTCATGCTAAGTTGTTTTAATTTCCCACCGCAGTTTAAGCAATAATAACCGTTCATTCTTCCTTTCCCTCACCCCCCCTTAATACTTCGTCTAACCAATTTAATAGATTTGTTTCTTGTACTTCAATTTCTGAAACACGCTTTTCGGCGATTTTTATATATTCTGGGTTTAATTCAATACCGATATAATTACGATTATGTTTCAATGCAACTACCGCTGTTGTACCACTTCCCATGAATGGGTCTAGGACTATACAGCGGCCTTTGCCTTCATTTTGACAGGTGCAGGTAGGCTGCCAGCCGATTGTTTTAACATTTCGACACTCAAAACCACCGCCCCCATCATTTCTGAACCCTGTTGCTTTCAATGCTTGCATTTTCGGGGAATTATAGTTACCGCGCTCTGTCCAATGTCTATTGTCTGTTTTTGCCACTACTCTCTCCCACGGGCTACCACATACCTCACACGCCTTTGGGCTTGTCCCTGCCAAAATACAGGGTTCTATTAAGTCAGGCGGGAATGTTGCAAAGTGTGCTTCCTTAAATGGTTTTGTAGTAACCGTCCATACACTTCTTTTGTTACGTTTTCCCGTCCACTTTTTATAACCGGGTGTATTGGAAGTATTACCGGGTCTACCTTGTCCACTTATTTCTTTTTTACCTGTATGAAAAGTGCTTCTATATCTTTTTTCACTTTCGGGTTTAGCATCTTCTTTTATCGCTTCGTTGTCGTAATAGTATTGTGCTGACTTCGTTAACAAGAATATGTACTCATGTGCCTTTGTGCATCTATCT
>JAKOQC010000414.1 GCA_029778565.1 bacterium
ATTTTTTGTTTATTGTCCTGGGCGATTGCTTCTGGGTAGTAGCAAGCCAACTGATATAATCCCGCAAATCGAGCGGCGTAACAAGCTCTGCCTTGAAGGGCTGCCCAGTAGTCTCAGAATACCAGTCCTGAAACTCCATAACGGCTTGCGTGTAGGCTTCTATTGTTTTAAGGCTTTTATTGTCATTCTGTAAGTAAGTGATATATTCCAGCATACTAATCTCCTACCTTAGTACAAAAAGTATAGATAGAGCACATCAGAACCAATAGAATTTCCTTCCCCAAATTTTTGAGCGGTCAACTCTAACAGTTCGTTGTACTTACACCTGATATTTTCGAGAACTAATTCCCATTCTTCCCCGTGGTCCTCTTTGTCGGGGCCTATTACTGCATGAGCGAGTTCGTGGATCAGTGTTTCCACCATAACCTCAAAAGGTAGTTTGGTTGATAGTTCAATCAATACCTGACTGGAAGGATATTCGTAGAAACTGGTGCAGCCTTCTTCTTCCAGTTCGGGATTGAACTGGATAAGAGCATTTACTTCTGGGTAAAGTACACCCACGGCTTCAATTAATGTATCAAAAGGATTGTTAATAAATTTCAGATTACTCACTTAATACCCAACACCTTTCTAAAAACTTTTTCGTTATGAGTAACCGGTTGGCAGCAATTACATAGGAGATAAAACCGGTTTGCTAAGCAGTATAGGTAGAAAGTATTCTAGGACAAATAATTTGCCCTGATTCATAGTTATTCTAGGACAAATTTTAACGAAAACAAATTATTATTCGTCCTAGAACGCTAATTCTATGACGAATATAAGCCAATAAAATAACTTCCTAATCGGAGGCTTAAAATAATCCAAGAACTACAATAAGAAACCCCTCATCATTGTAGAGGGGTTATCTTCCCCGGAACCACTTCGCTTGAATTTAGGAAAGAGTTTTCCGAGCTAAATATCAGCAAGTTTCCTTGCCCATTCTTCCAGCCAATACAGGTCTGCTTCTGTCTTGTAGCCGATATGCTGCCTCACTTCGCTGAGTGTGTACCCCATCCTGAATAAATGAATAATGCCGCTTCTCCTGATATCTTCAAGGGTTAAGGCATGAATATCAATACCGGGTATTGATATTCCCTGCCGTTCTACTGCCAGGCGAAATGCCAGCTCCAGGTCGGAAACTGCCTCCTTAGAACCGGGTTTTGATTTGATGCTGCGCAGTAAATAAGGA
>JAKOQC010000415.1 GCA_029778565.1 bacterium
CCTTAACGACGGCGAGGGAGAACACACAATAGTAAAAACAGCTGATGTGCAAACGCTTGCCAAAGCAACCCCTACAGTATCAATAATAGATGTAGATTCCACCCAAACAAGCATAAGCTTTGGCATAGAGATAACCGACAGTGATAGCGTGGGTGAACTAACCAAGATAGAATTGCTGCACGGCAGTGATACCCCGATAGTAGCAAGTAGCATAGAGATAAGAGAATTTACAGGCTTGCTATCCAACAACGCCTATACAGTAAGGGCAACCTATACATACGACCTAAACGATGGCGTAGGGGTACAAACAATAGTTAAAACCGCTGATGTGAAAACACTTGCAAAGGCAACACCTACAGTATCTATAACAGATGTAGAAACCACCCAAGACAGCATTAGTTTTGGTATAGATATAATAGATGTCGATAATGTAGGCGAGATAACAGCGATAGAACTTTATCAAGGGGAAACAAAAATAGAAGTACTTGACAATCTAACGGATAGAGAGTTTATCGGCTTGTTATCCAATAACGATTATACAATTAAGATAACCTATACCTATGACCTTAACGACGGCGAGGGAGAACACACAATAGTAAAAACAGCTGATGTGCAAACGCTTGCAAAGGCTACACCTAATATTGACTATAAAGATATAGATATCAGTTATAACGGGATATCGTTTGACTTAGAGTACACCGACATAGACAATGTGGGAGAAATAGAAAGCATTAAGTTGTATAAGGATACGGAGTTTGCAGCTGAAACGGATATCGATGATTTGAGATTTGCGGAATTGGATAGTTACCAAAGCTATACTATTACAGTAGAGGTAACCTATGATTTAAACGACGGCATCGGTAACCGCAGTAAGACTTTTGACTATGCTTTTAAGACGCACCCGTATTTTGCTTTTATAGACACCGAAGTGTTAAATACGAGCGCAGTATCTCTGGGGGAGGAAATTGTACTGCAAGCCAACCTCAATAACCCCAACGGGGCAAAGTACACCGAGGTAAAAATTAACGGCAGATGGTATACCGTCAGCACCGCAAGCACAGATGACAAAATGCGTGTATCGATTACCGCAATAGAGGAAATGGGCGGAGGGAACATTGCTCTCGTCGTGGAGGAAATCAAACTTTCTCTTGACGGTAATAGCTATCGTATAACTCCCGACGAAAACAATACAAGCGAAGTGTTTATAAACGGAGAATTGTATGTGACATCTTTAGCCGTTGTTAATGAAGATGGGGATATAACCGACTATGCTATGCCGTCGGACAACATTTATCTCTTGGTAACGCTCACTAACCCCACGGAGTATGATGTAAACAGTATAACCATATATAGTGATTATAACGACACCGTCTACTCTTCGGAGCAAATAACACAAATAGATAACAATACCATTAAGATACAAGTTAATCCCTCTTACGGTTGGCGCAGCTATTCTGTTAAGATCATTAAATATTCCAATGACTATCTTACCAAAGAAAAAGCGGTAGACAACATTACGACTTCAGTATTGCGCCTATATTCAGATGAGATAAAATATGTTTCCACCGCACAAGACCTAAAAAATATGGGCGACTCAAAACCCTATTACTACAGGTTAACAAATGATATTGACTTAAAAGACAACGAATGGTCTTCCGCAGGCGACTTTTACGGCTATTTTGACGGGGGCGGCTATTCTATAAAAAATATGAGAGTTGTAAAAACCTTTGAAAACCAAAATGTGTATTTAGGATTATTCAAAACCGCCAACGGGGTGGTAGATAACTTGCATTTGGAAGATGTGCTGTTTATTGCAAATATTACTTCTACATCCGATATAGAGTATGATTTTTTTGCAGGTGGCATTGCGAGTAGGTCACAAGAAAGATTATTTATTTACAACACAAGCGTAACGGGCAGCATTGCTATAGCAAGCAAAGGCTATTCTTACGCAGGCGGGCTGATAGGATTAAGTTCTGGCTCGACAACAATCACAAACAGCTACAATACGGGCGATATTAGCGGCTCTCGCACAGGCGGGCTGATAGGAGAAGTAAGTTATGGCTCGACAACAATAACAATCACAAACAGCTACTCAACGGGAAACATCTCCGCTGAAAGCACGAGTTCTTCTACACATGCAGGCGGGCTGATAGGAGAAGTAGTAAGTTATGGCTCTGGCTCGACAACAATAACAATCACAAACAGCTACTCAACGGGAAACATCTCCGCTGAAAGCACGAGTTATTATACATATGCAG
>JAKOQC010000416.1 GCA_029778565.1 bacterium
AAATATAAAGAGCTGCATGAAAAAGGGCAATTAGTAGGTGGATATAATTACGAGCATTTCACCATTTTTGACAATATTAATCTCACTGAACAAAGAATACAGGAGATTGTCAGCCAATATGATAAGAACTCTGTATGGTATCAAAGGGATATATTAGGAAAGAGAACAACAGCAGAAGGATTGATATATAGGCTATTTGCTGATAATCCAGATAAGTACGAAATAAGCATGGAAAAGGCTATAAACACTTTATATCAAGAGATTGTAGTAGGAGTTGACTTTGGAGGGAATAAGTCTAAACACGCCTTTGTAGCTACTGGAATATTACCGAAATACAAAGGCATAGTAGTGTTGGCAAGCGAAAGACATGATACAAATGTAACGCCTACAGAGCTAGATAAGTTATTTACGGACTTCTTAAAGCGGATTATAGACACATATGGTAGTGTAGATTATGTTTACCCTGATTCAGCAGAACAGGTTCTTATTAGAGGATTTAGAGCTGCAGCACAGAAAGAAAGGTTGAATGTAATCATAAGAGATGCAAAGAAAATTGAAATAGTAGACAGGATTAGGTTAGTATCTGCTTTGATTTCACAAGGCAGATTTTTTTATACCAAAGATGCTTATACAGTCAAAGATGCATTGTGTGAGGCAGTTTGGGATGAAAGCAAGAACGAAGATGTTAGGCTAGATGATGGTACAAGTGATATAGACACACTGGACGCACTAGAATACAGCATAGAAAGGGATGCTAGGAGATTCATAAGAATGAGGTGATACCTTGTTAGATAAGATAAGGCAGGTGATAAGTAGATTGTTTAAGAAAAGAGATATAAAAGATGCAACTGGTATTGAAGTAGCAACATCAGAAGAAATGTCTAGAGCTATAGCTTTATGGACAGCAATGTATGAGGATAAAGCTCCATGGGTAGATAATGACAAAGTTAAATCTATGAACTTGCCAGCAACAATAGCTAATGAAATAGCTAGGCTAGTAACTCTAGAGATGAAGTCAGAGGTAGTGGGCAATGAGTTTTTAAATGAGCAATAC
>JAKOQC010000417.1 GCA_029778565.1 bacterium
AAACGTTAGTGGAAGTAATGTTGCTGGAGATTTACGTTTTTCAACAAATAATTTAGGTGGTTGTGCTGAAAGAATGCGAATAGATCCCAATGGCAATGTAGGCATAGGTACCACTACCCCACAAAGAGCTTTACATGTTGCTCCTACCTCTTATGTATTTAATGATGGCTTCGAAGATGGTGCATTATCACCATTTACTACGGGTGGCACTGCCAACTGGGCTATTAGCACTACTACACCTTATGCTGGTAGCTATTGTGCTGAGTCTGGTACTATTACACATTCGCAATCTACTTATATTCAGCTCACTCAGTCTCTTTCCTCTTCAGGATATATTAGTTTCGCTTATAAAACATCTTCTGAGTCTTGTTGTGATAAATTAAAATTCTACATTGATGGTGTAGAACAAGCTAACTGGCGTGGCGAAATAGCATGGACAGTTGTTAGTTTCTCAGTAGGTCCAGGTAGTCATACTTTTAAATGGGAGTATTCTAAAGATTATAGCGTAAACAGCGGCTCCGATAAAGTATGGATAGACGATATAAAAATATTTTATTTAGCAGATTTAGCTATTATAGAAGGTAATACAGATATTAGTGGTAATACAAATATTGGTGGCAATGCTATTGTTAATGGCAATGTAGGTATAGGAACTACAAGTCCTACAGCCAAACTGCATGTGGTTACACCAGCATCTCAAAACATAGCATATTTTTATCAAACATCTGATAATTATATGTATATACAAGATACATCCGCCACTGAGCTTTTATATGCATATAAACGGCAGCTGACTAGTAAAGGTGATGGACAATCTACCATATATGGGTATAGAACACGAGATAGCCAAAATGATGGTACAGGGTATGGGCATAGTTCATCAAATGGAGCTGTGAAAGGGTACAATTTCTGGGGCGATTTATATTCATATGGTGTCGGTGGTTTTAATTGGAATGATTATAATAGATCAGGTGGTGTGTTTGGGGCAAAAAATGATGGGTCATATTGGGGATCTTTGGGATATAAAAACTCCGGAGGTACTGAATATGGAGCATATTGGACAAGTAGTGGATCAGGTAGTGGATCAGGTAGTGGCTATAGTGCTACTGGTGGTGCCATGGCAGGAGTGGGTGCTGGCGGCTATGGTGATATGCTAGGTCTATGGTCTCGTGGCGAAGTAATGGGTGCTATATTTGCTGGT
>JAKOQC010000418.1 GCA_029778565.1 bacterium
AGCACAGAAGATGGAGAAAACACTTATGTTGGCAAAAAGACTGTACAAGACTTTTTGGAGTTTAAAGATGTAAAAAACGGCATAGTCTCACTAGGCAACAACGAATACAGGCTTATTTTAGAGGTCACAGGAACTTTAAACTTCTTTTTATTAAGCGAAGAAGAGCAAGATAAGGCAGAGGCTAACTTTAGAAGCTTGTTAAGCTCTCTTACGTTTCCTGTTCAGTTTTATACACAGACAAGGCTGCTAGATCTTAGTAAAGAAGTAATACAGATACGTACAGGCCTATCTGATTTACCTGAAAAACTTAGGATATACGGGATGCAGATGTCTGAAGACATGCAAAGGTGGATGGGCTCAAAAAGCGTGCTGCTAAAAAGAAATTACATTGTTATCCCTTATAAAAGCGAAGATTACCATGAAGCTGTAAGGGAGCTTAATCGTAGGAAAGATATTGTTGTGTCAGAGCTTACGAAATGGATAGATTGCAAGCCTCTAAACACTCTGGAAGCGTTAGAAGTGTTTTACGTCATGTACAACAAACACAAAGCGGTATCGTCCAGAATTGAAGATGCTGAAGAATACGGATTTACGGAGACCAACGTCAAAGGAGTGAGTTTACGTGATATTCGGCAGATTGCAAAAGAAGAAGCAGCAGGATTCTAAAGGTGAAGCTAAATACACCCTTGCAGGAGGAGTTCCGGATTTAAGAGACCTTGCAGCACCGGATGGGGTAAAAATAACCGATAGCTATGTCCAGGTTGGGCCAGATAGGTTCGTAAGAGCTTTTTATGTGACTCAAGTACCTTCTTCAGTGTTTGTTGGCTGGCTTGACGACCTTTATAATATCGGGGATGTAGATGTGTCAATTCATCTGTATCCAGGAAATAACCGTGAAGTGATAGAAGAATTGTCCATTAAAATAAACGATCTCATGGCTACACAGATACTTGATGAAAAGCGTGGAGATTTTACTAACGCGTCACTTACCAGGGCTACCCTAGAAGACGCATGGCAGTTAAGAGAAGAAATTCAAACTAACCGCAACAAGATGTTTTACGTAACTATACTGTTTACAGTTGCTGCAGAAAGTTTGGAGGAGCTTGAGAGAAAGTCAAGAGTTGCCGAAGAGATGCTTGGCGGCAGGGCTATTCATATCAGGCAGGCCTTCTTAAGACAGGATGAAGCGCTAAAAAGCGTATCCCCTATTGGTGTAAATAAAATTGTTGATGTATATCGTAACTTCGATTTAGGAGCTTCCACTGCGCTAATGCCGTTTAATTGTGCTGATATGGCGCATGAAGGCGGAGTATTTTTAGGAGTAAACCTAAACACCGGCGCACCGGTTCTTTATAATCCTTTTGTTGGAAAGCCGATACTTTCTAACCCTCACATGGCACTGATTGCAACTTCAGGTGCAGGCAAAACAACGGCCGTTAAGCTCTTTACTGCAAGGGCTGCATATCACGGGTTCAAAACCTTGTATATTGACCCTGAAGGTGAATATGGCGAAATGGCAGAAGAACTGGGCGGTATTAATATTAAGCTATCACCAGAGAAATCAGGATATTTAAATCCGTTTGATTTGGAACTTGACGAAGATGGTGGCAAGGAATATGTAAACCTAAAAGAAAAGGTTGCGGACCTTAAGGGGTTAATATCAGTAATGATAGAAGGGTCCCGCGAAAAGATGACGCCGGAAGAGCTGGTAATAGTAGAAGACTGTCTTTTTGAAGAATACCATGAGAGAGGTATAACCAACGATCCAAAATCACTTTACGAAAAGCAAAACATTTTACGTGATGGGGTGTATACTACAGGTTATGTTAAAAAAAGTATGCCAACACTGTCGTCGTTTTATGAAAGGCTAAAGACCAAAGGGCCAAAGGTTGAGCGTTTGCTTTTACTTTTAAAGCCGTATCTAAAAGACGGCTCTATGGGGCTTTTTGATGGAGAGTCGGAAATAAACTTAAAAGATGCTAGGCTAATTAACTTCGATATATCAGGTCTTGAAGAAAGGTTTTTAAGGCCTTTTGCAATGCATGTAATACTCTCTTGGGTTTGGGAAGAGTTTGTAAAAGGTGATAAAGACAGTCAAAAGATAGTAGTTGTAGATGAAGCGTGGCTTAGCTTGAAATACAAAGATTCAACAGATTTTCTTGAAAACATGGCAAGAAGGGCAAGGAAAAGAAAGTGCAGCTTGTGTGTTGCAACGCAAAACTTCAAAGAGTTTACTAACATACCCCAGGGCGTTGCTATATTATCTAACATAGGCACTAAAATATTTATGCAGCAAAATCCTGAAGAAATAGACGACGTTACCAACACATTTAAGTTGTCGGACGGTCAAAGGAGTTTTCTCGAAAAAGCAGGTATAGGTGAGGCAATTATAGCTGCCGGCAAACAAGTTGCGGCAGTTTTATTTACGCCAACAGAATTTGAAAAGCGATACGTCCTTAAATGGGA
>JAKOQC010000044.1 GCA_029778565.1 bacterium
GTATTCAAACTTAATTTGAACGAGTTTTATCCTGATATATTTGCAGGTAATTTAGTTAATTTCAATATACCCCTTAAGGGTATAGCAACGGGTGTATTTATTATTGAACAAATCAAACATATAATAAATGATGATTTGAGCTATAATACAGAGCTTGTGATATCAGAATGGAAAGATATCGTATTCGATATCAATAGCAAAGAAATATACAAAAGTACGACAGCGGATATAATAACCGAGTCAGCAAGCCAAAGCCAGATTGAAGAAATAGTTGGAAGTATCACTGAACTTCAAACGGAGATGCAAGAACAGCAAGCTATCACAAGCCATCTTGATGGTAGAGCTCCTTATACCCCTACTGGATTGATGCTTGAAACAGAATTGATAGACAATAAAGCCGTTATAAAAATATTGTTTAGCCCTAACGCTGAAATGGATTTATTGGGGTATGAAATAGCGTATTCACAAGATGGGGTATCTTGGCAATACAATACAGTATCAGAAACAAATGTGTATATACAAGTTATCGGAAATACAAAATATTTCGTGAGGGTACGAGCATTCGACGCAGAAGGATATAAGTCGGAATGGACAGAAGCAAAAAGCATTGTATCAGCGAAACCTATACCTCCCGAAGTTCCTACTGGATTAACACTTTCAACCGAGTTACTCAACGGTGAATCCGTTATAAAAGTTGAATTTAACGAAAATACAGAAAATAACATAATCGGATACGAGATAGCGTATTCTACAAATCAAATAAAGTGGCATTATGTAACTTCGATTGATACAATTGTATATTTATTAATTATTGCAAATAAACAATACTATGTAAAGGTACGAGCTTTTGACGCGGAAGGATACAAGTCAGAATGGACAAGTGTAGAAAGTATTGTATCAGCGAAAGATACTATACCACCAGCAGCACCAACAGGAGTAATAGCCGAAGCATTTTTTCAAAAGATAATTTTGCGATGGGATACAAACATAGAAGCAGATTTAGCAAAATACTCCGTACATGTATCAACGGACAATTTTGCTACTATCAAAGATACTATATATACTGATGCAAACTATCTTGTTTACGCAGGAACGACAAATACCACATACCAGTTTAGGGTATTAGCCATTGATACGAGTGACAACCAGAGCGGATACAGTGAGGTTGTGAGCGCTACAACAGCAGCAGTTTATGACGAAGATTTAGAAAGTCAAATATTGGACCAATTGAGTGAGAGCTTAGAAGAGTTAAACAATGTTACTTTACCTGGACTACAAGATGATTTGCAAGAATTGCAGAATTTGACAGGTTTTATGGACGGAGAAGCACCAGCTACACCAACTGGATTAGCTCTTAGTACA
>JAKOQC010000419.1 GCA_029778565.1 bacterium
ATAGTATGGCAACATATGCAGGTATCGATGGGTCAATAACTATATATACTGGAAGCTGGTATATGAAACTTCCATTCAAAAGCGAGAGCATCAACCCTAAATATCGAACCACAGTTACATCCGATGCTGTAACAGGCAAAAGAGGCAAATTAGGATTGTTTATAAATGGTAGAGCATATGAAGGCAGTATAGACCTTGAAGTATTCGACATGACTGATAGCTCTGGCGCAACGTATAAACATGCTCTGCTTGGATTTCTATTTTATTTAGCACTTGGAAGTTACACTGCTGGTACAGGTAAAATAGCGCTTGGTACATCTGCACCAAAGATAGCTGCTATTAAAATTGACCACGGTGATAGTACAAATGGAGTTATATACTACAAAGATGCATATGTAACTGGATTTAGCTATAGAGCACCAGCAGATGGTGTGCCTACAGTAACACTTGACATTCGAGCTACATCTATGGATACTACATATTCACCTACAGCGACAATTAACCTAAATAAGGTAGATTTCAAGAGTTTCTATAGACCATCTGACTACACAATGGCATTAGGTAGTGGAAGCACTTGGAAAGATATGACTTCATTAATTACAAACTTGGAATTATCCACAAGTATGGACACGCTTGAAGGTAGTGCTGGCTTTGGCAATCCAGTTGATTTACCAATAGCCCCAGGCCTTATGGATGCATGGGATATAACGGTGGAATTTAATTTTAATAATCTTAAAGATATAAACGAATGGGAATCACTTAAAACAGCGTTAACTGGCGGTAAGGCATGTACTGAAGATATTAAATTAGACATTGATAGCCCAATGAAAACAGGTACTAAAGCAACTTTGCTTATTACTAAGCCATTCGTAACTGAATTTAACCATGATATGTCATCAACAGACTTTCTAAGAGGCAAATTAGCATTGAAAGTGCCAGCAGATGGAATTGAATTATCTGGTGTATTATTCCCAGCATCATAATATCTAATGGTGCTTATAAGGAGATGATTGTATGGCATATGCAGGGATAGATGGAAAAGTAACTTTATACATTGTAAGCACAGCGGCTAATAAATATTGGAAATTGTCATTGCCATTTAAGAGTGAGAGCATTAACCCTAAATATCGCACAGTAGTTGCTTCTGAATCAGTAGCAGGCAAAAGAGGTAAACTTGGACAATTCATCACTG
>JAKOQC010000420.1 GCA_029778565.1 bacterium
ATAACGTCGAAGTGTGATGAGCTCTTTCCATCTTTTACTTATTTTACCCGATTATGTTTTCTAGTAATCCTGCCTTATTCGGGGTATGATATAAGTAACTACTTAAGAGGGGTGATGCCATGAAATCATTTGTCCAATTCGAAAAGGAACTAGCAGCAGAATTCAGGGACAAGTTAGGCAAAACGGAAACTACCATTGAAGTTAGCGATCTTTTCAGCCAAACAGCGCAAAAGCTTCTAAGTAAAATACTGCCCGATTACACTCCCAAAGCAGTGCTTCAGATAAAGTTTGACTCCACAAAGCCCCCATATTACATTATTCCAGAGGAAATGAAAAAAGACGAACGCATAAAAGAATTAATCGAGGACAGTGATTTCCCTGCCATACTTGAACGGTTCGCTACAGCCTGTTACAACAGAAAAGCCCACTTGGACGAAGTGGACAAGACAAAGACTTCTAAACGTCCACCTGGAACACCAAATCCGTAACCAGGTAAGAAGTATAGATTCTTGATAAACAGCATAGAGAAACGCTTAATACAAAAAGTGACGGCATCTTTACAAGTAAATGGAAGGTAGCATATAATTCAATAATGAATTTGGCATTATGGCTCTTAGTAATCTTTGTAGTTATTATCCTGCTGCTTGACAAGGTAGATCTTTATCTATTGTTTTTAGGTGCCACAGTATTTCTAGGTTTCATAGTGGGATTGTCTTTTGCAGATTTAGGCAAAGGGTTCTTAGAAAGCTTATTTGCCCAGCGCACGGTGGCCGTGCTGCTAACGCTTTATTTAATGTCTTTGTACGAAGTGTTTTTACGCCGTAGTGGTGCTTTGGGAAGACTGACTCACAATTTTATCAAAATGCTCGGAGACTACAGACTAACAAGTGTGGTAATGCCTGCAATTATGGGGCTGCTTCCCTCACCTGGAGGGGCCAGATTCTCTGCTCCACTGGTAGCAGAAACATTGGAAAATTCAGCGGTATCTAACCAAGAAAAGGCGTTCATAAATTTTTGGTTTCGTCACATATGGGAACCTATCTTGCCCGTGTACCCAGGTACTTTGATGGCAGCCATGCTTATGGGCATCACACCAGGACATTTGGCCCAAATGAACTGGTACATACCACTTCTGATGATAGTAGTTGGTTGGGTTTTGGTGTTCGGTTTCTCCTTACCCTCGGTGAGATTTCAGAACCCTTCGTGGAAAGAGGTTATCTTGGATTTAGGACCTCTTTTAGCAGTTATTGTGGCAGGCGTTACTATAAAGAATGACTTCACAGTGCACATAGCCATACTTTTGGCTTGCGCTTTCATATACGTTTTACACGCTAAGGCGTTACCCAAGATAGGAACATTGCTTAGTGAAGCTCTAAAGTGGAAAATGCTGGCTATAATCCCCGCAGTGTACTATTTTGCTAACATTTTGGAGTCCACGGGTGCCAACGAAGCTGTGGCTTCGACTCTGAACGCTTTGCATTTACCTACCATCGTATTTTTTATCGCCCTTCCTTTTGTAGTTTCAATGATAACTGGTTTAACCCAAGCTGGCGTTGGCACGTCACTGCCTTTGCTTATTGGACTCACCACACCTGCAAACCGTGTTGGCATGCTTAACTTGGCATTCATTTTTGCCTTCATAGGTGTAATGGCAAGCCCCACACATTTGTGTTTGATACTGTCACGGGACTACTTTGAAGCAAGAGCGGGAGCTCTGTACAACAAACTGTTCATG
>JAKOQC010000045.1 GCA_029778565.1 bacterium
GTTTCAAAACATATAGAGATATCGCCGAAATCTACATTAATGAAAAAATCACGAGTAGAGAAGAAATAGAACGTGTACTTGGAAAGGTGGATGGTAAAGTATGGCGTTAACATTCCGTAAACGTAAACAATCTGATACGCAACAACCACAGTCTAACGCAGAACAATTGCAATTACCGAAAAGACAACGTGCAAAGCAAAATAAACAGCCGAGGAACAAAAAGATCTATAGGTACAGCGGATATAACAAAAAGGGCAAGTTAGTTAGCGGAACAATTAGTGCATTTTCAGAAGACGACGCAAGAATAAAGCTGGAAAAGAAAGGACTAATTGTTAATGTACTACAACAGACAAAAGTACGCAAAATACGAAAGTTCAAAATGAATGAAATGTATTTCTTCGCAGTTAACTTAGCAAACTTTATGCAAACTGGATTTCCCATATCAGAGGCACTTGATCTTTTAGCTACAAGATCGCTTAACAATAATTTTGAGCAAGTGTTAGAGGATATTACGATATTTATCAATGGTGGTATGAGCTTGTCAGACGCTATTGCAGAAACTAAGGCATTCTCACCGTTATTCACTAGTTTTATTAAAGCGGGTGAAAACACAGGACGCATCGATGAAGCATTAGAGAATATAGCATTCTTCTATGAAACAGAAATGCAAGTTAACTCAAAATTCCGTAACGCTATGACTTACCCAATAATTTTGTCAATAGCTTCTGTTGTTGTAATATTTGTGTATGTATTCTATGTCGTGCCTAGCCTGATAGGTATCTATGAGAGTGTAAATGCACCTTTACCTTTAATTACGCGTATAGTTATAGGAGCAGGTGATTTTATAGCCAATTTCTGGTGGCTTATAATAGCAGCAGTAGCTGCAGGATTGTGGATATACCGTAGGCTTGCTGCATCAATCAAGCCTATAGCACTCACAATAGACCAGTTTTGGTTCAACATGCCGATCTTTGGTAAATTGTTGATTACACCGGAGTATTTGAGATTGAGCACTGTCATATATAACGGATATTTATCAGGTGTCAACATCATCGATATATTGCAGAACGCAGAGGATATAGTAACCAGCAGAACCATGAAAACACATATACATGATGCAATAACAAAAATCAACAGAGGTGCAACGTTGTCAAGTGCATTCGATAATATCGGGTTAGACCCTGTATTCGTCAAAACCATTGCACTAGGTGAACGTGCTGGTGCACTGGAAGAATCGCTGAAGCGGTATATCACGCTGGTGCAGCATGACTA
>JAKOQC010000421.1 GCA_029778565.1 bacterium
CTAAACTTTCAGTTGGTCCTACAAATGCGTATAAGTCTGCCATAAATGCATCAGCCATTTGTGTCTTATTAGTATAACCCGCAAAACCGCCGCCATTTAATACATATTCGATTGTGTAGTTAGTTACTTTAAGTACTTTAAGCGTGAATGCTTTTGTATCAGTAACTGAACCAGACTTAATTGTTGCAGTTAATGTAACTGTGACATCGCCTGTTTGTTTTCTTACTACTACACCTGCTGTACTAATTGTTGAAGCATCACTTGATGCCCATGTAATTGTTGTAGCATGTAAGCCTGTCTTAGGTAATGTAACATTCTTAGTTACTGAGTTAGCATTATCGCCACTTCCATAACCTACTTGTAAATTCGCTTTAGCTTGTGCTACTTTAACTTCATCTGTTAATGATGGGTCAACTTGAACACTTGAATTATATCTAGCATAGAATACTTTATTGCCTGTTGAACCTTTAGCAATCTTAGTAATTGCTGTTCCCCATAAACCTGCATTATCGTACCAACCTAAGAAAGCATCGCCTGCTTTAGATGGTACTGGTAATACCACTTCATCTGTTGGTTTATAAACGCGAGGTGCTGCAAATGATTTTAATCCTGTTGGCATTGCTGCCATATCTTCATCACTCCAAGCTGGACCTGGTTTAACATTAGTGAAGTATTGTTTCATTCTTAGACAACCTGTATATGGGCTGCTCCAGAAGTCTTGATCAGGGTTACCTTTCTTAACGAAATTAACCATAAAGTTTGCTAGTGGTGCCCATTTAGCTTGATAGTTGCTATGACTTAAGAAATAGTTGTTATTTCCTGTTTTAATATTAGCTCCATATATTTTGCCTCTATATGTTTCATTGCTAAACCATAAGCCATCAAATCCACTTGTCTTACCTACACCATGTTTAAATTGTACTAAACTTTCAGTTGGTTGAACGAAATTATATAAATCGCCTAAGAATGCATCTATCATTGCGTTCTTATTAGCATAACCGCCACTTGGCCAACTTCCGCCGTTTAAGTTAAATGTAATTGTATATTCAGTACTTGGATCTACTTGTAATTTGGCAACTGTTAATGTAAATGTCTTAGTTTCTGTTGCAGTTCCAACTTTAATTGTTGCTGTTAAAGTAACTACTACATCATTTTCTCCTCTTGTTACAACACCAGCTACACTAATTGCTGCATTGTTGCTTGCCCAAGTGATAACTGCACCATGCATTCCACTTGTCGGTAAAATCACATTCTTAGTTACATTATTTGCTGTATCTCCACTTGCTAAATTAATATCAAGTGCATTTTTAGCATCTAATGCTTTTTCAGCATCTGTTAATGCTGTTTCTTCTGCCCATTTAGCATAGAATACTTTATTACCGCTTGAACCTTGAGGAATTGCTGATATTATACTACCTGAAAGTTGTGCGTTATCATACCAACCAACAAATTCATAACCATTTCTTGCTGGAATTGGTAAATTAATCGCTGGCGAATCAGATTGATATTTAGAAGGAACTACTCCTCCACCTACAAACTGTCCACCATTTAAGTTAAATGTAATTGTATATTCAACAG
>JAKOQC010000046.1 GCA_029778565.1 bacterium
ACCTTCAGCAGCATTACAGTGGCCGTAAACGTAGTAATAATAATTACCATCACTAAATGGGCTATCCCCACCGTTGAGTCCGTATCTAACAATAATCCATCCTCCGTTAGGTGGTGCACCATATCCACCGGCAGCCCCCGTAACCATAACCACACCATCGTATGCTGATAATACTGGAGCGTAATCACCACTACCACCACCTGTTTTTGTGGTACCATTACTTGTCCTACCACCACCACCTGTTTTTGTGGTACCATTACTTGTCCTACCACCTGTACTAGCATCTTTTATTGATTTCTTATTTTCAGACGCTTTAATTTCCTTGAGTGATAAGTTCATAGCTAAGGCCGCATCAGTAATAATAGGTACGGTAGCTATAGGTTGTCTAACACCTTTGAATGTTGTCGTAGCATGATTAGGTTTAAAATTATGTCTAACCTCTGTAATTAAATAAGTACCATTAAACATTGGTACTCCAAATAAATCAAAGTAAGTCATAGGTTGAATCATAACATTACCGAAAGATTCAACTTGACAAGTATATGAACGAGTTAAATAAACATTATGTAAATTTTGACCTTTTGACGTTTGGTCACTACCACCTTGTTTTGATAACTTATCGATAACTAATAAAGACTCACCCGTTTCAGAGAATTCTGCCTGATCTAATTGTATATTTTTGAAATGATTTTGATTTTCTAAACCATAAACAATTCTAAAAGCCGTTACACCTGGGTCCGCATTACCTGGTTGTCTAAACTCATCAGGTGTATTTCTACCCGTACTCAAATCAAAACCGTCATCACTTAACGCATTGAAATCAATCGGACAGTTAACCTTGGCCCCAAAATTATTAATATTCAATACCCTAGAATTTCCACCAACATACATAGATAAGAATAGAGGACCGCAACTAACATCTTTCATACTCATAGTAGGTCTGAACATGTCTAATAAGTCTTCAGTTTTCATACCGTTAGTACCAAAGTTAATGTAAGATGGTAGTGGGAAGAATAAGTAATTATTCTCGGTTAAAACATCAGATAAATACTGATATAAACTTATTTTAAGGTTATCTTTTAGTTCGTTTAATTTTGTAATATCAATAACAGCGTCATCACCAATATCAACCATTGTTCTACTTACGTATTGGAAGTGTGTAGCTAAAGTGGATTTACCATTTTTACCCACAGTTTCAATACCACTTGATTTATTACAGTAACTATCTCCAGAACCTTCCGTAACATTAAAGAATGTTTTTCCATTAGCATCTGTAGATAACCACTTATCAGCCATTGATTTGAATGTTCTATATAATGATAATTTAACATCATCATCTTCCAATAAG
>JAKOQC010000422.1 GCA_029778565.1 bacterium
AAGCTTACCTGCAAAACCTGATAGACAAGGTCGAGCCCATGCTTCACCGAAAAATACGCTGCCTGTCTTTAAGCGAAGACGAACTTGAAAGGTTTAATGCCACCCTTAAGCTGGATGAGGCGATAGAGCTGTGGAGCAGCGGCAGGGGTGAGTGAGGGCAGGGTGAGAAATTCATAATATGCCTGTGTAATTGTCAATGGCTTGGAGTATATGAAATTACCTTGGGAAAAGGATGAGATATAAGTTGCATGGCCCGTTTAATTCGCTCTTTCGAGTAATATCGATGTTTATTGTGCAGATTTTGCTATGAAAAAGACTATTCTTCAAAATGCCACTTATCTGTTTATTAGCAATTTTGCCATAAGGCTTCTTACGGCTTTAGCTACTATTCTGGTTGCTAGATATTTAGGCACAGAGCAGTATGGTATTTTAAGTGTCGGCTTAGCGTTTGGTGCAGTTGCCGGGTATTTTACTGACTTAGGACTTACTCATACACTGATACGGGAAGGAACTAAACCTAATGCTGATATTGAAAGGCTTTTAGGCGGAGCGTTAAAGCTTAGATTATTATTTGCAGCATGTACGACTATTGTAAGTGTTATATTGATACATTTGCTATATAAAGATCCAATGCTACGCAATGCAGTTTATTATATAGTCATTCCTACCGTTTGGGGTGGGGCATTACAAGGCGTCGGTGTTGCATATTTCCAAATGATCGAGGAAATGCATTATGTTGCGGCAATAAGAATCTTTTCGACAGTGATCACTGCAGGATTCCTTTTGCTCGGAGTACTGTTGCAGTGGCCATTGTACCTTTTGGCGATCGGTTATGGTATGTCGTCGTTGATTGGGGGTATCGTAAGCACCAGATTGGTAATGCATCGAGTGCCTTCGATTGGTGGGTTTCATAAGGGTTTGTTAAACAACCTTATGGCATTTACTCTTGGGGGACTTTTAGTGATGTCGATACCTCAGATGAGCTTGCTTGTACTGCAGCGAGTAACGACCTTAAAAGAAGTTGGATATTTTTCAGCTGCCTATCGTATTCCCGGATTACTATATCAAATTCCAGGTACAATTGCAGCTGCATTTTATCCAAGGCTCTTTCACCTTGGAGCCGTAAATCCAAATGAGCACGTTAAGCTTTCGGGACGTGAACTTAAATTTATGAGTATAGCAAGTGGGGCATTAGTTCTTCCATTTGCATTCTACCCTGATGTTGTTATAAAGATGCTTTTTGGTCTTGATTGGGTTCAGGGTGGAAGCCCAGTCCTTGCTATTTTAGCATGGGTGGTTGTATTTCAAGGCATTAATTATCCCATGGCCGATGCTCTAACTACAAAAGGTTTTCAAAGCATACGCACTGGAGTTCTTGTCATCGCTACTATTTCTGGGATTCTTGCTTATATTACCCTTGG
>JAKOQC010000423.1 GCA_029778565.1 bacterium
ACAACTCCAGTGCTGTGGCGAAATTAGAGAAATCTTCTGATACTCTTGCTGTTTTTGAGCGGGCTGTAATACCAGTAAAGTTAGGGATAATAATTGCAGCTAAAATTACGATAATTGCCACGACGAACATTAGCTCAATCAAACTAAACCCTTTACGCATCTTCTTTCCTTCTTTCACCGTCTTCGTTCCTCCATTCTTTTTTTGTTGTGATTCACTCTTCCCGCCACAAACACCTCAACTGGTATTTTGTTGCTATATGAAGTATTATAGCACGTTGTAGTTAACAGTGGTGTCCTATATTCTATGCAATACATCTTCTATAGATATTTCTCCACGTTGCACTTTGAGTATAGCATGGTCGATAAGCGTTAAGTGGTTATCTAAAGAGTTTAAGTATTCACGTATTACTTTAGGCTCACCCTGTTTTATAGCTTCAGATAGATCGGCATCGTTGTACACTACTTCGGCTATAACAGTGCGTCCATTAGGTGTCATATCGTAGCCTTTGTATGTGGTTTCATTTGTTACAGTGGCATCGGGTAGCTTTAATGGATCTTCCAGCCAAAACCTTATCTTTTCTGGTGGAAACTGACTTTCTGCACCACGTATGCCTATACCAAAGTTATACAGCTTTTTCAATAAGTCTGGGTTTTGTCTTACAAGTTCATCGTAAAACGTAAGGCGTGCTATACGTATCTTTGTAACCAACCTTTGAGAAACCATACCTATTAAGTGATACGCAATGGTATGCGAGTTAACCACATCGCTTTCTTCACCTGCGAGCTGTCTAAAACGCTCCACCACTGTTTCCACGTTCTGCGTGTGCATGGTTGTAAGCACTGTATGCCCTGTGATAGCAGCCTGCATCGCTGCTTCTGCAGCAAAGCGGTCTCTTATCTCGCCTATAAGGATAATGTCTGGATCCATTCGCATCATGTTCTGCAAAGCTGTTTCCCACGTTATGCCTCTTTGTGGTTGAACACTTATCTGAACCATGTTTTCTTTGATTATCTCGGGTGGATCTTCTATG
>JAKOQC010000424.1 GCA_029778565.1 bacterium
ACTCCACGGCGCATATTGAGAGTCGATAGAGGAATGCCCGCCTCTTTTAGCTCTTCTGTGAAGGCCTGAGGTGAGAGCATAGAAACCACTCGCACGTCCCAGCCACGTTCCTTTAAGCTAGTCACCAGATTAACCAATTGCGTTTCTGCCCCCCCATAGGCGAGGCCAGTGATGAGAAAAACAATTTGCCATCTCATACTTGTTTATCTCCATATTCCATTGTTGTAAAGACAGGGTTTAGTGATATACCTACAAGATAGGCCCAAAATAGGGTACGAAAATCATACCGTAATAATCCAAATTCAAAAAACTGATGAACCACCAATCCTGTCAGAACAGATATAATAAAACCACCAACCACCATTTCATCATATCGTGTGTTATTGTAAATTTTTCTAGCATTTTTAACCATGTAGTAAGAGCCTAAAAAACCGAGTAGCCATATGGTAAGAACAAGCATAAAACCTACAATGCCCAATTCAGATAATAAGCCTAGAAATAGGTTATGCGTTGTTATAGCTAAACCAGCATCTTCTAGAATAGCTTCGTAAGAAATGCCAAAACCAACTCCAGTTAATGGCCTCTGTATAAACTCATTCCACGCTAAATACCAGGCAGCACCTCGCTCGTTAAGACCTACCATTAGCCGGTTTTGTAGTGCGGGAGATAATTCAACCAAATAACTTAGAATGAAAATTGAAACAAATAGCAATACAAACAGAACTGCAGTTCTTCGTAGTTGTCGCGATCTTTTACGTGCAGATAACACATATAGTAATCCCATAATAATAATAGTTGTACCAATACCAGCACGAGAAAATGTTAAAAGCAAGGCAATGACTTGCACACCAAATAGGAGGCTAAACTTAAACCTCGAGAGGCGATTTGTTAACCACTGTGCTACAGTTAAATCTAGGGTTATCATAAGCCACGAGGCTAAGCTATTAGGGTTACCAGTTAGAGACGAAATCCGTAACAAAGGTGGAATACCAACAAGTGATTGTTGCAACTGCAAACCACCAATTTTTATAACTTGCATCCGCCCAAACTCGGTAATAATGGTTGTTCCAAAAATATATAGAACTATACCAATCATCGATAGGAACACACCAAAGATAATTAGCCCTCGAGCTACTTTCCAAAAAGTTTCGATAGGATTTTTGTCGCTTACTGTCAAAAGAAATAAAAATATACTTGGGACAAATACAAGCAGCGCTCGTTGCAGCGATAAAAACGGAAAATCTCCCCACAGGACTGATACCATGCTTAGAGTAAACAGAAAAATCCACATTAACAAACCCATTGCAGATAATCCCCTTATAGGAATTCGAACCAGAGGCAATGCTACCAAGAATGGTAAAAGCTGTATAGTCAACATTAATTCAGCTGAAAAAGGAAAAAGCGGAGTATTCGTTCCATCCGTGAGGCTAAACAGTGCAGTCCCCAAGATAGTTATCAATATACTTAATTGTACTGTAATCCTGACGTTATAGTTATTACTCCTCATATCCAATTGAGATACTTAACGCCTCCAAATAATATTTAGTAATTCGCTCAATAGTAAACTTGAGAGCACGATTTTGAAAACCCATCTTCACTTCTTGGCCACTAAGAGTGCTTAAAATTGCTTGTGCCACTGCGTTGGCGTCCCCCACCGGTACTAACTTTCCCCATTTTCCACCCTCCAATATTTCTGCAGGGCCACTAGGACAATCTGTCGAAACCACCGGCGTTCCCACAGCCATGGCCTCGACTAATACGTTGCCAAAGCCTTCCCAGGCTGAGGAGAGCACAAACACCGCTGAGCGGGCCATATAAGCATAAGGATTATCCACAAAACCAGGAAGAGATACATCATCATCTAAGCCCAGCTCCCGTACCAAAGCCTCCAGTTTAGGTCGCTCCTCG
>JAKOQC010000425.1 GCA_029778565.1 bacterium
TAACGTAGCGGGACGGTTTTATTTAAGTTTTTTACGTAATTGTACGGTATCAACAACAACAGTTAATCCGAGTTGTGGAAGGTACTGTTTTGCTTCGGGTAATGACTTTTCAATATTGGCAAATGTGCGAAGATTTATTAAAGCTGTTTCGCATTCCTGTTTAAGTGCTTCGTAATTATCTTTTGCTTTTTGCCAACTATGAAATAGCGCCTTTCCTTTCTTAGCTTCGAAATCTGTTAGATTGATTGTAACACTATATTGTGATGTCGCAGGAAGTGCTTTTAAAAGACTCACTTTTGTTATGCTAAAACCTTTTTCATTAAGGTAAACTGCAGAAACGGTCTGAATATATTCAGAATGTTTTTTAAACAATTCCATCACAGGTTTTGGTATTTTACTTTCATACACTTCCGTAAAATACTTTCTAAATTCCATTAAGGAATCAGCAACCTGTACCCTTTTCTTTTCAGTTAATTTTTCTGCTATCGTTGCAGCCAACGTTTGTGATATTCTTGACATAATTTTTAAATTTTATAATGTAAGAATCTGTTGTCTTTATTACCCTGGCAGGCAAGGCACTTTGTACCTGCCAGTTGTTCTGTTATGGTTAGTACCTTGCGGCAGCCGAAGGTGGAGCAAATACGGGGTTCAGGGTTTTCTATACGTTCCATCCATATATACATCTCTATATACATCTCTGTTTGATATACTAACCTGTTATGTGCCTCTGTTCTTGTCATAGAACTAAATTAACCCCCGCCTTGTTTAAAATATAAATAACCTTACCAAAATCCTTAATACTTTATTTGCGGCAGTGGTTGTTAGTTTACGCCGGTTGTGCCATTATCACATTATACCTTTCCATACCAGCCGCCTTGAAACTGGCATCTTCTACTATGTAGTCGGGGAGTTCTTTTTTGAATTTGGTGAGTTCGGGTACAGTGCTGCAGGTACTAAGTTGTTTGATGGCGTTACGTACCTCTTCTATATGATCCTGTTCCTTATGATTTGTATTGGCTGGTTCATCAACAATATCATGCGGAACATCTTCGATTATTGGGCTCTGCATTTCCTCCGGCACATATACGGGACCACTAAACACATCGGGTGTGTACCATTTTACCCCATTGCTTATTGCACGGGCAAACAGCATGTTTTTAGGAAA
>JAKOQC010000426.1 GCA_029778565.1 bacterium
ACCAAAGAAAGATAATGACCAAGAGACAATAATTAAATAGGAGATAATAATATGGACATTTTAGACCTCCTTGAGGCCGAGGGCAAAGCTATGAGAGAACAGAAGAGGTTGAAATTAAAACAGGAAAAGAAAGCCAAGAAGTATTCCGATCCTGTTAAACGTGGCAAGAGAGCTAAGGCCAAGGGGCGGGAAGGGGAAAATGAGGTCGTAATGTTGCTTGCCAGGTATGGCATAGAAGCAGAGCGGATGCCCCTATCTGGCTCCCTGGGTGGCAAGTATAAGAATGATATAAGAATAGCTATTGGGGATAAGAGAGTAGAAGTAAAGCGCAGGAAGTCGGGCTTGAAAACCGTATATTCTTGGCTTAATCAAGATGATTGCGATTATCTGTTTTTTAGGCCGGACGGAGACAGAGATAAATGGATTGTGATTATGCCGTTGGTTAAATTTGTTGATTTGCTTATTAATGGGGGTGGTACAATTGAGCCTTGAGGGAAAAGAAATAGACTATATTGCAGAGTTGTTTACTGCCAACCGAGCTACTAATTGGGCGCTTGGCGACGCTTCTGCCGAACTTGTAAGAAAATATGGTCGCAAAGTAATCGGTGATATTGCTGAAATAGGGAGATGCACAAAGGAACGCGTGAGGCAACTTATTAAAGTTTCTATGACGTTTCCAGAAGATAAACGATACCCTGATGTTGATTGGTCATTGTATAGAGCGGTTCTTAATGCTTCAGGCCCTAAAAGATTAAACCAAGACCCATTGGAGGTGTTGGAGTTCGTGCTGGAGAGAAATATGTCATTGGCTGATATTGCAAAATTGGGATTGGAAGAGAAGAAGCGTGTTAAGGTTTCCAAAACCTGCGAGTGGTGTAACAGCAAGGTTACAGTGGTGGCTGACGGCGGGTTGGGTGGTGAGAGAGTTTACTGCCCCGTCTGCCTCGTTGATAATTACTCTTTAGATAAGAGAGATGATATTATTCGGTATTTCATAGGGGTGTTAGAATAGAGATGATTAAAGCCGCTGAGCAGAAACGAATTGTTTTGGATTTAATTACCATAGAAGAATATATCCGCTGGAAGCAACCTGATATTATAAATACTTTAGTTTTTAATAGCGAGCCCCAAAATATTGTTTTGAATTTAGATACTAATGATCCAGACAGCATGGCATTTGAGTGGTGGCGTAGGCTCATGGAAGAACCGTCGAAGCTTGGCAGGGCAGGAGGTGGTTGATCTGGCAGAAGGTTATATCAACTACCAACAGGTGGAAGAGCTTTTAAAGTCATATCATGTCATAGAATCAATGATTAATAGCCTTCAGGTAGAGTTGCAAACAGCATACATTGAAGGGATGGAAGAAAGCGATAATGAAGTAATATATGCACTTGTAGTAGGTAATCGTCAGCTTGATGGCGTGCCAAAGCCGCCTTACAGGTTCTTTGATAAGACTTTTAATATTATGTATATGTATAAAAAAGAGGCGGCAAATACAAATAATGCTAAAATCAAAAGACTTTCCAGAGAGATACTGGAACTTAGTATGGTGCTCGAAAAGATAGATATAGCTATTAATTGTCTTGATTTGTATCAACAGGAGGTTGTCAATAAACTATATATACCCAAAAAAGTATCTCCTGCCATAATTGATTATGTAGAAGAGCGCAGGATAAAAAGGGAGAGGCGTAAAGTTTTGGAGACAATGGCAACGGTAATGCGGTTGCC
>JAKOQC010000427.1 GCA_029778565.1 bacterium
ACAGTAACACTGAGTGCAAACCAAAGCAGTTGTTACAATTTTGGCAGTTGGTCAGTGTCTGCTGGTACTCTTAATGGTAACACGTTGACAATGCCCGCACAGAATGTGACTGCGACAGCCAATTACATAGTCAAGACATACACTATCACAACTACCATCACGAAGACAGGTAACTCGCCTAATACACCTGGTACAGTCAGCGGTGCAGGAACATACAACTGTGGCAGTTCAGCTACACTAGTTGCTACACCAGCCACAGGGTTCAGCTTCACAGGCTGGTATGAGGGCACTACACGAGTATCTACTAGCGCGACATATACATTCACAGTCAATGGCTCTCGTACGCTGGAAGCGAGATTTAGTGCAATACAATACACTATTACGCTGAAGTCTAATCCTACAGGTGCAGGTACACCATCTGCATCTCCTAACCCTGCATATGTAGGACAAACAGTCACATTGTCTGCAAATCCAGGCACTAATTATAAGTTCAGCAATTGGTCAACACCATCAGGTGTTACTATTACAAACAACAGCTTTGTCATGCCAGCACAGAATGTGACAATAACAGCTAATTATGTGCCTAAATCGTATACAATTACATTGAAGTCTAATCCTACAGGTGCAGGCTCACCATCTGCATCTCCTAACCCTGCAACTGCAGGACAAACAGTCACATTGTCTGCAAATCCAGGTAGTTGTTATAACTTCAGCAGTTGGTCAGTATCTGCAGGTTCTCTTAGTGGCAACACGTTGACAATGCCAGCACAGAATGTAACTGCGACAGCTAACTATGCCATCAAGAAATACACTATCACTCTTAGCGTTAATAACTCCAACTATGGTACTGTTAGTGGTGGAGGTTCATATAATTGCGGTAGTTCAGCTACAGTAGTTGCTACGCCAGCTACAGGATATAATTTCTTAGGTTGGTACGAAGGAACTACACGAGTTTCTACTAACGCCACATACACATTTACAGTCAATGGCAATCGTACATTGGAAGCGAGATTTGGTGTTTCTGCTTCATCATATACCATCACTATAGTTTATGAAGCAGAAGTGCCGCCAAGCGGAAATATCGCTACTGTGAGTAAGAATCCGGCATCACCAGGTGAGAGTGTAACACTTACAATAGATAAATTGGCCATATCTTCCTGTTATTTATATGGAGGTTGGCGTAGCCCAGATTTAGGACAAATAAAATATAATTTATCCTCCACGAGTTATACTTTTACAATGCCAGCTCAAAATGTCACTATATATATTAAATTACCGACAAATCCGAACCATATTTGTTGGTAATTTTGTGTTATATATAGAATATGAGCCATAAAGCATTTACACTTACAGAGTTGTTGGTGGTGTGTGTCGTATTGGGAGTTGTTGTTGTAATCGCGGTGCCACAGTTTATGAATTCTTATACATCTTTTAGATTAAAGGTATTTGATGCCAATATCAAGGAAATAAAAACAGCACTTGAGAATTATAAGACAGAAGCTGGGATCAATGTAGCATCTTTTTATCCTACTAAATTAGAAGACCTACAAGAAATACTCGCGAAAACACCTATTAATCCATACACAAACAAGTCTATGCTCAGCAGTACCGTAACGGAAGCCGGTATTTTTTACAAACCAATAGGCAATGGTGCTAATTATACACTTGTTTGTACTCAACGGGATACAGATGATGCAGATCATGATAACAACACCAAAGAAACTATACCATGTAATGAAACAATTAATTACAATTTAATTACAGATAATTGGTTAACTAATGGAGTAACATTTACTGGTACTAGTACAATTACTGCTATTGCTTTATCACCAAACAATAGTGGAATACAAGAACTGCATAAAAAAGTACAAGGTGTGGTTCTATTGTTCTATATACGTGCTAATGAAAAAACACAGATCGGAGTATCATTAAACGAACACACATTAGATTTACCAGTAAGTACTGAATGGCAAAAATATACAGTTATATACGATAGTCCTACTAATATAATACGAATACAATTTAGCGATTTTCCAATTAATAATAACATATATATTAAAGATATTGTATTAATTGACAGATAATACATGTTGTGCTATATATACGAAAGGAGG
>JAKOQC010000428.1 GCA_029778565.1 bacterium
ATGGCAAAGCTCGCCTTGGATTATAAACCGGAATATACTGATGCCATTTGTTTTCACTGTCAACAAGCAGTTGAAAAGTATTTAAAGGCATTTTTGACTTATCTGAATATAGATTTCAAGAAAAGCCACAGTTTATCATATTTGCTGGATCTAATTGCTGAAAGGGTAAAAATAACAGAAGAAATATATGCAAAAGCGGATCAATTAGAAAGTTATGCTGTAAAAATTCGTTATCCAGTGGAATGGCCGGAACCAAGTATTGAGGAAGCAAGCGAAGCATACAACCATGTTTTGTACTTTAAGAAAATGTTTTTGGAACAAATGGTATTGAATGAAGAAAAATGAGCCTCTCCAACATCGTATAACACGGCATTGCCGCTTCGGGCCGCGGAAAGCTAAATCATGATGCCGGACAAGTAAGCTATATCATGAAGTCGACGCGGCCACATCGATTTGCCAAACGCAGTCGCGCTAAGGCTCATCGACGTCGGCAATGCCAAACGTTAGACGAAATAGAAATTGTTTGTGTGATAAAACTTAGTTTAGTAAAAATTGACAATGTATAAAAACGAACAAGATCAGTAGAGATGTTTTATTTGGTGGTGAAAATAGGCTTAATGATTAGTTCAATATTGTTTTGGGTTCTACTAATTATATATCCGATGTTGGTACTCTACAATTTTTACAAGAATAAACGATGGGTTTATTTCGGCTTACTATGTATTCCCCTTGTTATAGGTCTTTGTTCTGTGTTTTGGGCATTTTATCGATACGAGATTGTAGGAGGTATATGTACTATAGTTTATATTATGCCTTTTTTTATCTGTATTTTTATAAATATAATATGCGGATTAGTTCATTTAGTCTCGTATTTAACTCCAAAGGCGTGTAAAAGAAGAGGTTTGCTCTTAAAGAGGTCTACTTCGTCTAACAACACGATTACCGCTGGCGGGGCGCGGATAGTGGATCATGATGACAATTTGAAGTAGTCAAATCATGAAGTTAACGCGCCCACAGCCATGGACCTAAGCGCGGTCGCGCCCGGCTTGTCCGGGCCTAAGTAACGTCGCACTAAGGCCCGGTCTGCGCCTTAAGGTCCACGGCCGTCGGTAATCGGCAAACGTTAACTGACATCACCTAAATTTGGGCCAATGGCGGCATCGTGCCACCATGTTGAAGCAAATCAAGGGAGGTATAATAAATGGCAGATAAATCATCCGTTATTGTTCATAAGGTTGCCGAAATTCTTGAGATTCATAAGAGGGTTTCTGAGAAATTAGAAGACTACCTTGAGACTTCAACCGAGCGTCCCGATATCGCTTATGAACTCTTGAAGATGCTCGTTATAGCAGATGAATTATTGGAGTATGTTAATCCTTCAAAAACCATTGGAGAAATTTATGGAATTCCCAAAGAGGCAGTAATAGATGCAAAGGAAGCCTATGAATTTAGTAATAAACATGGTTGGGATTTTAGCCCCTGGTTCCAAGAGAAAGCATCACATGTAAAGAATGGTGTTCTAAATATTATTAAGTATTGGGAGAAGGAACCAAGTAAGGTAAAGCTTGTTGAAGATGCCCCAATGACACCAGTTGAATGGGTGAAGGACGGAATAGATAGTGGCTTGCATAGGGTTAAGGTATATGCTGAAACAATTTTTGAAATGCTATGCGAAGATCAGATAAGTGTTGAGGCTAAAGAAAGTAAATAATAACGCCGTGGCTGTTGCTGGGATGGTGACGTCAGTTAACAACCGATTACCGCTTCGGGGCGCGGATTGTATAATTCATGATGGAGAATCAAGAAGTCAAATCATGTAGAGTACGCGCCCACATTGCCTAACCTAACCGCGGTCGCGGCCGCCGGTGGGTGGAAAATGAAAGAATTCGGCTTAAGGTTAGGCAACGTCGGTAATCGGCAAACGTTATGTGAAATGCTGAGAGTAGTATGCATAGCATGAAGAGGTGCAAGAAAATGGAGACAATAGTTCAGGTTTTTG
>JAKOQC010000429.1 GCA_029778565.1 bacterium
GAACTGGTATAAGTCTGAACACACCAAAAGAGGCCGTTTGGCCTCTTTTTTCAAGTACAAACGAGGGCGATAGAAAGGAGCTGGTTATCTTTGGGTGCTGATTTGGTCCAGGAAGCAAAAAATAGTTATTACAATATTTACATCGGCAAACCTCAAGACAAACTTCCGTCACTTGAAGAATTACTTCAAGTATTTACAGTAGAAAAAGAACGGGAAGAGCAGGGCAAGTGGGGCCAGGCGGCAGCACTGCTTATAATGAGAGAAGCCCTCAAAATGAAAATTAAAGATATCTCGTCTTACACCGGTCTTTCGCCGGCAATGGTAAGAGAGATGATACGAACGTTTACTGCCTTTCCCCAGCCAGAAAACAGGGCCCAGGATTTGAGCTTTTATCATCATAGGCTTGCATCCGCTACCTCAAATCCGCAGGAGTGGCTGGAAAAAGCTGTAACGAACGCCTGGTCCACAAGACAAATGGCAGAAGAAATTAAACTGTCTGATGCTACAAATGATGAAGCAAAGAAAAAGCAGATACTAGCAAAGGCTGAAAAGGCTATAAGAATCATAAGAGAAATAATAGAACAGGGTGGCGAAGCTGCAGAATACATACTAGAAAATATCGCCCAAATAATGCAAAAAAATAATTTAAAGCAAGAGGAGGTAGTTTTATGTCAACAGTAGTAGACACAGTAGAGTTTATAGGGTACAAAAAGCTGGCTGCTGCGATAATAAGACTTGCCGCCGTAGATGTATTGATGCTGCCAGAAAGACATGCCTACAGGATTAATGCAGAGGAGTTTTTTGAAAGTGAGTGGTTTTATGGATTAGCCGATCTTATCGACCTTGACCCAGATTGTTTACGTGACAAGTTGTTGGATAATAAGACATCATACAAAAGAAGAAAAAGAAGAGAAACTGCTATAGCTTAAAAAAAAGGGAGGTGATTAAATGAATATGAAAAAAGCTGCCAAAATTATTATAGCAGGCCTGCTTCTTGTTGCGCTGCTTTTCTCTACAATTGCATATGCAAGCAATATTGATCCAGACATTGAAACAGGCGATCCAGGGGTTAAAGAAAAAGATGCTCAAGGGGTTATTAATTTCTTAGTGAGGGTTCTAAGATTTCTTTCAGCAATAGGCGGAATAATCATCGTAGGAGCATTTATGCTAAACGGCTACAAACTGGCATCGCCTAATCCAAACAGCAGGGCAGAGGCTATGCAGGGCTTTATGTACACGGTAATAGGAGGCATAATAGTTTTTGGCGCTTATTATTTAGCCGGAGTATTAAAGGGCATAGCTGATTCGCTATAAAATTGCAATCCCCCACTTTAACAAAATATATGTGTAAGTGGGGCAGTTCACTTATACACAAAATCACATCTATGCACACAAAAAGGAGGTATCTTTTTGGTCAAAGTATCATCTAAAACCAATCCACGCAAATTAGCATTTGCACTGTTTAGAAAGTTCGAAGAAACTAACGGTAAAGAAATTGTTGCTCAAGCTATTGGTCCGGAAGCTGTAAATCAACTGGTAAAAGGCGTAGCTATAGCAAGAGGCATGGCCGCTCCAAAAGGTTATAATATAGTGTTTGAGCCATCATTTGCAGACCTTGAAACGAAAGACGGGAAGATAAGTGGAATAAGGATACGAATATTGGCCTGCTAAAATGAGGTGTGTAGCATGAGAATATATAAAACTCCCATACTTACTACTGGAGAACAGAAGATTATAGGAGGCAGACTGTCGCTGCGACAGTTTGCCTATATTTTATTTGGAGGCATAGTATCGTTCAGCCTAACAAAAACCTTTTATGAACTTGTTGGTTTTGCGTCAATGGTTATATTTCCAGTTGTATTTGGCATATCACTGCTTTTAGCCTTTTACAAAATAAGGCATCACGAAATGAATTTAGATAGATACTTGCTATTGAGGCTCAAGTTTGCCATGTCGCAGAAAGAATACTGGTATGGAAGGAGCTGATTGCCATCGGTCTTTATTTTTTTGTAATGATCTTGTTAGGCGGCTTGTTTGGCGCTTTTTTAATAAAAAGACATCAAAGCCAAAAAAGCACAGAAGATGGGAAAAACACTTATGTTGGCAAAAAGACTGTACAAGACTTTTTGGAGTTTAAAGATGTAAAAAACGGCATAGTCTCACTAGGCAACAACGAATACAGGCTTATTTTAGAGGTCACAGGAACTTTAAACTTCTTTTTATTAAGCGAAGAAGAGCA
>JAKOQC010000430.1 GCA_029778565.1 bacterium
TAAAGTTTCTCGCTACAATTGTGCCTGCTTCCCAACTTCTTGGTACTCCTTGAAATCCTCTTTCTACTGTTAGAGTGTTTCCATTCTTGCCCGTTACTTTTACCGTTTCTGGATTATCTGTATTACCTCCAATAACTAATATGTTCGGAACTTCTGGAATAATATTCGCATCACTTACAGTTATAGTTGTTTGCGAAGCGTTTATATCGCTTGTTAGTGTTGCTTCTGGGCTGTTAGGTATTCCTTTATACATTTCTTTTAGTGTACTCATATAATCACCTTCTTCTAAAACTATAAAATAGAAGGATAAAGTTAAAACGTCTATTCTAAGATAACGTCTAAGTCACCAGCTTTAAATCTTACACTATCGCCTGCATCTAATTGTTTTGAAACCACTAATTGACCGCCCCACCAAAAGTTGCCTTCTGTTTCTGCGTCCCATAGTCCCATATGAGTTATAGTACAAGCAGGCATATTGACGAACTCTATATCTGATGGATTGCTTGTTTGCTTGTTTGATGGTGTTGAAAAAGTTACTAGCTGTCTTTTATATTCTCCACCTGTTACCTCATTGGCACCGTTCTCTCCTGGGTCCCCTGTGTGTAATGATACATAAACTTGTGAAGGATGTTGAAAGTCTTGATTCCTTAACAATTTATTTAAAACCTTGTTAGCCGTTGCTACAGTAAAAGGCATATTATTACCTCCTATCTAAAATTCTTTAATCTTCTGGCTCTAACTTCATTTTCCATGTTAGAATAGTAGAACCTTACAAATTCGTTGACCTGTTCGTTGTATAAAAAAATATAATTGTTGGCTTTTGCAAATTCTTCGTTTAATATGCAAATCTGGGCGTATAGATAATATTCATAAATTAATCGCCATCTTAATCCAAAATCTTTTTCCAGGGCTAGTTCATCGGTTCCCATGTCTTCTATCTTCTTTGGTTCTGGTTTTTCTCTATCTTTGATATATGTTGAATAGATTGAATCCTCTAGTATATTAATCCAATTTACGAATGAACTTTCAGGAATAGCATTAGGCATGTTGCCGCATACTAGCCCTATAAGTTCTGCTACAGTCATAGAACCACCCTCTTTTTAAAACAAGGGGAGGTTATTCCTCCCCTGTTGTATCTTCCTGTGCAATTGTAACAAAGCCAAATCCTGGGTTAATCATGGCTGCTTTGTATCTTTCGTGTACGTTGTAGTACCAGTTAAATGTTTCTCTCTTGTCATAGTCGTACTCATCAGTTAGCCCTTTTCTTCTTTGGAATATGGCACTATCTATGCTTTCATCAAGTACATGCACTAGCTTATTA
>JAKOQC010000431.1 GCA_029778565.1 bacterium
CTTGCGGTATCAACTCCAGATGCCACCTATAATAGGCAATGCTTTCGGGTTTCGGATAGTTGGAACTCTGAACGAGGGCGCTTTTGGGCTAGTTTGGAAGGTTGATAATAAGTTAGGCATGTTCACCGGTCAGGTGCTTGCGTTTAATTCAGTGTTGTCGAAGTGGATTGAAACGGGGGTGTTTGAGTGGAAAAAAGTTTATTGCGATATTTACTTATTATTACGGTTTTAGTTCTGATTTTTGGATTTGGAACTACAGGCTTTTCTTATGCTTTAACCGATGCATATAATGTTTTGATTAACAATGGATGGAGTGTGAAGGATGCGCTCGGGTTTCTGGGGACGTCTATAGCTGGAACGATTGCCATGAATCCTAGTTTGGCGCCAGGTGTTGCAGCTGGGGCTCTTAGTGCTTATATTGTCTACAAGGGTTCTCAGCTGTACGATATCTATAGAGAATGGCGAAATTTAAGAATGGGTATTGCGATGTTGAATCCCGTTCAGTATTCAGAATCTTTGTCTGTGAAACAATTGCGTAAGGGTGAGTATGGTTGGAAGTCTATGGCAGTGGGTTTTAGCTATTATGGCAGTGGTTATTGGTATTATAATTTTGAGTACGTAGAATATTACAATAATAACGGCTCGGTGAGTGCTACTGGGGATTCTTTTATTACTGGTGGGACTGGTACGAAGTCTTTTATTATAAGTTTATTTAATGACATTTTAAGTTATCTACTACCGACTCGTTGGAAAGATGAAGAGGGTAAAGCTATGATTACCAGTCTTATACAGACGGCATATAATTATTTAGTTGCTAATACTCCTTATAGTGTTTATTATAGTCGTGAGGTTGTTGCGGGTCTAGAACTTGACGTAGTTCCTGGGTATGATGCAACGCTTGGGTACAGGGTAAATGTAGATCCTGCAAGCATCAGTGAAGATGGTGTTCAATATTTGAATGATGCGGATGCTTTCTATACTTGGTTTGTTCAGAATTACATGAACGGCGTGAATCAAGGGACGTATGTTACTCCGCTTGATGATGCTTACGCTGAAATTCGTTCTGATTTGCAGACTATAATTAATCAGTTGAATTCTTTTTCA
>JAKOQC010000432.1 GCA_029778565.1 bacterium
CCAACAACGCAACACAAGTACTCGAGATAGACCCAATATCAGGTACTACCACCTTGATTGGTTCTACATATTCAGGCACGGATAAATGGGTAGGTGGAGTATTAACACCTAACGGCAAGATATATGCCATACCATGTCATGCAACACAAGTACTCGAGATAGACCCAATATCAGGTACTACCACCTTGATTGGTTCTACATATTCAGGCACGTATAAATGGTATGGTGGAGTATTAGCACCTAACGGCAAAATCTATGCCATACCCTACAACGCAACACAAGTACTCGAGATAGACCCAATATCAGGTACTACCACCTTGATTGGTTCTACATATTCAGACACGGATAAATGGGTAGGTGGAGTATTAGCACCTAACGGCAAAATCTATGCCATACCACGATACGCAACACAAGTACTCGAGATAGACCCAATATCAGGTACTACCACCTTGATTGGTTCTACATATTCAGGCGGAGCTAAATGGTTAGGTGGAGTATTAGCACCAAATGGGAAAATTTATGCCATACCCTACAGCGCAACACAAGTACTCGAGATAACTATAATGAATTACTTATCACCTTATTTCAATAAATTCTAAGGAGGGAATGATATGAGAGTATGTATAGTACCAAATGACATTGAATTACGAAATCAGTTGAGTAATTCTCTCATCGTGATTTGGACAGTCAAAAGAGAGAGTGATGAAGTAGACGTCTGCTCGAAGCAGGACCTAATTGATAAGCACTACGACCTTGAATCACTTGATTTGGAAGAATTCGATTATACCCCCACTGAGGAATCCGCATAAGGAGGGAATATGCAGACAGCGGCATATAATTTTGCGCAGCGCAGTCTTGAGATACTTGCTATAGGGGATTTACATATTGGAAGTGAAGGAAGCTACTATGCTAAAGCAATATCGGCCATTGAGAAATATCCGGATGCGAAACTAATTTTTCTTGGTGACCTAATAGATAATGCAGTGATAGGTTCCCTGGGAGATGTATATAGCCAAACCGACAATCCCCAGGGAACCTTGTTTATTGTAAGCACGATGTTGCGAAAGTACAAAAGCAGAATCTTAGGAATTGTGGCAGGGAACCATGAGCAAAGGACGTGGAAACGTGTTGGCATAGACCCAGTGCGGCTGTTGGTGGAAAGCGAAAATATACCATATAGCTCAGATTTACTTATAATAGACATTTCTTTGACGGGTGATAGAGGCAGAGGTACAAAGCACAGGACAAATTACGTTATTGCCTGTCACCATGGCGCTGCAGGCGGAAGATTTCCAGAAAGGGCAGCAAGGCAACAACGTTACTTCTCCGATATGGTAGTAGGAGCAGATATATACATAACTGGGCATGTACATATTCCGAACGTGATGAAAACAGCTTCCTATGAATATGACCCACATAATAAGAAGATATATAAACGGAATGTGCATCATGTAACAATACCGGCGTGGACTGATGAATCGTATGCAACGCAGAAAATGCTACCACCTACTGCGGATGCAAACGTGCTTATTACTCTATATGCAGGCTATACAAAAACAGTTTCATGCTCAATAACATAAGGAGGTGAAACAACTTGAAACTAAATAGTATAGTAGCAGCGCTTAAAAAATTCTGGTGGGCAATTTTGGCTGTTGTAAGTTTCATTTTTGGGTTGCTTTTAAAGACTATGAAAGCTAAGGCACAAACAACACAAGAGCAGCTTGAGAATAAATTCAACGAGTTGCGAACAAAGCAAGAAGAACTAGAGAAGGAGGCGAAGGAAATTGAAAATAAGAAATATTTTAATGACGGTGATGATGCTGCTAAGTATCTCAACGATACTATTCGCAAACGACAATGATACGCAACTAATCTTCAAAAGCGATGATGGAAGGTACTA
>JAKOQC010000433.1 GCA_029778565.1 bacterium
CTTAGGTTCTGGCTTTATAACAAAATCTTCTTTTATTTGCCTTCCACTAACATTGCTCCACACCCGTTCGTTGCTTAAATCGACGAGTAAAAACCTCAATTCGTACCATCCCCTCAAGCCAAATTTGAAATGACGACCATGTTTTACTCCTTCAACGAAACGAATGAGCTCACGTGAAGCTCCTTTACTCAATACTACCACTAAAGTAAGAAATGTGCACATATGATTCTCCTTTGGATTTACCCAATTATCATATTCTAAGGTAATCCAACTGTAAAGGTCGACTATCTCCGATAGCGGCAGCCCATCGTAGCACTTTATCATTCTATAATCATGAGCTTCGTAAGCATCAAGGGCATATCCCAGTATCGTGCGCTCGGTCCGAACATGGCACTCGGCGTATAAATCGAAGGATTTGCCTTTTATTTCGTAATTTCTATAGACATCAAAGTATCGTTTGTGCCTATTTTCAAGCATCATCAGGTAAGCCGTTTTATCCACCTTTCAAACACCTCTGTTTAGCTTCCTTTAAGCACGCTGCGTCTTTAGGGATATTTAAGTTAGTAAACCTGTAATTCCATTATACTTAACGTTTTCATACGTCGCAAAAAACAATTTTGGTTGTAAAATATTTCTGAGGTCTTTGGATCTATTTTGTATTTGTAGCGGTAGCAAGAAAAACGATAGAAGGGGCCTCTAGTGATGTTTTTAGTCGATATAAGGTATTGCAGTTTAAAAGACTTAAACGAAATTTATTTCATTGAAAGGGCAGCTTACGAATACCCTTGGCCTTACGAAATCTTCGAAGCGGATCTTAAGCGTAAAATAGGCAGGATTTTTTACATAGGCGCCTGGTGGGAAGACAAGCTGTGTGGTTTTGGCACCTGTCGTCGAGAAAAGAGAAAGCTTAAAATCATGAACCTCGCTGTCCATCCTGACTTCAGGCGCAACAAGATAGGATCTCAGTTACTGCTTGCAATGGGAGAGCTAGGGGTAAGCTTAGGGTGTAAAAGTGTCCTTTTAGAGGTAAGTGTCACCAATCATCCTGCGCGATTGTTGTACGAGCAATTTGGGTTTAAGCCCATACGTCTCCTGTCGCACTATTATCAAGATGGCGAAGACGCCTACTTAATGGAATCGCCGTTGCCTTTTCAGATCGTATTGCCAAAGGATAATGCAGAAACTCGGTCCGAATGAAGAAAGGGTCGCACCGCTGACCTAGTCATTAAGATCGCGACCCTTTCTTTAAAAGTACTCTCGATTCAACTTAAAGGGCTGACTTTATACCTGCGTTTATTGCATTGGCAATTTTTTCTATCTTCGCATCGTCCATCACTACGCCTATAGCAA
>JAKOQC010000434.1 GCA_029778565.1 bacterium
ATCGCGAATGTGCATGAGTATTTGTCTGCCGCAGATCTATTTGTTTTCCCTTCGTTCTCTGAGGGACTAGGAATAGCCTTGATTGAAGCGCAAACGAATGGTCTCCCCAGTGTTGTAAGTGAAGGAATACCAAAAGAGGCAGACGTTGCAAATGCAGCTGTGTTTTGTGGTCTGGACGAGCCCCCTTCGGAATGGGCAAAGCGTATATATGAACTAAAAGATGTTCGTAGAACAGATTATTTATCGAATGTTAGGAATGCGGGATATGATGTTAAGCTAGAGGCTTTAAGATTGGAGAATTACTATTTAGCTCGTGCTCGAAATATCATAAGTTAGAGTGTGATAGATCTAGACGTTTTGCGTGTAAAGGCTTATTCAGTTGCGAATGGAGGTCAATCGTCAAAAATGCGAAACATAGGAGAAGTGGGAATATTAACCTTCCATTACTCTACCAATTTTGGAGGAGTCCTTCAAAGTTATGCTCTATATAAATTTTTAGAGCACCGTGGAATAAGTGTTGAATTGATTGATTATATTCCATCGACCTACCATGGGCAGAAGGTGTATAGGAATATCGGATTCAAGTCCGATTTTAATGTTAAGCGTCTCTTGCAGAGAATGAGAGTGAAGCACAAGTTTTGCCATACAAGCATGCATAAGTTTGAGCATTTTAGACGGTCTTCTATGCGGCTAAGTAGCCGTGTTGACGAATCAACATTACGTGTTAGTCTTGGTGATTACGACACAGTCGTAGTTGGAAGTGATCAGATTTGGGGTCTAGGACAAAGGGGTAAACCTGAATATTTTCTGGGTTTTGATGAATTTAAGGGCAACAAAGTAAGCTATGCTGCCGACTCAACTATAGCCGAGGTAAGTGAGGAACATATAGATAAGCTCAGGCGAGAGTTAGGGGATTTTGATAGGATCTCGGTTAGAAATAAACACAGCCAAAAGTTTGTGGAAACAGTTATAGGTGAAAAGCCACCAATAGTGGTCGATCCCACTTTGCTATGGGATTTTGACGAGTTAGGTCGAGGATTTATGAGTGATAGTGATCCATACATTTTAGTTTATGTATTAGGTAAGGACATCAGTGGTTCCAATAGAAAAGCGATGATCAAGTCCATAAGTGTGTGTAAAATCCCTCGGTTAGATGAACTCAGCGTATTGGGGTAACCTTACTTACTTTTTTTGCTTGTTGCTGTTGTTTTTTCCATTCATGGTATTCCGTCATGTCCAGGTATCTATTGCCGCTGGACCACTTTTCATCCATTTCCATCAATAAGGCACCAATCAATCGGACAACCGATTC
>JAKOQC010000435.1 GCA_029778565.1 bacterium
AAAACCCCTGCTAGAGCCCCGTTTTTTTCTATGGGAAAAACTGGTACATTATGCACCGATGTATAAATAGCCCTCTAGCAGGTGTTTTATACTGTACAAAGTTAAGGAATACTGAACAGTGTTCAGAATTTGTGAATTTTCTGACAATTTACAGTGTTAAGGAATACTGAACAGTGTTTAGAATTTACGAATTTTCTGACAATTTGAACGAGCAACTCCCCCTCTGTGCATTAGACTGAGAATGGGTTCCGAATTGGAAGTTTTTGGAAGTACAGGCGGTGCCCATCTTACTTTTCAATTTCAATCCCATGCTGTGCCCATTAAAAAGTTTCCTGCTATCCTGCCAGTTAGCAGACACAAAAAAGCCCAAGCCTGTTGCTTGGGCTGTGTGCATCCGGGTACTTACCTAGCCTGCTTTTCCTTGATAGCTTTCAATATCCTGGCGTTTGTTTCCTCGTCTGCTAGGTTGTTCCAGTTATCATGGAAGGCATCTATGCCATCCATCATTTCATATAGTACTTCTTCGCCTATTATGTAGTAAAGCATACCAAGTAGATGTTCTGGGTTGCTTAAATCGGTATAGACTTTTCCGAAGTTCTCTTTTTCGTATGTTTGCACTTTCTCGATTGCATCCCAAATGCCATATTCTTCCAAGGCTTGCTTAGCTCGGTAAGTGCCTATAATGTAGTAACTTGAGTTAAATACTGCATGGAGTAGATCGCAGTAGTAGCCTGTATATCCATATTCCAACTCTTCAATGATAGCCGCCTTTGCTTCCTCTCTCATCTCTTGCTTTTTATTCATTCTTACAACCTCCTCTATGTTATCTTTGATTATATTATATAGAGTCTTAGCGTCATTGTCAATAGTTTTTTATAAAAAATATCGGTTTTTTGCGGTATTTTTCTACTGTTAACGGTTACACAGCATAAACCAATGAAGCAATGCCCATTAAAAAGTTTCCCTCTACCCCGTCAGTTGGTAAGGTACTGGAAGGAAAAAATTGGAAACCAAAGGAAGATACCTGAGCACTGTGCTTGACTGTTTATGTTACCACCTCCATAAGTCATGCCCGAAAAGCCGATTAAACCGATCGTGCCTGCTAAAAAGAACAAAAAAAAGCCCAGGCATACTGCCTGGGCAGTGTATTGATTACATATAACGAGAATCCGTGTTGGACTTGTAACAATCCGGGCACACTGTGTGATCGGTTGTTGCTATTATCGCATGTTCTTT
>JAKOQC010000436.1 GCA_029778565.1 bacterium
AATGATTGTGTGGGCTACTGCATGTACCATGCTTGCGAATTATCTATTGAGCGTCTAGAGCATAAAAAATGTGCTTGTAAGGGTGGATACAACAGCCCTTGCAAATACTTAATCAAGTATAATGACCACCCTTACTGGTACAAGCGTAAAGTGGTTACCCCCACAAAAAATAATACTATTAATAAGTACATGCGTGTTAAAAATAAAAAAAGGAGAGAGGTTAAATGGCGGAAACAGAAAGACAAGTACAAAGATTTTTTATGAATAAAGCGTTTGGTCAGGCAGAGTGCAGTAAATGCCTTAAACTAAAAGTCGGTGCAGTAGTTGTTAAAGACGATACTATTGTTGGTTGGGGGTGTAATACTTCTGTGGAATCTTGTACTGAATGTACTGCACAGGACGGCCATTGTAACAAAGCGTTTCATGCTGAAACTAATGCTATTTTGCAAGCAATCTACAATGGTGTTTTAGATTTAAGCACATGCACTATATACGTAACGCATTTACCCTGCATACGTTGTGCTGAATACATTGTTGCTGAAAATTTAGAGAAGGTTGTATACGCTATAGATTATATAGATGATAGAAGAGATGTAATAAGTTACTTACAACAAAATAATGTGCAAGTAGATAAATGTACTATCGAAGAATGAGTTTGTTGCCTTGAGTGTAGAAAAGAAAAAAGGTGGTGTGATAATATCATGAAGCATATTGTAAGTTTTAGTGGCGGTAAGGACAGCACTTTAATGTTACTGTTAATGATTGAAAAGAATATGCCTATAGACGACATTATCTTCGCTGATACCGGCATGGAATTTCAGGAGTTATATGATTATATTGAACGAATAGAAGGTATTATAGGACGCAAGGTGACAAGGCTAAAACCCAAAAAGACTTGGGATGAATTGTTTTTTGCCACTAAGAAGAAGGGTAACAACATTGGTCAAATAAATGCCTTTCCACTAACAATGGCTTGCATAATGACAGATAGACTAAAACGAAAACCTATACAAGAATATTATCGCTCAATAAAGACAGATTTTACTGTTTATATAGGGATAGCAAGGAATGAACCAAAAAGATATGAAAGACTTAAGCCAAATGAGAAGGCACCGTTGTATGAGTGGGGAATTGATGAAAATTATGTGATTCAAGAATTAAAACGTAGAGGACTCCATAATCCGCTTTACGATACGTTTGACAGGCTGGGTTGTTACACATGCCCTAACATGAATTTAAAGGAATTGCGATTGATGCGGAAACGATATCCTGCTGAATGGGCTAAATTGATGTGGTACGGCGAACAAGCTGAGAAATATGCAACACGTAGAAGATTTGCAGAATTTAAGCCAGGTTGGACAGTAGCAGAATTAGAAAAACGATTCCAGCTGGAAGAATTGCAGAAGGAATTGCAATTTTACGAAACTTCTCTTACTTGATGAGAAGGAGGGTAAATGATGGAAGAAAGATACACTATTGATGACTTCAAGGAAACAAAATGCTGTTTGACGTGCCGAAATTGGAATGTTGATAATACACTACAA
>JAKOQC010000047.1 GCA_029778565.1 bacterium
CCCTCACCTCCGGTTTCTTAGGCTTCATGAGGCTTGCCATCTTCATCATCACAGGCTCTAATATCTCTCCAACCATGTAATGAACCATTGGTGAGTAATTCTCCTTTGTTTCGTCAAACAACTTGGAAAGAAGGTCGTAGAGATTCTTTATGTCCTCTTCTGTGGCATCAGCAGTGTTGATTTCAATGAAAATCTTGGTACCGTCACGCTTGGCGATATGGTCGCTCACATACTTCTCCAGAGCGTATCTTGCTATGCTTGATGTGGTAACACTTGCCTCCGGCATCTGTGCTTGTAATTCAGCTATGATGGAATCCAGTTCATCCGACTGCCTTTGTGTAAGCCTTACCCGTAGCATACTATCCTTTTCTGTAGACATTATTGCACCTCCTGTATTTCCTGATGGTTTTATAGTATCACAATGTAATACATATTGTTAAGCATAAAAAAGAAAACCCGACTTGCCGTTGTATTGGCTTGTCGGGTATTGTATTAAGACTGTACTTTATCGCAATTCGGAGGGAAGTGCGCATCATTTAAAAATATGCGACTATGCAATTATTAACTCCTGATTTAATATCCTTCATACCAAATTTCATATAAATAGTCATTATCCTTAATTTTTGATAAAAATTCAATAGCTCTGCTCCAGCAATCTTCGTTGACATTAAAATATATGCTATGTTCTTGAGATGGTTGTATCCCTTCCCCTGTTAATTTAAACGCCTCCAGCGCCATTATTCTAATCTGATTTTTTTGGCAATCACATATTACTTCTTTTGCCGTTTTAATAAAATACATCCATATATTATCATAGATAACGGCCTTTTTTGAATAATTCTCCTTAATAATATCAGTCATCAATAACACCCTCTCATGGTTTGTATGGATTTTTAATTGTCGCGTCAGGAATCCATCCAGTATCACCAAATTTACTAACTTGTACTAATTCACCGGTAACATTATCCACAACTACATAATCGCCAGCTTTATTGTAGTAAGCAGTTGCTGGGTTACCAGTTGCTTTGTTAATAGCTTCACGAGTAGTATATGGTTTTTTAACAACATCGTCCATAGAATCCCATGTCCAGCCTCGTTTTGTAACATATTGTTCAGTCTTGTTTCCTAAACTTTTTAGAGTACTACTCGTTCCCTTACCCTTACAACTATTATGTACAAATACATCCTGCTCTGATACAAAATATGTATGCCAATCTTCAACTTCAAAGTTGTATACCTTTATTGGTGTATCTAAGTACTCAAATCTTACTTCCTTTACTTCTCTTCCTTCTCCTGAATATAAGTATACCTTATCTCCTGCTTCTATGTCACCTGCTGCTACCCAGCCTTTTCCTATTACCCA
>JAKOQC010000437.1 GCA_029778565.1 bacterium
ATAATCAAATTAATTTGAAAGTCAATGAGCATATCAAGATTATCTGCAATAAAGCCTATAAGGGAATCTATTATCTGGATAGCTGCATCTATTAGCTTTTCAGCGTTATCAATTATACTTTCTATGAGCACTTCTATAATAGTCATGCCCATATCGATTATTACAGGTGCCATATCTTCCATGCCGCTAACAAGGCTATTTATTATTTCTACTGCTGCATTAATAATCAATGGCAAGTTATCCTGAATTGCTTCAGCTAATACCATTATTAGCCATAGAGCTTTCTCCATTATCATAGGCACCATATCAACCATGCCTTTTATAAGCATTAAGAGAATTTGGACACCCATATCAACTATCAAAGGCAAACTATCTAATATTACGACTAAAAGCGTATCTATACAATCTTGAGCTGCTACAATTAGTGCCGGTAATGCCTCTATAATCCCTCTACCTAGTTCTTGTATCAGCAGTATGCCTGTTTCAAGTAGTTCAGGTATTATCTCAAGGATTGCATTAACCAGAGATTTGGCAATTTCTACTACAGATTCAATAAGTTGCTGCCTATTGCTACTGATACCGTTTAAAAAGTTCAATATGAGGTCTTTTCCCATATCAATAAATCTAGGTAGTTCTCCAGCTATCTTGGTTAAGACATCAGCTATTACATTCCCTAGCTCTGATACCAGTCCTGCAAAACCACCTTTATTAAATGCATCAGCTAGCCTCTGCGTCATCTCTATAGATGTATCAATAGCACCGCGCATGGACTCTTTGAGTTCATCGCCTATAGAGATGGCTAAATCCATAACGTTATTCTTCAAAATTCCTATCTGGGATTCGGTTGTTTTATACCGCTGTTCAGCCTCTTTTTGCAATGCTATATTTTCTTCCCAAGCTTCTGAAGCCAACTCTAGAGAATCCGTTAATACTTCACTTGCACCAGCCAGCCTTAAAAGCGTATCTATTTCTTGTATAGAGTTTATCTTTAAGTCTTTTAGTGTGCTGGTTACGTCTCCTCCACTTTTGTTGATCTCATCTAATCCTTTAACAAAAGCTAGAATTGCCTCTTGTGGCCTTTCTCTCCATGCTTTACTGAATTCTTCAGCGGACATTCCTGCTATTTCTGCGAATTTCTGCAAGTTTTTACCGCTAGACAACACTTCAGTATTAATTTTCTGCATTACCCGAGACATGGAGGAACCGCCAGCTTCAGCATTTATGCCGACAGAGCTCATTGCACCAGCTAAGGCAAGGATCTGGTCCTCCGTCATACCTACTTGGGCTCCTGTACCAGCTAGTCTCAGTCCCATCTCTACTATTTCAGATTCAGTAGTTGCCAAATTATTTCCAAGTGCTACGATAGTAGAGCCAAGTCTATCAAATTCACTCTGAGGCATTCTAGTAATGTTTGCTAACCTTGCTAAAGCCGTTGCTGCTTGGTCTGATGTCAGGTTAGTAGCATCGCCGAGCATTATCATGGTTTCGGTAAAGCCTAGTATATTCTTTGTCTCAATTCCCAACTGTCCGGCTGCCTCTGCTACTCTAGCAATATCACTGGCAGATTGCGGCATTTGTTTAGACAGGTCTCTTATGCCTTTTTCCAGTGCTGCAAACTCTTGCTCGGTCGCATCTACAGTTTTACGAACGCCTGCAAA
>JAKOQC010000438.1 GCA_029778565.1 bacterium
AAACTTATTGTTCTCATATTAATTCCTCCTTAAAATAAGATATTTTAAAGCAGAAACAGTACTGCAATATCCATTACAGTGCTGCATGTAACCTATAAAACTAAATACACGACTCTTAGCGTACTCAAGGCCAACTTCACCTTTGGCATATCTTCTGCTGATGCTTTTAAATCGCCTTTTAGCAGCTTTCACATTTCGTTTGCGTGGCAGTATATGTGTTCTCCATGTTCTATATCCCGCAAAATCAACACCCTGAGACGCAGGATATATGCGTGTCTTAGGATTAAGATCAAGCTTCAACTTTGTTTCAACAAACCGCTTAAGCTCCACTAGGATGTCTTTTAAATAATGCTTGGAGGGGCCTAAAAGGATCATGTCATCCATATATCTGACGTAAAACTTGACCATCAACTTTTCTTTTACAAAATGATCTGCTTCAGAAAGATAATGATTGGCCAATGTTTGGCTTGTCAGCGCTCCTATTGGTATTCCTCGTCCCGTTGCGTTGTTAGTCTCTATGATTGTTTTATACAAAGATAGCACTTCCTTTTCGCGAAAGGTGCGTTTTAAGATATCAAGTAATGTTTGGTGATGTATAGATTGAAAGTATTTGGATATATCTACTTGCAAAACATATACTCGCCCCCACATGCGCCATGCTCTATACAGAAAATCTTTTGTTCTGGACACACATCGATGCCCAAATCTTAAGTTATCGAGAGGCTTTTAAAGCCTTTATTAAGCCTCCAACCATCTTCCCTATCTCATTAATTTTTCGTAACCAAACCTCGTATTTATGAACATTGATATATTTAGACTCGTAACTTTCCGCTATAAGTTCACGAAGCAGGTCAAGCTCTACGTCAATGTCCTCAAGTGTGGTTTTCTTGTAGTATCTCTTTTTACAGCGACTTATCAAGCGCTGGATATTTCTCGTTGTCATGCGGATATCCTGACAAATAGAGTGCCTTTCTGTACGAGGAAACTGTAAAAGCGCAGCACGTTCATAAGCCGCAAGCTGCCTAAGCTTATCTTGAATGATTAAAGGCCCATATTTCGAGCTTGCCTCCGCTATCGCTTCGGCATCAGAACACAGCATAACAGCACCTCAGATTACACCTTTGCGAGGCGCCCGCCGATACTCGCGTACGAGGCCGAGGAAGGACAGTGCAAACCCAACCTGAACAACCCGTAGTACGAGCCGTCATTCCAGCTGCCGCCATGATAACAAACTTTAGTCGTGCCATCTTTTACAATAGAAAAGTAATCGCTCCATGA
>JAKOQC010000439.1 GCA_029778565.1 bacterium
CATAAATAATGTTAGTGTCAGTATTAATAAATCTATACCTCTGCCTATAGGCAAAGTGGCATTGTACATAGGTAACAGTATATATGAACAATTACCAGATCCATGGACAATAGAAGATATATATAACGCCGACAAAGAATACCATGATCAGGTTAAACAAGAACATGAACAATTGTGGTACAGTATAGCTCAAGCAAGACATACAAACCAACCCGTCAAGATTATTGTGTATGATAATACACGGAAAGATTACATATATACAGAGCAAAAAACACCATATGGCCTAACATTGCCGATTGTGATACCATATGAAGAGGAAAGAGAGCGATAGCACTATGATACGAATACAGCGATATGGGTTACAATGGACCGTTGATGTACCAGACCCCAAGAATGTTGTACTTAAACAAGGTAGTGGATTAACATTTTACGGCATATTGAATGTACATCCATTTTGGGGCTCTTATATAAGTGTAGATGGTGTTTATACTTACCGAAAAATAAATAATAACTATGAAAAAACAAAGTATGAACTGCTTGGTTACCATTTATTCTTTGTGCCAGGATTAGAAGGTATGTGTGATGCCAAGAAAGTGCGATGGTATCACACACTGCATAAGACTCATGAGAAAAGTATGTTTAAACAATATATAGACAATATACATTGGTATATATCGGCAAAAGATCTATTAGGGGAAGATGTAGGTCGTGATGAGGATATTTTCAGTTTGTTCTTTTTTCTTGAACATAATCCTACTTTATACACAAGTTTTTACAAAAAACAACCAATATTGGTTATAGACAATGACATATATAGCAAATTACCAGATCAATGGACAATAGATGATATCCATAATGCCGATAGAGATTACCAAGATCAATTCAAGAAAGAACACGAGCAATTATGGTATGATATAGCTAAAGCAAGGCAAAATAATCAGCCTGTTAAAATTGTTGTGTATGATAACACAAGAACATCTCACATATATACTGAACAAAAAACATCCTACGGAATAGTATTGCCAATCGTAGTACCATGTGAGCAAGAACAAGAACGTTAATTGTGGTATCATCACAATATGGCACAAGTAGAAGAATACGGATTGCGATGGACTATTAAAGAAAAACCGAACGAATATAACAAATCTCGTGTATTTCTAAAACAAGGCAGTGGACAGCTGAAGCGCACACAACGGGCAGAGGTGTAATCGATAGGTTTGAGAATGACGGTAGTTTGGTAGTTGTAGAAACAGAGGACAAGTAGACACTTATTCTTGATAGAAGTGTATTTATTGGTGATGTGCATGTTAACGATGTTGTGTGTGAGATAGAACCAGGCGTTTGGACAGTTGACAAAGATGCAACAACAGAAAGACTGCGCAAAATTGACAGGCTGATAGATGAACTATGGGAAAAATAGCAGTTAATGTAGTATTAGTAGTATTACTGATTGTCGGGTTATTTATTAGTATACCCACCACTATTGCAGGCTCTAATTTAATTGTAAGTTATATCAACGTTGGACAAGGTTTATCTGTATTAGTACAGATGCCAAATGGGCGGACATTGCTCTATGATGCTGGGCCACAGAAGTCTGCGAA
>JAKOQC010000440.1 GCA_029778565.1 bacterium
GAAGTTTTGAAAAGAAGATAAACTCCTTTTTCTTGTCATCGCGAAGAGCGTTCAAAGAAGATTTTATCTTCTTTTCAACGCTTCGCCCCGTGCGAAATCAAAGATTTCTTACGGGGCTCGCGTGAGCGACGAAGCAATCCCGTGGAATGTTTGTGGACATGCAATGAGATCGCCACGTCGTCCACTCACCTTTTACTAAGGTGAGGGACTCCTCGCGATGACAAGAGAGAGCCTGTCATTGCGAGGTCGCCCTTAGGCGACCGTGGCAATCTCGGGCAAAGCCCGCAACAATACTCTGGGATCGCCACGCCCCTCGCCTTCACAAAGGTGAGGGGGTGGTGATGACAAGGAATAATATGTTATTAAATTAAATTTGACAATAATAATGTATTTTTTTAAAATAGATATAAATACTTTATAGTAAAACCTGGATATTCACTTTTAAAACAAACCCTATCTAAGTTTTACTAATAGTGTACAAAAGGTCGAAAACAAAACAAAATAAAACAAAAAAAAACAAAACTTTATGTTAAAATTACAAAAGAGTTCTCTTATCTTAATATTGATTATTGTTGTTCTCACAGCAGGTTGTGTTTCTATCTATACCCTAGGTTATACCCCTGGCACTGTCTGGCACAAAGTAGAGGATGTTAAACCAGGTACCTTTGGTCAAAATGTTGGTAGTGGCAACTATAACTTTAACTTTCCTGGTAATGTAGGTATCAAAAACACAAACCCCGCCTTAGAACTAGATGTCACAGGCGATATCTATGCCACTGGCCAGGTTATTGCTGGAACTAAGGTTAAAGTAGGCGTAAGTGAAATGAGCTCTGGCAAGCTAACTGGTTTAGATAGACCAACTAGTGCTAATGATGCAACGTCTAAAGGTTATGTTGATGAACAAATAGCAGAAGTAAGGGCAATTGTTACTGGTGCTCAACCATTGGTATATGGTCTCCATACCCAACAAGAATGTATTGATGCTGGAGGTGAAGTGGTAGATAGTGATGTTACTTTAAAACAGTGTCGTTTTAATGCATCAGATTGTCCAGGTAGTTGGGTACATTACAAAAATTACATGACTACGATACCGACAACTTGCGAGGGTCCACCTTGCAGCTATGGTTGCTGCGCCGGCTCCCCACATTCCGTCACAAACCCAGGGCATAGTTGGAGTAATAATGACGCTCACTACCCTCTCCAGGGTAGGGTATGTGGGAACGCTGACTATTGTGCAAATAAATCATCAGAATATAACTGCATGGCGTATCGCTGCGATGCAAACATAACGCAAATCGGATGCTATTAATCACTCTAATCAAAGCTGTCTTGTTGAACAAAGTTATCCTATTGATGCACCCTGATGAACAAAGAGCACAAGAACACAACAAGATACAAAAAAAATGGCTACACAAAAAAAATAAGATATTAGGATTGAAGACATCTTTGTAGTTCAAGAGAAGGCTATTATTAATATTTTATAAATTATAATAAATTTTCCTCTGTTGCTCCACGGTCGTCAATCCCTGGCACTTTCAGGATTTAAAAATCAAAATTTACTACTGTTTTCCTTGATTTTTAGGTCTTTTTCTCTCTTGTCATTGCGCGTGGCACGGCTTTTGTCATCGCGAGCGAGGTCAAAGACCGAGCGTGGCGATCCCGTGGCGCGGTTGCGGGCTTCGCCCGAACTCAAAGAAGATGCGTCTTCTTTTCAACGCTTCGCTGCGGCTCGCGTACTCAAAGAAGATGCGTCTTCTTTTCAACGAGCTCACCCTGTTCGCTCGAGATTGCTTCGCTCACTTCGTTCGCTCGCAATGACAATAAGGGAATCGACACTTCGCTGCGCTGCGCTTCGCTCGCGTCAAAGACAGTGAATAAAGAGTGTCATCGCGAGGAGTCCCTCACCTTAGTAAAAGGTGAGTGGACGACGTGGCGATCCCGTAGCGCGTCCAAAAACGTTCCATGGGATTGCTTCGGGCTTCGCCCTCGCAATGACACTTTCTTTTCAACACCTCTCTTCGCTACGCTACCGTTTAACGTAATACGGTAAACGTTAGCGTCGCGCGTAAACTATTAAATCTCAAATTCCAAATTCCAAATTCCAATCAATTTCCAAGCTTAGCGAA
>JAKOQC010000441.1 GCA_029778565.1 bacterium
ACATGGGGGAAGTTAGCCGAAATCTGCGCTAACAACATTGGCAAGGGCAGATTAGTGGCCGTAGAAGGAAGACTGCAAATCAGAAACTATACCGACAAACAGGGGAACAAGAGAATATGGCCAGAAGTTGTAGCAAACACCGTTAAATTTCTAGACAGACCAAAGGACAAGGCCGCAGATACTGAGGCTACATTCGACCCTACTGATTTAGGGTTTGACTTTGACGATGTGGAATTTGGTGAAGGTGAACCGTTTTAGTTAATCAATAGGCTCTGCATCTTTGCAGGGCCTTTTTTATAATATACCAAGAACAAGACCCGACTGCCTATCAAAACTTCAAAGAAAGGAAGGATTCTACATGACTTTTGTCGAAAATATATTTTGGCCAATATCAATTGCCAGCGGAGTGCTAGCGTATTTGGCATTATTAAATGAGACACCTTATGCTAACTGGTTTATTATAATCTCAGCCGTCACAGGCATCCTTGCTGTAGTAATCGGCACTGTTCGTCATGCCGCGAGAGCAATCCTAACGGGCGTTATTGGACTTTCCCTTGGCCTTTCGGCATGGTTTGGCTATAGATTATATCAAAATGCAGAAGGTTGGCTGACAGGCGTTGCTCAGACCGGATGGATAACGCCTTCTGAAATAAGATTTGCAAAAGGATTAATCATATTATTCCCAGCAGTTGCAGTAATTGCAATTGCCCTGCTGATAAGACAAGCTCAAATAATAAAAGTAAGCGACTTTAAGCCTCAACTACAAAAAACCGGCAAAAAGGGCCCCCTTGATGTCGAAGTTTGTAAGGTCGGAAATAGGCCTGTAATCATAAAACATCATGACAGATACCTTCACACTATGTGTATTGGCACAACCGGCACCGGCAAATCCAGTCGCGTGTTAAAACCAATGATAGTACAGGACTTAAAGGCAATAGCAAAAGGTGAAAAACTGGGCGTCACAATCATCGAACCTAAAGGCGACTTTGCAGATGACGTAGCAGCAATGTGCAGAAGCCTGAAGGTTCCTTATATTTATATAAACCCGCTAAATCCAGCAACCCCAAGATTCAACCCCATGTCAGGAGAGCCCGAACTTGTCGCAGAAATTATGCGCACCGTATTACGGTCATTGTTCGGCAGACAGGAAGCATTCTTTAGACTAAACCAGGAAGTAGCTGCAAGAAACACTGCACTTCTTGTTAAAAAGATAAAAGGCGAAGATGCTACTATGCTTGACATGGTCGAAACCTTAAGAGAGCAAAGCATCCTTGCCATGATGGTAAGCAACCTTGAAAGGGCAGAAGGCGAATCAGCCTTAACCCAGTATTTTAAAACTGAAGTCATGGGAGACATGAAAGATAAAAT
>JAKOQC010000442.1 GCA_029778565.1 bacterium
AGAAGGCAGACCTATTGGGGCATACAATAGATAGTAGGGGTGCTATTATATATGGTGCTAATGATACACCACCATGGGTAGCTATAGGCTTTAGGACGCTTAAGTCCAATGGTAAGTACAGATACGTATGGTTGTATAAAGGAAAGTTTTTAGAGCCAGAAGACAATAGTGAGACAAAAGGTGACAGCATCAACTTCCAATCTGATACTATTACAGGTCAATTTGTTAAGATTGAGAAGAAGTACGTAATCAACGGCAAAGAGATACAACCTTGGAAGTATGAGATTGATGCTGAGCATCCTGATGCAGATAGCTCATTAATGGCTACATGGTTCAATAAAGTCCAGCTGCCTAGCACTGATTAATATGGAGGTGTAGATAATGGCTAATATTAAAAAACTAAGAAGAGAACCTATAGTAATAGATATTGGCGATGGCGTTGAAAGAACACTTAGATATACTTTAAACTCTTTTGCATTAATTGAAGAGAAGTATGGAACTATTGATAAGGCTATGGAAGCATTGCGCTCCGGCAGCGTAGCAGCTGTCAGGTTTGCATTATGGGCGGGTCTTGTACATGAGGATGAAAATCTATCTGAGCATTATGTAGGCAGTCAAATAGATTTATCAGACTTAGAAGACCTAGCAGAAAAGATGAATAAAGCAATGATGGGCGATTTGCCACAGGATGAGGTGGTTAACCCAAACTAATAAAAAGTCCCGAGAATAAACAAGGCCAATCCGCACAGCAAACAACAGAAGATGATGGTTGGGATTGGCCTTTTATGTTATTCTTCGGGACTGTAGAACTAAGAATGACTGAGGAACAGTTCTGGAATACAACACCAAGGAAATTTAAGGCACTAACAGATGCTGCTATAGAATATAAGCAAATGCTGTATGGTTCTAGCGACAATAAGGCTAAGTTGCAGTTTGGATATATTGATCAAATTACTGGATGGTAGGAGGTGTAGCTAATGGGATTTTTTGCTAATTTAACAGCTAAGCTTGGAATTGATACTTCACAATTTAATAAAGGTTTAAGAGCTGCATCTGCTGCCGTAACTAGGTTTTCTAAACAAGTAGCAAAGGACTTTAGAGATACTTCTAAAAGCGCTGCAAGAGCTAGTGATAGTTTTAAGATACTCGAAAGAGCAGCTGATAAAGGTTATAAAAGCGTAAGGAGAATTACGCAGGGAATTATAGTCTCTCAAGCATTCTATAGAACTATTCACGCTATACAAGACACTATTAGAGAGTTGTACAATTTCTCTCAAGTTGTGGAAGAAAATAGGATAGCTTTTGCAGGACTTATAAGAGATGCCGATAAAGCTAAAAGATTAAATGAAATCCTTCAAGACTTGGCTGCTGATACACCTTACTCATACGAGCAGGCAGTTGATAATGCCAGAATGCTTTTGGCGTATGAGTTTCCTCTTCAGAGCATAGAAAGGATAATGAGAGATATAGCGGACGCTACTGCAGCATCAGGTAAAATAGAATCATATAAAAATATAGCTGCAGCGTTAGGACAAATACAAGGCAAGGGTAGGCTTACTGCTAGGGAGTTAATAAGATTTGCTACTGCAGGTATACCAGTATATCAGATACTAAGAGAAGAATTAGGGTTGATGCATGAGCAGATTGTTAACATTGGTAACCTTCATATTCCTGCTGATATAGCTATTCCAGCTATTCTTAGAGGAATGGAAAAAAGATACGCTGGAGCAGCAGCGGCGATGCAGAGAACTACAAAAGGTTTAACTAATGCTATTAGAGAAAACATTCTGATAATAAGTCAAAATGTTTTTGACCCTCTATACCAGAACTTAAGGGTTAACATGGAAAAGCTCTCTAATAGATTAGAAGCAATGAGGGAAGATATTAGGAAGGGCGGTTTCGGGTACATGTTAGCGAACATGTTCCCACCGGAAATCATTCAAAGA
>JAKOQC010000007.1 GCA_029778565.1 bacterium
AGCGTCTATACCCATTATGACTCCTTGTAAAAGATGTTCCAGAGTTTTAGAGTGCGGTTTATCCAGCCTCTAAAGAATTTGTTCTGGTTTTTGTTGTGGTCTACTAATGATGAGTAGTATAACTGCATTTTGAATAAGAAATCACGCCAGTTTGATGTTTCGTTGCGGGATTTGACGGATGGTCGAGGTGCGTTGACAAGCATACAGAAGAAGATGATGTTGTAGGGGTAGGGTAGGGTGGAGCAGTTGTATTTGTTCCAGAAGTTGTTGAGGTAGAAGGATTGAGCATAGGATTTAGATTGTTCTGGAGACATAGTGGACATGGTTGATACTGCTTCAGGGAAGTTAGTTTCTGATATGCCCCAGATTGTTCTACCGCCTCTATCACCTTGAAGGTTAGATGTATATCCTTCAAGACCGCAGAGGATTGTAAAGGCTCTATTGAAATCTGTTTCAGACATTATCTCTTCCTCCTCTTTTTAGTCTTTTTAGCAAAGTCTGATAACTGTTTTTCTGTCATGGATTTAGCAAGTTTAGATAGTTTTGGGGAGTAGGATTTGGGTGTTTTACCCTGTTTTATGCTTAATGCTATTGCCATTGCTTTGCGTTGTTTTTCTGATACTGCTGGCATGATAATCTCCTGTCAGGGCTTAATCTTTGAACCAAAGATAGCTGCTATTCCTCCGAGAATGCCTCCGAGGAATGATGCTATCTTATCAAAGTATTTGCGGTTTTCGAGACACTGAACACGGTGGTTGAGGTTCTGGATTGCGCAGTAGACTAACCATGACTGCTGGGTAGGTGGAAGGTTTTCCCAGTCTTCCTTTGAGATGTCTACAAGGAAACCATTCATTCCAGGTCTCCAGTTAAGCTATAATACCAATTGCTTTCAGTTTGGTTTCAAGTTCTGAAAGTCTTGTCTGAAGGTTTTCTATGACTTTTAATACTGTTTGACCTTCGTTTAATGATGCAAATCCATAAGGGCTGGTCTGGGTAAGGTTTGATATTGTGTAGTCGTAAGTTGATGGAGCAGAACAGGTTATGGTGGTAAGCTGGGGTGTCATGGCTGATTGCTGAGTAAGGTTTATTGTTCCTACAAGTGTTCCTGAAGAGTTGTAGATGTATATCTTGTTGTCTGTTTCTCCTGCTACTGATGCTCCACCTAATGCTATTCCATTTGGAAACCTTGTTGCTGGCATGTTATCCTCCTTTAAATTGTTGTATACTGTCCTCCACAAAAAGGGCAGTTATGGGTTATAGAGTAAGATAAGATAGAGTAGTCTAATGCTGTTATCGGTATCGGGGGAGATTCTATGTAGATGTATTCTTTATCTTCCGTCATTAGTTCTTTTTCTGATAATGATGCAGATACACCTGAATAAGGCAGTAGTTTGTCACGTTTGGTATCGCATATAAAACCACAGTATTGACAGTAGACATAACGATTTCTTGCTTCACCATCACCTTGAACATAACGAGCTTTTTTAACTCCCTTTGATTTTCTGGTCTGGGTTGTATCGTGTATTCTACTGTATATCATGGTTATCCTGTGATTATTATGATTTAGTGTTTTCTTTGTTTTCCTGCATGTTCTTGTTAAACTTGTCGATGAGGGTATTGACAAGTTTCTTGGTTGAGTGTTCTGTCATCCTGGTGGCAAGTTTGTCGAATATACCTACTGATGTGAGGAGTTTAAGGGCTATTTCTGTTCGTTGTTTCTTGATGGATTCGTCGTCTGATTTTAAGACTTCAAGGATTACATCCACTGCATCAGGAACAGCCTGTTCTAATGCTGATAGCTGTTCGTTTAACATCTCGTCTGGTGTAGAGTATTTATGCTTCATATATTCCTCTTATATAATATATACCTTCAATTATCGAAAATGTAAAGGAAAAAATTAAAAATATTGTTGTAAGTTGTTGTGGTAGGTGGTGTTGTATGGTCGTGTATGATGGTGTGATAGTTGTTGTGGTAGGTTGTTATTTATTTTGCCACTTATTGTGACAGCTTTACCACTTATTGTGATAGCATGAGGTTAAGAAAAGGCTGGGTAGATACTGGATATGGGTAGATAATTATTAATCTTGCCACTTTTTGCATATATAGATAGTATTAGTGTATATATATATGCAAAACGTGGCAAACTTAATGATTACAATAACTTATACACCATTTTTCCACATTACTAAACAGACTTAAAACATACTGTTTAGTATAGTGTTAATTTTAGCTGTATTTGTGTTCAAGTAAGTTTAGTAATGTTGAAAAGTGTATTGCAACTACTTGTAATTATTAAACTTGCCACTTATTGCATATATATACTATTATAAATACCTATATATGCAAAAAGTGGCAAATCAAGTAATATCAATAACTTACAAGACACTTTTCCACATTACTAAACAGATTCAACATATCCTGTTTAGTATAGTGTTGTTTTCATGGTTATACATGGTAGAACAGGTTTAGTGATGTTGAAAAGTGTTCTGTAACCCATTGAAATAACTTCACTTGCCACTTATTGCATATAGTAGTATTAATAGAAGTATATATATGCAAAACGTGGCAAGTCTAATAATATCAATACCTTACATATCAGATTTCCACATTACTAAACAGACTTAAGGTATTCTGTTTAGTATAGTGTTATTCTGATGGATATTCATGGGAGTTTTAGTTTAGTGATGTTGAAAAGTGTTGCGTAAGTATATGAAATCATTTAGCTTGCCACTTATTGCATATAGTATAAATATCTATTCTACTATATATGCAAAAAGTGGCAAGTCTAATAATATCAACATCTTACCAACCATTTATCAACATTACTAAACAGGTTCAGGCTACTCTGTTTAGTATAGTGTTAGTTTTGATAGTTTTGTTGTATGAATGAGTTTAGTGATGTTGAAAACTGTTGTGTAACTGCACGAAATCATTCAACTTGCCAAGTATTGCATATAGTAGATATTAAGTTAATAAGTATATATGCAAAAAGTGGCAAACTGTGAAGCACCAAGAACACAAGTGGATGATGCAGGTTATAAAACATGTGGTCAAGCAAGAGATGAAGTAGAAAAAGTAGAAGCAGAGGATAGGTGATGGTGTGATGGGATGATGGTGGTTGGTAAGGTTAGTAGTAGTGGATGAGGTATATTGGTGGTGAGGGTGAGGGAGCATATTAGTGGTGGGGTGGGGGGGCATTTAACCTATTTTTAAAATTCCCCCCCCCTTCCGCTCCCCTCCCCCGTATTCTGTATTCTGCATCTGTGTCTGCATTCTGCATTCTCTATTCTGCATCTGTATCTGCATTCTGTGTTCTGTGTTCTGTATCTGTGTTCTATATCTCTATTCTGTATCTGTGTCTGCATTCTATGTCTATGTCTGTATATGCAGACATGTATCTGTATCTGTATCTGCATTAATGTATCTCTATTCTGCATGTGTGTATGCATTCATGTATTCTGTATCTGTATCTGTGTTCTGCATCTGTATCTGCATTCTGTGTCTGCATTCATGTATCTGTATCTCAATCTAATCCTGAAGCTGTAGTTACACCTGGCAAATCACGTTATTCCCGTTCATGTATAACGAACTTGAATACCGTTATTCCTGTTTAGATATAACGAATCACTTTCATTCATCGTTGTATCAGCATGTGCATAACGATTCTGAACATTACCGTTATTCCATTTCGGATATAACGAATTGCAGTAGAGCTTGAACCCGAATTTGAACCTGAACCTGTGCAAATACATGTGCAAATACATATGCAAATACCTGTGCAAACACATGTGCAAAATCATATTGTATACAATTTTTACTCACATTGTATTAAAATAAATACAAAATTCGAATCCACAATCAAGGGTCTTATCGATGTAACTATTTGATATTATTTAATTTTCTGGTTGAAATTGATACCGTTATTACTTTGGGTATATAACGCTCCCCAAAACTTCGTTTCTACATTTTTCCTTTTTTCATCTTTTTCATCTTTACCAGTTCCTCATGTCCGTAACTATTTGAAATCATTAGTGTTTCAGTGAAAATCAAGTAGAATCTGGGTATAGTGTAAGTTGTTGAAATCGTTAAAGAAAAAAAAAATAAAAAAATAGAAAAAAATGCTTGACAAAATAAAAAAAAATAGTATAATAATAAGAAAAAATAAAAAAAAATAAAAAAGGAGGAGGACTTATGTTAAAAGTATGTTACAAAATTTATAAAAAAAGACGGGGATATTGGAGACCCCGTCTCGAATTTCATAGGATTTATGAGGAAAGCGAAGCATTAAGTCTTCGCCCAAAACTTGTATTTCAGAAAGAATACCAGTTGCCGGGGCCAATCTATTTAGGCCCTGATTGTGAGGCAGAGGGTAATGAAGGTTGCAGACAAATAAAGAGTCTATTCATAAGAATAGACTCTTATGTTGACAGACCAAATAAGCTTCATATACGGCCGAGCTTACATGCTCACACATGCATCAGCACTTGCCCTGGCTGCAAAGCCTATTTGCCCTGGAGACCCAAAGTTGACTATTCAGATTACATTGCAGTCTTCGACCAGGTCGCAAAAGACTTGATTGAAGCGTGGAATAAAGCGGTTGAGGAGGCTTTTGCCTCCGAAGAAGGGGAAGAAATAGAGGCTATTTATACGCCTGAGACATTTACAATATTTTCTGCTCAAAAGCTTTACTCTAAGCAGAAAAATGTCAAGAAAAATAATAATATAATTAAAAAGGGGGTGAAAAACTGAGAAAAGTCGCCCGTGGCGTCTGGACAAAATAATGTTACGGCCCCGGAGGGGAGTATCCCTCTGGGGCTATTTTTTTTTGCTTCAGTGACCATGAAAAGCACATGAGAATTTATGCTGATGACAAATATTATTAACTGAATTCTCATGTGCTAAAATCACAAAATGAAAGAGAGGGTAACATGGAAAACACAAACATAAAAGATACAAATGAGTGCATCTATAAAGAAGGCAAGATGTGTATCTACTACAAAGAAAAGCTACCGTGGCACTGGGTTTTGTTGATATTCTGTATATTCTATGTAGTTGTTTTCATTGCTTTTGGTATCGGTTATCAATACGGTAAAAAAGACGCTTACATGAACAACATCAAGTCGCAATCCCTTCTAAATGAGGTCAGGTTTCCAATATTCTAAGTTACATGTGGTAGAAGTTGCCTGGGGTGTCGCAATCCCTTCTAAATGAGGTCAGGTTTCCAATGTCAATGTTCGTCTCAATTATTCAACGCCTCATGTTTTTAATTCTCATGTTTTTAATCCTCATGTCAATCTTCACATCAACTATCTACATGTCCTTAATTCTCATGTCAATGTTCATGTTCTTAATCCTCACAACAACTGTTACAACAACCATCGCATCAACTATTATACCTCATTCAT
>JAKOQC010000443.1 GCA_029778565.1 bacterium
ATCCTTATAACGATGTTTAAGATGGATAACACAATCTGATACATACTCCTCAAGGCCATGGGCCGCCCCACCATAAGGATTTTCACCAGTTGTAAACACACTTGTAAGTCCCCTGCTATTCAACCATTCTATAAGTTGTAAAAGCTCGGACCTTATGATCGCTTTCTTTTCAAAGTGTGAAAATAGGTTATCGACCTTGTCGAGCACTATCCTTTTGGCACCCACCCTCTTTATAGCATCATCAAGACGCATGAACAAAGCCTCTAAACTATAATCACCACTCTCAAAACCGTTAGTAGATGAAAAATCTTCTATAAAAATCCTATTCTCCCTGATAAGCTCCCTGAGCAAATCATCAGACCTGAAATTTTCAATAATATTATCCTCACTCTCTTCAAAACTTACCATCACACCAGGCTCATCATAAACACTAGCACCATTAACAAGAAACTCCATGGCAAAAAACGTTTTACCCGTACCAGGACCGCCAAAAACAAGAGTATTACGGCCACGAGGCAAACCACCCCCGGTAATAATATCAACACCCCAAATACCAGTCGGAGTCTTATCAACAAGCCTAGGAGACTCTCTCATAAAAATCCACCCCCAAAGTGAAAGACCAACTAAAAAAAGTTATTACCAACAATTCATAATAAATCTTTCTATAAAAAAGTATAACAAGGAAACCTCCACACCCCCCCTAATAATCCTAACAAAAAAAAAAGAGGGAAGATCATGGACTACATCATCAAAACAGAAAAAATAACCAAAAAATACGACGACTTCACAGCAGTCAACAAAATAAACCTCAAAATACCAAAAAATGACATCTACGCCATACTAGGACCGAACGGAGCCGGTAAAACAACACTCATATCAATGTTATGCACCATAATCCACCCAACAAGCGGCACGGCAAAAGTAAACGGACACGACATAATAAAAGAAGCAAACCAAGTAAGAGCATCCATAGGCATAGTATTCCAATCCAGAGCACTAGACGACATGCTAACAGGAAGAGAACACCTCGAAATGCACGCAGCACTATACGGAGTACCCAAAAACATAAGAAAAAAAAGAATAGAAGAAGTACTCGAACTCATAGCACTAGGAGAAAAAGCCGACGAATACGTCAAAACCTACTCAGGCGGCATGAAACGCAGACTAGAAATAGGAAGAGGCCTCATACACCACCCCAAAGTCCTATTCCTAGATGAACCAACACTAGGCCTAGACCCGCAGACACGCGAAAGCATCTGGAAATACATAAAACAACTCAACAAAGAAGAAAAAGTAACAGTACTACTCACAACACACTACATGGAAGAAGCAGACAAACTATGCGACCACGTAGCAATAATGAACCAAGGCCAGATAATAAAAGCAGACACACCCACAAAACTCAAAAGAGAACTAAAAGCAGACACAATAAAAGTAAAAACAGAAAAACCCAAAGAATTCACAGAAAAAATCACAGAACTACCCGGAGTAAAAGAAGCCTACAACACAGGAAACACAATAAAACTCATGGTAGAAAGGGGCGAAAACCTAATACCAGCAATAGTAAACTTCGCAACACAACACAACTTCCAGATAAAATCCGTAGAACTAGAACACCCCACCCTCGAAGACGTATTCATAAAATACACAGGAACCAAGATAACAGAAACATAGTGATCAACATGAGCGAAATAGAAGGCATCTACACCATATGGCTAAGAGAAATGAAAAGATTCCTACGCTACAGATCCAGAATAGTCACATCCATAGTAACACCACTACTATGGCTAATCATATTCGGAACAGGACTCGGAGCCTCAATAAGATTCGCAGCAGTCCCAGGAGGATACAGAGCATTCATCTACCCAGGGATAATAGGCCAAACCATACTATTCACAAGCATATTCTCAGGAGTCTCAGTAATAATAGACAGACAATACGGCTTCCTCAAAGAAATACTAGTAGCACCCATATCCAGAGCCTCAATAATACTCGGAAAAGCTCTGGGCATAAGCACAGCTTCAATGATACAAGCGGCCATCTTACTAGTACTATCATTCATAGTAGGAGTCACCATGTCACCTTTATGTTTCATTGTTAGCATGATAATAGCCCTAATAGTATCCATGGGCCTTGGAGGTCTTGGACTTGTAATAGCAGCATTCACAGATAGCATGGAAGGGTTTAACCTCATAATGAGCTTCATAGTGCTGCCTATATTCCTCCTTAGCGGAGCCTTATTCCCAATTACA
>JAKOQC010000008.1 GCA_029778565.1 bacterium
AACATTAATAATCACCACCTCCGCGGCTATTTGTAAATATTTGCATGAATACATTAGCAACGATTCTAGTCATTCTGTCTGGTATAATCTCTATCGTGTGCCATGTATTTCTATTTATTTTTCCAGCGCTATCTGTACTAAGATATTTTACTATATCAATATCTTGTCCTGGTTGTGTCTGTGGAATTGGTTTCCCATCTATTTTTATAGTTACCTTATTAGCTGTAGTACCTCTGTATATCCCAAATTCAAGCTCATGAATATGATCAGGTATTGTTACATTATGTTGATGGTTAGGAATGTTTATGTTGTGTTGATGACTAGGTATTGTTATATCGTGTCTATGATTAGGTATTGTTATACCGTGTCTATGATTAGGTATATTAACATTATGCCTATGTGGGTGCCTATGTCTATCTAACGCATGAACATGCGGAGGGTCCCCTGCTGGAGTCATCATATGTCCTTCTACTGCACTTCCTATATCCCAAAGTTCCCGTACATCGCTCATATCAGTAGTGCTAGTAGTTCCACCACCACTTGAACTAGTGCTTGTACCTCCACCACCACTTGAACTAGTGGTTGTACCTCCACCGCCGCTCGAACTAGTTTGGGTAGTAGCACCTCCCGCGCTTGTACTTGCTACAGTTCCACCGCCACCCGCAATAGCTTTTGAATACGCTCTGAAAGCCTCTAATTGATAATTTAATACTAATTTGTTTATCCTAACCATAGTATCGGGTATATACACTCTCATTACTGCTGGATTTTGAGGATCTGCATTATCTGCAAAAGGAACTATCATCTGGTTAGTTGCTCCCTGAGCATACACTTCATTTATTCTAGTTCTATCTTGAAGGTCTGATATACTCCCTGCCACATCTCTACTCTTGTTTGCAATTTCAATTTCAATATCTCCTGAATTGCCAGTTATATCTGACTTGGTGACTTTAACAATTGGCAGGTCCTCGATTATGTCGTCCTCTTTATCGATAATGCGAACAATGTCACCAGGGAAAAACCTTTCATATTTGTTTGGGTCCCTCCTGTGCAAATCTACAGCTTTAACAGAGTATGACTTATACGGATTCTTGAGCTCATTGAGCAATGCCTGCCCATAGGCTTTTAGTGTTTCAGGATTTTCAAATCTTCTATCTACAAGAATACTTGGCTTTATACCCCAAGTAGTAGAGGCTCCATTTGCTTGCAAATATGGGATTCCATTATTAACACTTTCTATCCCTAATTGATTGTCACCTTCTCCATAACCAAGACAATATAATCTTGTTACTATTGAAGTAGGGTCAACTTCTTTCTGGATTTCCACCATGTTCTTTTTGTAAACTATGTCAGCTTTGAATTTATTAGGTAGTTTCTTAAGATGTATTCTCCATACGCTGCCTCTTGTATCAAATTCCCATCTATATTTCTCATCAAAAGGTTTTGGCACCGAAAATAAGGCTGCCAACAAGTTTTCATTCTCCCATTTATATTCAAATTGCCTGTTAAATTCACATATTCCTAATTGCCATCTTTTTTCTGTCTGATGATCTAGAATATATCTTATTACCTGCGTTGTATTTACCCCAATATTGCCTATCTGATGATATTTAAAAAGTACATCGTCTAGTAAAGTAGCCAATACATGTTCGCATTGATAAACAATATCCCCTTTAGTATTTCTTGTAAGAGTGGAAGGCATAATTCTAAATAATTCTATTCTTTCTCTACCGTCATAGATTTCTACATAATTGAAAGGTTGACAATATTGATTTTTTATATCATCTGCAGGT
>JAKOQC010000002.1 GCA_029778565.1 bacterium
ATTTTCAACAGTTACATTAGATATAGTCGCACCGTTTGTTGCATAAAAATTTCCAGATTGGATTTCATCAATTATTGTATCTTGGTCAAGGGCATCGGCATTAACCATTATCCACGCTTTATTGATTGCGGTAACGCTGTGCGCATCATCTACAGCTATGCACCAACATCTACGACCGCTTGACAATGCACGATCATACAAAGCGCTCGAATTCGTTGAACCATTAAGTATTTCAAAAAGCGAATACCCATATAGGTCAGGGATATGCTCAGGCACAATTGGCCATTCTGATAGTGCTGGATGTGCCAAACCGTGTATAGCACCTTTGGGTAAAGCCTTTATTATATCCTTATATAGCTTTAGCGAACCTTCTGGTATTGGTATTGTACCCCATTCCCCCAAAGTTGTCCCGATGTATGTAGTTGTGGTATTGATGGTAATAAAATGGGACGGGTGTGTTGTTTCCTCCGTTCCTGGTATGAACAATATCCCTTCTACTTGCGGGTCTGCCGTTACTTTGTTATGATCTGTTATAGCTACAAAGTCATAACCCGCATTGCGATATGCTTCCATCATTTCTGTGGGTGTATTTGTTCCGTCTGAATTAGTGGTGTGCACATGAAGTTGACCTTTATATATGTGTTGCTTCGGAATCCACGAGTTCAGCACGTGAAACATATGGCCTCTGTAGTTTTTGTAGAAATGCACATTATCTGCCATATGTGTTTCAATATCCCCTTCAATGGCAGTTATACGGCCCCCAATTGTAGAAAATCCTGCTCTGGCATCAACAATTTCCTGTGCTGCTGCTTCCCCGTCTATGGGGGTAGTGATAATCGTATCGACACGGGAATCTAATGCATCTACAAGGTCATTTAGAGCGTTAATGTCTGTTTCTACCCCGTCAAAGCCTGTGTTTATTTTGGTGTATTCATCTTTAATCTTGTTTGTTCCGACTAAGTTCGCATATTTGTTTGCCATCTTCAATCACCTCCGCAGCACTTATTTTATTAATAATCGGTATAACCGCAGGTACATCGCCAACAGTTATGGGACTCTTGGCAAGTAAATTTTTTAGAATGTTATATTCATCTTCGCTAAGTTTAATAACCCTCACAAATATCACTCCTTAATTATTAGGCATAGAAGAGATTACCTTTAACTACACCATTTACACGAACAACTATACCATTGTCTGTAGCGGCCAGGGTAATTTTTTGGTTTGGATCGTCTGAACCAACGTATTCATTATCACCAAACATGACGAAATTATTAGATACCCAAGTCTTTGTAGCCACTTCGTTGCCGTTATAATATAGACGACCCCATGGAATCAAATAAATATCGCCATCCGACCGGAACCTGATATCATCTCCAAACCACATAGAGAAACCATTAGCTAAGGCAATGTCCTCGATGAGTAAACTGCTGCCGTTATAGTTTACAGTAATATCTGGGAAATAATCGTATGAGCCTTTATAAAACTCTAACTGAGCTACACCACCACTTGACTCGCCGCTTATTACTAATGTCCCGTTAGAGCCACCGACCTGGACTGTTCCTGTAAAAAGACCAGTAGCGCCTTGCAGCTCCCCAGAAAAGGTGCCATCAACGCCTTCCAGCGTCCCAGTAAATGTTCCTCCGGCAGCACTTAAATTACCAGAAAAGGTGCCATCAACGCCCTCCAGCGTCCCAGTAAATGTTCCTCCAGCAGCAGATAAATTTCCACTAAACGTACCACCGGCTGCGACAAGGTCTCCGCTAAACGTCCCTCCGGCTGCCTTAAGTTCTCCGCTGAATGTTCCGCTTCCGTCAATATCAATACCTTTTGCTTGGATTCTACCATCAAGCCCGACAAAGAAGTTCTTAGCAAGCCCGGAACCAAGGTCAGAGTAGATAGATATTCCTTCTGTGGCGTTCATTATGGTTTTAGCTTTACCATCCGACCTCTCTACAACAACTCCTTCTTCCCTCGAA
>JAKOQC010000444.1 GCA_029778565.1 bacterium
ATGTTGCCCTCGTGGGCTGTGTAAGCGGCATCTCCTACGGCAAGGTCACTAAGGTCAGTGATTGGACAGACATAATCGACAAAAACACCGGACGGCAATATCGCCTAACCAACCTCATTGAGTTTAGTGCCCGAGGAAATGCCGGGGACAGCGGCGGCCTGGTAGTGAGCTTAGACCCGCCCGGCGTGCTGGGTGTCCTGGCGTGTGGTCACTATGGGAGCAGCCCACAGTGGGCAAGCAAGGCGGCGGATATATGCGCCAGGCTCGGCTTTGGCCCGGATATAAAACTGGCGGAGCGGGGTGAGAGCGTGCATATCGAATTACAGATCGGGAAGAAGGAATATACCGTCAATGGCCAGGGCCGGGAAATGGATGTCCCGGCTCAAATTATCAATGGGCGGACTATGGTGCCTTTGCGCTTCATTGCGGAGGCCCTGGGTGCAGAAGTGGACTGGGAGCCGAAGGACGGCAAGACCGAGAAAGTGATTATAACCAAAAGAGGTTAGAACCGTGACCCAAGATACACTATTGGCATGACAAAAGGCTGGATAGTGTGAAGGGTTTTAATATAAAAAGTTTGAGCAAATGGGAATAAAGGTGGTGATGCCATGCTAATCGGTATCCACTATATCGGGGAGTGTGTATTTGACAATACACTCCCCTTTTCTGATACCCAAAATTCTGTTAAATTACAAAATTGCATAGCAGATACATTGCATATTGACAAAATAGCAAAAGTCAATGACCCTATAAAATGGACTGGGCACACTAGATTACTTGCTAGATTTAACGGCAATTTTGAAGCTGGTAATATAGACCCCAACGAATTAAACATAACTAAATGGCGCATTAAAAGAAATAAACCAAACGAATTAAAACAAACAGTAGGAGAAGTAGAAAACCAATGGAATGTAGAACACCGATTTGAAGATTACTTTGTTAAAGCCAAACAAGTATACGAATATACAGTAGTACCGTTGATTGATGATGTTATAGAGGGGGACGACATAACCCATCCGGTAGAAGTTGATTTTGACGGTTGGTGGTTGGTAGATGAAGATACACAATTACAATTTCTTTATAACTTAGATGATGCCACCTATGATTTAGAGGAAGATAGGGAAGAAATAAGGACGTTTAGTAAATATCCATTAATAAGGTACGGCCCCTCACGATTCAGAAGGGGTACACTGATAGGTTTATTTATTCCCCAAGAGAAAACAGCTAAAGAAATGGAAGAAATATTAGACAGTATGATAGAGGCAAGAAAACCTTATATCCTAAAAGATGGGCAAGGCAGGTATATGAAAGTCAATATCTACGAACCTGAAATTACCATCCCCCATAGGACATTAAAATCCCACGTTTTAAGAGTGGGAGTACGATGGGTGGAGATAGCTGATGCAGATAGCTAGTCAAGCCTTTATAGAACAAATGATAGCTCCTGTAAGCCAAGTAAAAGTAAAACTACAATTACTTGATAATAATGACAATGTTATAGAAGAAATAACTCCTCGCCTGATAGAAGGCAGTATTTCTGTAGATAAAGATAGGGATATAAGAAGAACAGCTACATTAACCATAGAAAATAGCGATAACCTTTTCACATGGGGAGAAGATAAATTAATATGGCTAGATAAGAGATTTAAGTTGTTTGTAGGGTTTGGCGCTGAATATATACCGCAAGGTGTGTTTGTTGTAACAAATCCCGAAGCGTTGAGCAGACCGGCAGAAAGAATAGTCACAATACAGGGGAATGACAAAGCATACCTATTGGCAGGCTCGCCTATAGGGAAATTCGTAAACGAAACCACTATTAAAAAAGGGGTAAATATAGGAACTGCCATAAAACAACTAGCAGAAGGAATAAGTAAATTCCTGTTTGATGATTGTGACGTGACAGTACCCTATGACTTGACCTATTCAGCAGGGGAAGCCCGCTGGAAAGCGATGAAAGAACTAGCTGATTTGGCAGTATACACCCTTTATTTTGATACTGACGGCTATTTAAGATTTAGACCCCAACGTGATTTAGAAAAAACCCCTCCCTGCTGGACTTATAAACCCGAAGATTACACCTTGTACGCTGGCAGCAATAAAAGGTTAGATGATAGCGAATTGTGCAATCACATATTAGTTATAGGCGGCTCCTCCCAAACTGCTACCGTAACAGCAGAAGCCAAAGATGACGACCCGGACAGCCCTACCTCTATCCAGCGAATAGGTTCACGTTTATATATACATGGGCCTGACCCTCTTATAACAACAAAAAAACTAGCGCAGGCAAGGGCAAATTATGAACTGCAGAAAAGACTGGCGATAGCAGAAAGAGTGGATTTAGAACTAGTACCCAATTATCTCCATGAAGCAGAAGATGTAATAGAACTGATTGACCCGAACAATGAAATAAACGATAGATACGAATTAGTAAGATTTACAATACCATTGAGAGCACAAAAGACACAAGCAGAAGCAGTTAGGATAAGGAGGTATAGTACATGACGCCTGAACAATTTATAGACTTGTTAGAGAAACTGATAGGAAAACAATTGCAGAAAAAGATGTTCCATTTGGGCAAAATTGCCAGCATTGACGGAGACCGGGCGTCTGTGTATATTGACGGTTCCACCATACCAACACCCAACGTACCCTATAACCCTAATATTAAATTCAATGCTGGTGAAGAAGTATGGGTAGTATATATAAACTTTGACCCTAATGATAAATTTATTCTCTGCAAAAGAGGTACAGAACCCCCTGACCCACCCCCCTCTGGCGATGGACAAATGCAGATGCACGGTAATGAATGGCATACTGCACCATTTGAAACTACTGCCGGAGCGCAAGAGAAAGTAGATACCCATGCTAACAGCAAGAGCACACATGGGGTAGGTAGTAACTATATTGCTAAAACTACCAACCCTAACCAATGGCCGTTATGGACAGAGATTGAGAATAAACCTTCTGAATTTCCGCCTAGTGCTCACAGCCATAATTTAGATGAAATAACAGAAACAGAAGAAAAGAAAATAATGACGGCAGAAGAAAGAACTAAACTTGAAGGCATTGAACCAGGAGCAAATAAATATATCCATCCTGAAACACATCCAGCAAGTATGATTACAGAAAGTGATACTCAACAGTTTGTAAGTGGGGAGGAGAAAGCAGCATGGAATGATGCAAGTGCCCAAAAACACACCCACAGTAATAAGTCTATCTTGGATACAATCACACAAATTCTTATTGATGCCTGGAATGGTGCCGTTAATCATGTATCTGATCCTATAAAACATATAACAGCAAACGAGAGAATGGCATGGAACGCTAAAGCAGACATAAATGATATACCAACAAATGTTAGTGAATTGGAAAATGACGCTGGCTATGTTACACGGGAAGAGTTAGGCAATGCCGGTTATGGCGATATGCTAAAAAGTATCTATGACCAAAATAACAACGGTATAGTTGATAACGCTGAAAAGTTGGGAGGTAAATTGCCAAGCTATTATGAACAGGTTTACCACACAGGGGCAAACCCCCCTACCAATACCAATCTCTTGTGGATTGATACGGGAGCGTGATGCTTAATGCCGATTGAATTAGCCCAGTATGGTATTGGTTTTTTTGCTGTTGGTGGTCTAATTTATTTAAGCACAATATATTTAAAGAACAAGAATTCA
>JAKOQC010000445.1 GCA_029778565.1 bacterium
AGAAATTGAATTGCCGAGAGAATTTGATATAGGAAGTGATGAATGATGGCTTTGATAAAAGAGCCGTATGGGTTGGTGCGAAATACAGACGGGAGTTTGTGTACAACGTATAGAGATGATGTTGTGCCGTTTAGGGGTGTGAGAAGTTTTGCTGTGGAAACCGGGACAACGAATCTTGTGCAAAACCCACAGTTTTTAAATGGTACAGCTAATTATGAATTTAACAATTGGGGTGGCACCGGCTATATTGAAGTGGTGAATAATATTATGAACATGCATAATGAAAGTAGCACTGCTCCTCTGGCATTATTGCAGGATTTTACTATTGACAACACAAAGGAACATACTATTTCTTGTAGGGTGCGAAGTGCTAATGGGCAAGATTGCCCTATTTATGTTTATTTTGGTGTTGGATATTATAATATTGGGACAGCACCCGCAAGCGGTGCTTGGGTAACTTTAGAACGTACATATGTACCAGACGAATTGGCAGCATCTTCAACAATGCATTTTACAATTTCCTCAGGTAAATATTTACAAATAGATTGGCTACAATTTGAACAAAAACCATTCGCTTCTTCATTTGTCAATGGTTCACGCCCAAAAGGTAGACTTGTAATATCAGTCGAAGATTTGATGTTTGACATAGCTAATGATGACTGGGTGGTAAGTTACTGGAAATATCCTGTTGCTACGCAAAATGATAGACAGAATGGTTATAATGAATGTACGTTAGGACAATGGACTTCTGATAACTCAAAAGGATATATATATTGGGGAAAAGGAACTAGCATAAATAAATATCGTTTACTTGTTGCATTAAATGATGCTACTACTGTTGTAATTAATAGCGACAATACTTTTAATCCTACTGATTATTTTTATCACTGGCATTATGAAGTTGTAAAGAAAAGCGGTAAAGTATTAAGTTATTACGTAGACGGTGTAAAACAATGTGAGGCAACAATTCCAACCAATAAAGAAATACAAACACCGTTTGATGTAGGATTGAGTTTAGGAGGATATTCAGGTGATAAACCTACCAACACTCTTATTGCTGCTCCGTATTATGGATATAATAGTGCTACATGGACAGACGATTATATCCGTGAAGTGTACGAAGCAAAGATGCCGTTTGCAGTTCAGAATCAGTTATCAATATATTGAGGTGTTAATATGTTTAATAAGCTAAATATAGATACGAGTTACGAGCCGTTTTATCGTGATACTACCAAGCACAAAAGTATAAAAGTTCTCGCTAAAATCGACGGTGAGAATTGGTATGATATAAG